>DASTLT010000040.1:0-12642 GCA_035714625.1 Pseudonocardiaceae bacterium | reverse complement strand
GGGGGGCCCTCGGCGGGGCTGGTGTGGTTGTTCGCCCACCAGCTCGGGTACCTCTGGCGTACCGATGGCGCGGCGTGGACCACCGGCCGGCGGGCGGGAATCGCCGCGGCCGGCATGTTCGGCCTGGTGCTGCTCACCACGCTCGGCTATCCGCGCTCCATGGTGGCCCTGCCCAGCGACACCGAGTCCAACATGTTCCCCCCGAACGCCACGATCGCCGCGCTGGCCACCTTCCAGCTCGGCCTGATCCTGCTGGCCGCACCCCTGGCCGCCCGGCCGCTCCAGCGCCGGTGGGTGTGGCGCGTGGTGGTCGCGGTCAACGCGACCGCCCTGACCCTGTTCGTCTGGCACATGACCGCCTACGCCGGGTTCCTGTGGATCTTCGAGAGTCTTGGCGGGCGACTCAGCGCCGAGCCGACCCTGCAGTGGTGGCTGCAGCGCCCGTGGTGGCTGCTCGGCCCCGGCCTGGTCCTCGCCGCCCTGGTCGCCCTGTTCGCCCGCGCTGAGAACCACTGCTCGTGAGCGCATAACAGTGTTCCCACGCCGAATGCCGCTCACGACACTCCACGCCGCTATCACGGCTGGGCGAGCAGCGCTGTGACGTCGGCGAACTCGGGGTTGTAGAAGGTGCGCAGGTAGTCCAGCGCTTCCCGCTGCCGCTGTGCGTAGCGTCCCTCGGTGGCGGGTTCGTAGACGCATGTCGCGTCCGGGACCACGGTGATGTCCAGACCTCGTCGGAAGGCGTCGTAGGCGGTGTGGCGGCAGCAGCAGTCGGTGTGCTGACCGACGATGACGACGCGCCGGATGTCGTGCACCCGGCAGGTGGTGTCCAGGTCGGTGTCGGTGAACGCGGAATAGAAGCGCTTCGGCACGACCAGGTCCTCCTCCTGCGGCCGTAGCTCCGGGATCACCTGCGCACCGGGCGAACCGGCCAGGGCGTGCTCCCCGAAGACCTTGAACTCAAAGTCACCAGGCTGGTGCGCATCGTTCGCATAGATCACCACCCAGTCCTCGCGTCGACGACCTTCCTCGGCCAGGGCGGCGATCGGCTCGACGATCCCGCGAGCGGCCGGATTGGCCAGTACTCCGCCCACGAAGTCCTCCAGCATATCCAGAATGATCAGACCAGTCCTCACCTCATCCTCCCGTCCTGACCGCAATGGCCGACAACGTGTCACCACGCTCGACCACGTGTTTACGGTATCCGATGTGGCCGGGGACGGTGAATGGCCCATAGTTAACCGGGACCATCACCCTGTTGATCTCGCTGCCGGTTGCGGCGCTGATCTCAACCCTCGACAAAGAGTCCCAGCTTGGCCCCGATACGGCGAGGTCGATGTCGTCGACACCGACGTACACCAGCACGCCCTCGGGTACCTCCGGTTGCGGTGGGCCCGGTTGCGGTGCGCCCCGGTTGCGGAGAGCCCGGTTTGCGGTGGGCCGCGGTTTTGCGGTGGGCGAGCATGCCTGGTCCCCCGGCACCCCTCCCCCGGCATCCGGGCGGGGCGGGTGCACGCTCGCCCGGGAGCCCGGCGGTGGAATGCGGGACGGGGCCAGCAGCCCTGGATCCTGGATGCACGGGGAGCCGCCGGGTGATCCAGCGCTGGTCAATGGGCTGAGGCGCCGAGCGCCGGGGGGTGACCAGCGGCGATGCCGGTGTTACCGAGGCTTCCAGGGGCCGTAACGAACCGGTCAATAGCCCCATTAAACGATCTATCGGAGCCATCGCAAGGATCCAGCAGGACGGGCCTCAGGCGGTGGCGATGATCAAGGGGTGCCACACGTAGAGTATCTCCTGCCCAAGGCAGCAGATATGCATTGTGCCCCAACCTGGTTGATTCAGGAGCATAACGATCCAATGGATAGTTCTATGAGTACCGACCACAGGGATCAGTACCGACGATCGGACGTGCTACTACTCGATTATGAAATGGCACGCGAGGACGAACGCTCCATGACAAACGCGACTGCCACGATGGCCAGTGTCGCTGCCGCGCTTCTCGCAGGTATTGTAGCAGTGCTTATTGGTGACTGTAGGTATCGTCAGCACGGTGATTGCTATAGCTTGCCAGATGAGGTGTTGGCGCTGACACCGATTTTACCTCTCACCGTTGTTTCGTTCGTTATGGCCCTCGGTGTAATTGGCACGGTGAGGAGCTTCTATCTGCGATCGATCGAGGCGGAACTTCGACGTTTCTATCCCACACCTCTCACCAACCTCAAGGGTGTTATATCTCCGTCTGCAACTGAATTGCTGCTGACCGTCACCAGCCCGGTGCGAGGTCGGCTGGCCTACAGAATGCTATTACTCTCTGTGGTCGGCGGCTGCCTCCTGGCCTTTGCGGGAGTGACGATCGTCATTGCTCTAAAAGTTGGTACGCCATGGAAAATTGCCATGATCTTGATATACGGCCCAGTTTTTGCATTTATACTGCGCGAGACATACGTGGCAAACATGGGAGGTCGAACGCTCTTTCAACATGCGCTTTCAAATCTACCCCCAGAGTATCCTGGGGTAGACGTTACGCCCCGCGCCAGTAATCGGTCGGCTGTTGGCGAGCGATCGCTGGTTGGCTACCTCCTACTTCCCCGGCCCCAAGACCTGATCAAATGGGCATTTATTCCCATTGCCTTCTTTTTGGGAATACTCTTGTCGCCTGATACAGCTCTACTCAGCTTCACGCAAGTCAAAATGGACATTGCGGTTTGGCTGGCTTTCGAATATTTTGGATACCAGGCTCGATATCAATGGAACGACATACGCGGCTTGACTGACGATATTCGGCACCCAAGCAAAGTGGAACGCAAGCGACTACCAACGTCCCGATGGGGCGTAGCCACATCTGTGGCCTTAAGTGCAACTGTCGCAACACTCCGGGTAGTGCTCGTATTGCTCGTCGCTTTCTCCCTTCCGGACGAGTACGGCTCGCTGCTACTGATCGGCGTCATCGCGACCTGGGTTATTGCAGTCATATATGAGGGCGCCCGTTCAGGCGATGGATTCGAACCCAGGGCACCGAACGCCCGCGCTATCGTTATCTGGATCATTGTGGGTGGTGGTTATGCAATTCGTGCTTTCCTCGGCCTGTCTCTCGCGGGAGCCGGCGACCAGAATTGGCCGGTACTTGCTCTGGCGACTGCATCAGCCTGGACCTTTGGTATAGTCTTTGTCACGTTAACGTGGATCTTGGAGGCTGTGGGACACTGCTACTCGGCCTCGCCAGCCACCCAGCTTTACTATGCTACGTCAGAGTGCGCGGACGGACCTGCCCGGCTTTCGCACAAGACTCACCTTGTAAAGCTCATTCCATACGCTGGACTACAAGCTCTACCGAGCGATAATCATTCGGACTTTGTGCACCGGTGCGACACGATAACCCCCCTCCAGGGCAAGTCGCCATTCCTTGCGCCGTGGAATGGAGCGCTCATTCTTTCCATCGGACTTGGCGCTGCGGCATGCGTCACCGGCACATCTCTGGTTCCTGGCGGCAGTGTCGTTGTAATGTCCATAGCAGGGTCGCTCGTGATATGTTCCGCGCGATCGCCACGTTCTCGTCTAATTGCATTGATTGCCTCGACGGCCGGAGTGCTCGTCTTGGCGTGCATAACTGTGCCCAGTGCATCAATTTCTGCAACCGTTATTATAATTATTTTTGGGGCAATGTACTGGCTCTTTCGAAATAGCAGCTACGCCGATTTACGTGACTTTAACAAGAACATAAGATCCCTTGGTCGGAAGATAAGGCGGTGGTTTGCGACGAAAGCTGTGCGGTTATTGAAATTGCTGGTTGGCAAGCGGACCTTTGTGGTCTTGATGAGCAGCCGAACAGGAGGACGAAAAGAATGAGCGAAGCTCCGGGTGTTGTCGAAGGCCCGCCTACCCTCCGCGCCCGTGTCGCCATGGTGGCCAGGCTGTCGTCGGTGAGCACGAGGTCGGCGAGGTCCTGTGCCACATCGCGCCCAGCACTCGCCACGTGCCCGGTGAATGGATCCCCGACCCGGGGGGTCGGCCCATCGATGCCGCGCCCCGCCCATCGCCACCCCGATGTCGGGCGACCCACAGATGTCGGGCGACCCGCAGCACAGACGCGTCGTTTGACCCCCTCGCCGGTCACCGCCACCTCCGCCTACCTCCTACCGGCTGGGCCAGCACACCTATCAGGCACGATGGTGGTAGCTCAGCGTCAGCCGAGAGGAGGTGCCCTCGTGACCGATGGGAGCGGGAGCGCGCCGCCCGTGTGGCGCTGCCCGCCCGCCGCCCCCCTCGTCACCGATCTTTATGAGGTGTCGATGGCACTGGTGTACCTGCGCCAGGGCCGCACCGGCCCGGCCACATTCAGCCTGACCGTGCGGGACCTTCCGCCACAGCGGGGCTTCCTGGTGGCCGCCGGGCTGGCCGACGTGCTCGACTTCCTGGAACGCTTCGAGATCGGCGAGGACGAGCTGGCCGCGTTCGCCGATGCGCTGGGCTGCCCGCTGCCGGATCTGGCCCCGCTGCGCGGGTTGCGCTTCACCGGTGACGTGTGGGCGGTTCCCGAGGGTCGCGTGGTACTGGCGGGCGAGCCCCTGCTGGAGGTCACCGCGCCGCTGCCGCAGGCCCAACTGGTGGAGACGTTCCTGCTCAACCAGGTGGTCCACCAGACCATGCTGACCAGCAAGGCCGCCCGGTGCGTGCTGGCCGCCCAGGGCACTCCGGTGGTGGACTTCGGCTTGCGCCGCACCCACGGCGTCGAGGCCGGGATGCACGCCGCCCGGGCGGGTGCGGTGGTCGGGTTCGCCGGCACCAGCAACGTCGCCGCGGCGCGGCGCTACGGGCTGGCGGCGTCGGGCACGATGGCGCACTCGTTCATCGAGGCGTTCCCGGACGAGGAGCAGGCGTTCCGGACGTTCGCGCACGAGACGTGCGGGCCGGTGACGTTGCTGGTCGACACCTATGACACCGGCCGCGGCGTGCAGATCGCCATCAAGGTGCTGCGGGAGCTGCCCGGGCACCGCAGCGGTGGGGTCCGGCTGGACAGCGGTGATCTGGCTGCCCTCGCGGGGCGCGCCCGCCGCGCCCTCGACGCGGCCGCCCTGCCCAGGGCACGGATCGTGGTCAGCGGCGGCCTGGACGAGTACGCCATTGAGGACCTCGTCGCCGCGGCCGCACCGGTCGACGTGTTCGCGGTCGGGACCAGGGTCAGCACCTCGGCTGATGCCCCGTATCTGGACGCGGCCTACAAGCTAGTCGAGTACGACGGCCGGCCGGTGATGAAGCTCTCGGCGGGAAAGGTCACGGCTCCGGGTGCCAAGCAGGTCTTTCGTAGCCCGGGCCTGTCCGACGAGCTGGCGCTGCGTGCCGAGCAGCGACCGGAGGGTACCGAGCCCCTGCTGCAGCCGGTGCTGCGCGCCGGACGGCGGCTGCAGACCCCGCCGTCCGCGGCTGACCAGGCGGTGCTGGCCGGCCGCCGGTTCCGCAGCGACGCCGCACACCTGCCGCCTGCCCTGCGCACCATCCGCCACCCCGGCAGGCTGCTGCCGCGGCCCTCCGAGCGACTGCTGCGGCTGACCACCGAGTTGCGCCGGACATTGCAGGCCCCCGCCGGCACCGTCCTGACCTCCGGTGCCGAGAGTGGCGCCGCCAGCAGACCTGACGCCTGACGACCTGCCGAGCACTAGCCTGTGATCTGTGAGCCCGATCATCGCAGCGGTCGGCTTCGGCTTTCTTATCGGGCTGACCGTAGGTCTGCTCGGCGCCGGCGGGTCCCTCCTGGCGGTGCCGGCCCTGGTCTACGGAGTGGGCTTGCCAGTACATCAGGCAATCCCGGTCTCGCTGGTCGTCGTCGGGCTGGCGGCGCTGGTGGGGCTGGTGCCCAGGCTGCGGGCGCGGTCGGTGCGGGGGCCGGTCGCGATCGTCTTCGGCGGGGCCGGAGCGGTGTCGGCTTTCGCCGGCGCCGTGGTCGGACGGCTGATCTCACCGCGGCTGTTGCTGCTGTCCTTCGCGGTGCTCATGGTTCTCGCCGCAGTCTGGATGCTGGCCGGATCCGACGAGCCGCGCGGTTCGTGTGCCGCACCGAACGGAAAGGTCAACTGGCGGGCCTGCCTACCGAAGGCGGTATGCGCCGGGATGGTCGTCGGCTTCCTGACCGGGCTGTTCGGGGTCGGCGGGGGATTCGTCGCGGTACCCGCCCTGGTGCTGTGGCTGGGATTGGAGATGCCGGTCGCGGTCGGTACCTCGCTGGTGATCGTGCTGCTGAACTCGGTCGCGGGGCTGGTGGCGCACCTGCGCGCGGCGGCACACCTGAACCTGACGATCACCGGTGCCTTCACCAGCGGCGCACTGCTCGCCGCCGCTATGTCAGGCCCCTTCGCCGCCCGGTTGCCCCCCGAGCGGCTGCGGCGGTGGTTCGCCTACCTGGTGTTCGCCGTGGCGCTGTTCGTCGCCGGGCAGGCCATACTCCAACCCGCCGCGCTGAGCTGACGGCGAGTGCTGGCCTCGGGCATATCGGTCACCGCGCCGGACGATGTGTACATCCTGCGACCCTTTCCGTCCTCGGGTTCACTCGCGGAGTGGGGGCAGCATCCAACGCGAACGATCATCATCAAGCTCGGTTCGCTCATCGGCATGGACGCTCGCCTCTGGATGCCCAGCCCCCGAGAGTTGATCACCAGATCAGCCCACATGGTCTTTCCTCGGGTGGTGGCCTTGCCACCCCAATTACTGGACAGCCCGGCCACCAGCCGCAAGCCACGTCCCCACGGCGCCCCGACCGGTGGCTCCAGCGGCAGGGGCAGCACATTGCTGTCATCGGCGACAAGGGCCTCCATCTCCGCCAGGTCCAGCACGATCGCCTGCGGACCTTCACCGAGGACCCTGAGCACCGCCTCCCGCCACCCGTGGCACGGTGCCAGCCAGCGCCACCGCGGGGGCGCTGGCCAGCCTGGACACCCGCCATCGTGCTGGCGGTCTCGCTGACCCGACTTAACGCGGGCCCCTCGGTCCCACTTGCGGGGCCAAGGGTCCCTAGCCTGGGCTGGGACGGCTCGGTCACCGTGAGTGCTACGAGGACTGGCCGCTCCGCAGCCCCCCCCCAGGGCAGTGACCGGTCATGGAGGTCTGAATGCAACCGACTGCTGCTTATCCGGTTCGGGTGCAGGCCCGGCTGGAGCCTAGGCTCAGCCGCTGGCTGTGGCTGGTGAAATGGCTGCTGGCGATCCCGCACTACCTCGTGCTGGTGTTCCTGTGGCTGGCGTTCGGGGTGGTCACCCTCGTCGCGTTCGTCGCGATCCTGCTCACCGCCCGCTATCCCCGCCCGCTGTTCGACTTCAACCTCGGCGTGCTGCGCTGGAGCTGGCGGGTCGGCTACTACACTTACAGCGCCCTGGGCACCGACCGCTACCCCCCATTCACCCTCGCCGAGGTCCCCGACTACCCCGCCGGGCTGCACATCGACTACCCCGACCGGCTCTCCCGCGGCTTGGTGCTGGTCAAATGGTGGCTGCTGGCCATCCCGCACTACCTGATTCTGGCCTTTTTCTTTGGCTCCGGGCTCACCCTCGCCCAAACCCGGAACGAGGACATCACGGTCAACTCGCCGGGCCTGATCGGGGTGCTGGTGCTGTTCGCCGCCTTCACGCTGCTGGTCACCGGCCGCTACCCGGGCGGGATCTACGACTTCGTGCTCGGCATGAACCGCTGGGGGCTGCGGGTCATCGCCTATGTCGCGCTGATGACCGACACCTACCCACCCTTCCGCCTCGACCAGGGCGGCACCGACCCCGCATCACCCACCCCGCCACCCCCGCCGTCCGGCATGCAGGCCGGTCTCGCCCAGCCCAGCACCGCGCCGGCGTCCGCACCCCCGCAGGGGGCGTAGCGGCGCCCGGACCCCGAGAGCACACTGCGATGTCAGGGCTGACGTTGCTCTGGGCCCACCTCAACCGGGTGATCCGCCGCCGGGAGCTGGATGTGCTGCCGGTGCTGCGCCGCAACGGGTACCCGATCGCTCACAGCAGTGTGCCGGCCCGGATACCGGAGCGGGAACTGCTCGAACTGCTGAGGTGAGTGGGTAACAGTGTTCGAACACTGTTACCCACTCACGAGCGTTCGTTTGTGGTCACTCGGACGTGTCAATAGCGAGGGCGCGCAGCGGCTTCTACCGTTATGGTCAATGGCCGGCTACGCCGCAATGGGGGGCAACGTCATGCGATTAATGTCTCATGCATCGCAGGTCAGGTTACGATGGTGGGGCGGTATCGAGATTGGTCGTGCTGATGGGCCTTACCGTGAGGTTCCGCATCGCACTCCGGACACCTCCCGGACTGCCATTCGGATCCGAATGGCAGTCTCGGTTGGTCAGCAGCCCTCGGCGGGAGTGACCTTGCGGACGTAGAGCAGCACGTCCCCGGCCTCCACCGCATCCACCTCGGGGGCGTCCACCCGGTACAGCCGGCCATCGCGGACCACCCCCAGCACGATGTCGGGCAGATGCCGCGGCGAGCCCCCTACCTCGTCGGGCGTCACCTGCCGTTGCGCGATGGCCAGTCCGGCGTCCGGGGTGAGCAGATCCTCCACCAGCTCGACCACTGCGGGCGTCTTGGTGGCCATTCCGAGCAGCCGCCCGGCGGTCTCGGAGGACACCACGACGGAGTTGGCCCCGGACTGCCGCAGCAGGTGCAGGTTCTCCCGCTCGCGCACCGCCGCCACGATCTGCGCCTTCGGGGCCAGCTCGCGGGCAGTCAGCGTGACCAGTACCGCGGCGTCGTCGCGGTTGGTGGCCACCACCACGGCCCGGGCGCGAGTCACCCCGGCCAGGCGAAGCACGTCGGAGCGGGTGGCGTTGCCGTGCACGGTGACCAGCCCACGCGCGGTTGCCGCCTCCAGTGCAGCGGGGTCGGCATCGACGACGACCACCGGGGTCGGCTCATCCTCGTCGCCGAGCAGCGAGCTGACCGCGGCGCGGCCCTTGGTGCCATAACCGATGACGATGACATGGTCGCGCACCTTGCGCCTCCAGCGTTGGATCTTCCACGCCTGCCGGGACCGCTCGGTGAGCACCTCCAGGGTGGTCCCGACCAGCACGATGAGGAACAGCACCCGCAGCGGGGTGATGACCAGGACGTTGACCAGCCGCGCCGAATCGCTGACCGGGGTGATGTCGCCGTATCCGGTGGTGGACAGCGAGACCGTGGCGTAGTAGAAGCAGTCCAGCAGGGAGAGGCCGTCCGCATTGACGTCCCGGTAGCCGTCCCGGCCCAGATAGACGATCAGGACCGTGGCGGTGAGCGCCAGCAGCGCGCCGATCACCCGGCGCCCGATCGAGGCGACCGGGGCCCGAGTGCTCTCCGGCACCCGGAGCACGCCGACCAGCGCATGGTCTGGATGATCGGTCAGCCGGTCAATGTTGCTCCGCGCGCTGGCTCTCATCCGCACCCCACGCCCGGAAGCTGCCAGGGCTTCGGCGCCGCCGAGCGCGACTCGGTATCCACAGGGTGTGAGCCTATCCACGGACTGCTGGTGAGGGTGGTTAGCGCGCCGTCAGCGCCGGCACAGCCTCGCCACCCCGGTCTGCCGGGCGCCCAGCGCCCCGGCCAGCTCGGTGCGGCTCCTGATCCCGAGCTTGGCGTAGGCGTGCGCCAGGTGAGCCTCGACCGTGCGGACCGAGAGCACCAGCCGCTCGGCGATCGCCTGGTTGTTCAGGCCCTGCACGACCAGATCGGCGACCTCGTCCTCACGGGAGGTCAGCGGAGGCGGGGCGAGCTGCTCGAAGGCCGGGGTCCGCACCATCTCGCAGGATCGGGCCAGGCTGGCAGCCCGCGCCGTCGAGGCGGCGGCTCGGCGCCGGGCACCCGCTCGCTCGTGTGCCGCCGCGGCATGCGCGGCGGCCTCGGTGGCGAGCAGCCCGGCGCCGAGCGCCTCGAACTGGATCGACACCTCGTCGAGCGCCTCGCCGGAACCCGCAGTCGCAGCCTGCGCATGGACGCTGTAGGCGGCCACCAGCGCGCCGTCCACCTGATCGGCCAGCTCCCGCAGGCTCTCCTGCACCGCGCCGGCCCGTCCCAGCCGGACCACCGTGTGCAGGGCGTGCGCCTGCACTGCCCGCTGACCCAGCTCGCCGGCCAGCGCGGCGGCCCGCAGCGCCATCTCGGCCGCGTGGCTGACCTTGTTATCCGCAGCGACCAGCCACACCTCGGCGAGCAGGGTCTCGGGCTCGAACACCTTGAGCCGGGGTGCGGGCTGCTGTGCTGAGGACGTGTCGAGAACCCGCCGTCCGGCGGCGCTGTCGCCGAGCAGAGCATGCGCATGCGCCAGCGAGGCGACGCACAGCGGCCGGGCGCCGACGGGATCACACCGGGCAAGGCCCGCGAGCGCCTCGGTCAGCCACTGGACCGCGGTGCGTGGTCGTCCGGCTGCCAACGCCACCCACCCGAGGTAGGCGGCGGCCACGGCATCGCCTGCCCAGGCAGGCTGCGCCAGGCACCAGCGGTGCAGTTGCGCTGCCCGGGTCTGAGCCTCGCCGACCCGCCCCGCGAGCAGCAACGCCGACAGCTCACCATAGGCAATCACGAGCCGGGCCAGCGCGATCTCCGGCTCGGCGCTGTCCGGTGGGGCTGGGCAGCGCTCGAGCGCCGCCCAGCCCCGTGCCACGGCGGCGAGCGCCTCGGTGCTGCGGCCGACGTCCACACCCGCGTCCCCGCGCTCTTCTCGGCGCAACCCCAGCCGTCCGGGCCGGAGTTGGTCGCCGCCAGCGGCCGTCCGGCGAAGAAGGCGAGCACGCCAGCTATCGCGCGCACCGCGCGGGCGGTCTCCGGCTCGGTGCCGTCCGCAGCGGCGGCGGCCTCGCGCAACATCCGCTCGGCCGCAGCCACCTGACCCAGGCCGAAGAAGAGGTTGAGGGCCCGCACGACGACCAGCCGGTACCGGTCCGGCGCCGCGGTGACCAACGCCGCCGCAGCGGCCGCGACCTGCTCAGCCTCATCGACGCGGCCCTGCCAGCGCACCGCCTCCTGCAGCGCCAAGTGCCCCCGCACCCCGGTTTCGTGATCAATGGCGGCGCGCGCCAGCCGGGCAGCGAGGTCGTGGTCGAGTGCGGCATTGGCCCGGACGGCGGCGTCCGCGAGCAGACCGGGGTTCGAGCCAGGCTCGTCGCTGTCCAGCAGCAAGGCACCTGCGCGCAGCAGGTCGTCGTGGCGCTGCCAGGGCAGGTAAGCGTGCGCCAGCTTGCGCCGCAACTGGCAGGCGTCGGCCTCGGGCAGTTGGTCACGCACCACCGCGCCGTAGACCGGATGGGCCAGCCATATCTGCGCCCGCCAGCCACTGTTCTCGACGGTCACCAGGCCCCTGCGTTCCAGCGCGGCGACCACATCCGGGCTGGTCAGGTTCGCCAGGCGGCCAAGGCCCAGCGGCTCACCCGTGGCGAGCAACTCCAGTGCGGCCCGCTCGTCGGCGCCGAGCCCACCCAACTGAGCCGCGACGATCTCGTGCAGCCGCGGTGTCGGGTCCATTCGGCCAGTCCAGCGCCATACCCCGGCCCGCATCCGGAGCTTGCCGGTCTGGTACCCCCCGTCGACGAGCTCGCGCAGAAACAGTGGGTTGCCCCGGCTGGCCTGCCACAGCCGTTCGCTGGTCCGGCTGTCCACCACCCCATCGAGCACACCAGCCACCAGCCGCTCCACCTCAGCGCGCAGCAGCGGCTGCAGCTCCAGACGATCCGCCAAGCCGTCCTTCCACAGCGTCACCACAGGTTCGGGTGCCGGTTCCCCGGTGCGGACGGTCAGCACGATGCAGGCCGCGCCGGTGAGCGCGAGCTGGTGCATGAGGGTCACCGACAGCTCATCGAGCAGGTGTGCGTCGTCAATTCCGACCACGAGCCGCTGCCCGCTGCCTTCAGCGAGGGCGCTCGCCGCGCGCTGCAGCATCGCGAGCAGATCCGTTCCCGTCTCCAGGGCCGGCAGCAGATGTGCAAACGCGCCCAGCGGGATCGCCGCCGCAGCGCTCGTGCCCGCCGCCCACCGGGTCGGACGCGCGTCCCGCGCCGCGGCCAGTGCTTCCCGGGCAAGCCGGGTCTTGCCGACCCCAGGAGGACCGGCGATGACCACACTGCGGGGCCCGGCAGCGGTGATGCGATCAGCGATGAACTGCAACTCCGACTCCCGCCCCACGAGCGTCCAGGAATCTGTTGACAGCACTGACCCGGCCACGTTGTTCGATACCTCGCACTTCTCCGGAACACAACTGATGGCGCGACGAGACCCCTCCGTTGGCACTTTCCCCTTACGACGCATCAACCACTCCCACGGGCGCGTCCCAGCAGTTGATGGCGAGCCCTGCCCCCGGCCGTCCAGTCAGACCTGCGCAGGGCTCACCTTAATCAAATACGCAGACAGGCAATATTGGCTTCCGAGAAGCTGACGATGGGTGGCGGGTGCGCACCACCTCTCGGACCCCTGTCCCGCCCCTGGAACGTTAGGGCGTAGCACCTGAGACAGGCAAGGCGGCCCGCCCCCCGTTAGACTTCACTACTAGTGTCTCTTAAAATGTTGTTCTTTACGCAGCCTGACGGGTGACATCGCCGATCTCGCTAGCGCGATTGAGCTGTTCCACGTGCGCGATGATCGACCGGACTTTATCGATGATCTCGTCGGCGGTTGCGGTCCACTTTA
>DASTLT010000039.1:0-34605 GCA_035714625.1 Pseudonocardiaceae bacterium | reverse complement strand
GCTGTGCCTCGGCGAGCACCAACCGCAGCGGAGCCCCGGTCATCGCGGTCCGCTCCACCAGGTGTGGGATCGCGCGCAGGGTGGGGAAATCCAGCCAGGCGGCATGCCGAAACACGATGGTGAGCTCACCCTCGGCGGCTGCGGCGAGCACTGCCTGTCCCGCCGCGACGATCACCCGGAAGACCTGCTCGCTCTCGGCGTGCAGGCGTCGTTCCGAGCAGGTCGCCGCCAGGACCGACAGCGGTGCCGCGTCCGGGAAGGTCCCCGGGAACAGGACATTCCATTCCGGCTGGCGCTGCTGCGCGACGTTCCGGATCGCGGCTGGTCTGCGTTCCTGCAGTGCGACGAGAAGCTTTCGGAGACCATCCAAGCCAGCAGGCTGGGCCCCGGGATCGATCTCCACGACGTCGCCGACGACCGGCGGTAACTCGGGTGAGCCAGTCATGAGCTGAATCGGGACACATGTGTCAGTGAGACTTCTCCCAGCCATGAAGGTTTCTCCAGAAATCTCGAAATGGTGACCACTCAGGCCAGCGGAGCGATACGATTCTCGATCTCGTCGAGCATGAACTCCATGTCGTCCAGATCGTCGAGGTCGTCGTCCTCCTCGCCGGAACCGGTAGCGATCACCTGAGAGTCCTCGATCTTGTCTGCCTCGTTGGCGGTCTCGGTCGGAACGTGCTCAGCATTGGACATGGTGGTGGTTCTCCTGATGCTTGGGTAGATGGGTGATCATGGTGTCAGGACTGGGATCGGTCGGCATTTTCCGGTCTTTGCTGGCCCCTCGCTATGCCATCCTGGCGACAGCCGCTGAAGGATCACCGAAAGCTTCCTCTGCTGTGTGTGGTTGATACTTTCGTCCCACCCGCTGCTTCGGCATCTCGACGTCCTCCCTCGTCCGCCGTCCCCGGCCGGCAACCACAGGAAAGAGGAGGAGGTATGGCCGGGGAATACGTGCCGCGCTGCGCCCAATCGTGTGAACGTGAGCGGCGGGGGAGGAACCGTGCGGGCCCCCAGGCCACGTCTCCGGGAGGGGTTCTCGGCCCGTGCTGGCCCGTCTACCAGGCGACGAGCATTGAGGAGCAGGTCGTAACGCAGAGTGACCGATAGGTGCAGCGGCTCCACGCCGGGCACCAGTGGTACCGATGGTGTGGGTGATGGGACCGCGGGCAGACCGGGGCAGCGGCGAGCCAGCGACTGATCCGCCCACCCACGTTCACACGATCGGGCGCAGCGCGGCACGTATTCCCCGGCCATACCTCCTCCTCTTTCCAGTGGTGCCGGGCCGGGGGACCCGGGCCG
Source organism: Pseudonocardiaceae bacterium (assembly GCA_035714625.1). Taxonomy (GTDB): domain Bacteria; phylum Actinomycetota; class Actinomycetes; order Mycobacteriales; family Pseudonocardiaceae. The sequence continues at coordinate 33,303 of DASTLT010000039.1, read as the reverse complement.
GGGGACCGCGAGCGAGGGGAGGACCCTGAGCTTCAGTGGTTCTTCAGCGGCCGGCACCAGGATGGCATAGGAATCCTTCTGAACCAGCACCAGCGCAGCCGATAACAGAGATCGCCAGTCGTGAGTCCGGTCAGCCCCACACCACACCACACCGAGGGAGCATGTCTGGTACCGGTATGCCACCCGTGACGGCTGTGCGAGACCAGCCACGTCAACTAACCGGTGGCGACTCATGGCGCACGGTTTCCCGGTTTCTGATCCGTAGTGCAGGGTTTCCCTTCGAGACCGCAGATTTCGGTGCCGACCCGGTTCACCGGGTCTTGGCGAAGCGGGCAGAACTGCGTGCAGTGGCCGTGACGCTGCGCGTGCAGTGGCCAGCCTGTTTCGACGCTGCGGTCCGCCAGCTCGAACACGACGGAGCCGACCGGGCGGCATTCAAAGCCCTGTATCGGGCTCGGCGCGACGTTGCGCGCTATCGCCCGGTGGCACCGGAGGCCGCTGCGCACCTCGATGCCGGCTGGGTCCAAGCATGGCAGCGCTGCCTCGCCCGCCTTGACACCACGGAATGTGACCTGGACGACGCTGTGCGGACGGCGACCGGGTACGGCAGGGACCGGCTGCGGGCACTGCTGGCGGACAGCCGATTCGTCGCCGCGCTGACCGCGTCCAACCCCGAGCTCGCCGGCCGGCTCCGCCGATCGTTGAGGTCAGACCCCGCCGGGCGGCGGTCCACAACCCGGCAGGACGAACGGGTGGTGTACGCCTACGCGCAGCGTTTCGCCACCAAGAACGAGACGATCAGCTTCTTCGGCCCGATCGATTACGGAACGTTTGGCGGCGCGGACACCGTCCGGCTGCGCTACGCGCATCAGCCGGTCCAGCAGCGCTGCGTCCGGCTTTCGCACTGGGCGGTGCAGATGCTCGCCGACCGGATCGCCGAGGATCCGGTCATCGCCGGGCACCTGCCACTGCGGCTGCGCGACGGGTGCGCGCTGACCGCGGAGCGGACGCTGCTCGTCGCCACCACCGGCCGGCGGGTACCGCTGCGCCCGGCCCAGGCAGAGGTCCTCGCCCTGGTGACCTCGGCACCGGTCACCACCAGCGAGCTGACCTCCGGCCGCGTCGATCCGGCCGCCGCACTCGACCTGCTGGCCCGCAAGGTGATCACCTGCCGGCCGCTGGTACCCACCGCGCTGGACAATCCGGCGAGCTGGCTGCTCGGCCTGCTGGCCGGCCTGCGCGGGGCCGGGGTGCCCGCCGCAGCAGCCTGGCACGACCTGCTGAGCGAGCTGATCGGCGGCGCCCGCGCGATCGCGGAACGCGACGACGCGGCACGCCCCGCCGTGCTCGCTGACCTGGAGACCGCGTTCAGCGCGGTGAGCGGGCACCCGGCCCGCCGGGGCGCGGGTGAGCACTACGCCGATCGGTTGCTGATCACTGAGGATTGCCGTGGTGGTGTCGCCGAGTGCGTGATCCCGCCACGGCAGGCCCAGGCGCTGGTCCGACGGCTCGCCCCGACGCTGCTGCTGTGCGCCTCCTACAGCGTCCTGGTCCAGCACGCGGTGCACGCCAGGGCGCTGGCCCGGCACGCCGAGCTCGCTCGCCGCGGACCGGTGAGCTACCTGCATCTGATCGCGGAACTGGACCGCACCATCTCGGTCGAGGACCTCACCACCGATCCTGCGGTCACCGCCTGGCTGGATTGTTTCGACCAGATCATCGGTTCGGCCCCGGCAGGGCTCGCCCGGGTGGACCCGGCGGTGCTGGATCCGCTGCTGCGCGAGCCTCCCGTGGGGCTTGTCGTCTCTCCTGACATCTTCCTCTGCGCTGATCCGTCCGCAGTGGATGTCGAGCGCGCGGAGGTGGTCATCGGCGAGATCCATCACGGCGCGCAGGTGTGGTCCCACCTGTCCGTTCTCGATCCCGAGCTGGCCGCGACCGGGCGTGAGGTGGCAGCGGTGACCGGCGCCGGCGGCGAGCTGGCCGCGCTGGTGTGCCGGCGCACCCAGGGCAAGGCGTTCGAACGGGAGCTGCCCGGACCGGTCGTGCAGTTCCGAGCCGCCACCGCCCAGGCCGGTCCGCGGATACCGGGCCGTCCGAGGGTCCTGGCGGCGGAAAGCCTCACCGTCCGGGAGGTGGACGGCAGGCTGCAGTTGACCGCCCCCGACGCAACCGTGGTCCGGTTGCATGCCAGGCACCCGCGCAGCCCGGGCAACTGGCTGTTCGGACCGCCCCCGGTGGTGGCTCCGGTCCCGCTGCGGGCGGTGGCGCATGCACCGCGGATCCTGATCGGCGATGTGGTGGCGTGGCGCGAGCGGTGGCGGCTGGAATCCGGGCAACTGCGCGAGCTGACCGAGGCCCGCCACCCGACCGGGCTCGTCCGGGCAGCGGCGGGCCTGCGGGAACGTCTCGGCCTGCCCCGGCTGGTCTTCGCCAGGGCAGCACAGGCCCGCAAGCCCGTCTTCGCCGACTTGCACTGCCCCACCAGCCTGCAGCACCTGGCGCACTACCTGCGGGCCTCGCCCACCGCCCAACTGACCGAGATGCTGCCCGAACCCCGGCATTGGTGGCTGCGTCCGGCCGGTCACCCGGTGAGCTGCGAATGGCGAATGACCCTCGGCTGGGCGGGACCCGGCACCACACCTGATCCCCACCACACCTGATGCGGGAGCCTCATGCCTGACCAGACCCCGGACCGGAACACCGCCGGGCAGACCGACGTGATCGTGGTCGGCGCTGGAGTCGTTGGTGCCTCCACGGCACGGGAACTGGCCCGGGCCGGGGCCCGAGTGCTGCTGATCGACCGGGACGAGCACCCGGGGGCCGGCTCGCGGGCCGCCGCCGGCGTCGGCGTGCCCTCGGTGCGGCTGCTCGACGACTCACCGATGCTCGAGTTCGCCCTGCGGGGTCGGCAGGTACTCGCCGCGGACCTGGCCCGCCTGTCGACGTCCCAGCGCCCGCTCGTGCTGCACTGCGGTCTGCTGCGGCCCGTGCCCGATCAGGCGGCAGCAGACCGGTTGGCGGCACGGGCCGTCCAGCACCCTGATTTCCTCGGTAGCTGGCTGAGCGGGGAGGAACTGACCGCCCGGGAGCCCGGCTGGCGGGGCAGCGCACACGGCGCGTTCTTCGACCCCACCGCGGCGGTGGTTGATGCGCCCGGCTATGTGGATGCCCTGGTGGATGAGGCGCGGCAGGCCGGTGTCCTGGTCCACACCGGGTGTGCTCTGCTCGGAGTGGACGCTGGCAGCCACGCGGTGACAGCCCACCTGCCCGGCGGCCCGGTGCACGCCGAATCCTTGGTACTGGCCTGCGGCGCCTGGCTCGGCGCACTACCGGACACCGCGGCGCTTCCAGTGCGCCCGGTGCGCGGGCAGATGATCCGGCTGGAGGTCGCCCCCGGCCAGTGCCCCCAGCACATCGTCTCCGGGTCGCTGTACCTCGCTCCGGCACCGGATGGGCACACGGTGCTGGTGGGAGCCACCGAGGAGGACGTCGAGTTCACCCCAGGGCCGACGGTCGAGGGTGCGTTGTTGCTGCTCGCGCACGCGGCCCGGAACTGGGGGCTGCAGGCCGCCCGGATCTCGGCCCTCTGGCACGGTTTCCGGGCGTCGACCCCCGACGGCAGGCCGCTCATCGGGCGACTGCCGGGCGCGCCACGCATCGTCGTGGCCGGGGGGCACGGCGGGCAGGGCATTCTCACCGGAGGCCACACCGGCAGGTTGGTGACCGCCCTGCTGGGCGGCGCGCTACCCGGCGAGCTCAGGCATTTCGACCCGGCGCGGAGCCTGCGATGAGCCGGCGGTGGCTGCTGCACGACCACGCGATCCTGCGCAGCACCGGCTTCGCCTGGCAACTCCTGGACGTGCTGGACCACCCGCAGACCGACGCGGCGCTGGCCGACCTCGACCGGGCGGAGTCGGAACTGGGCACGGCGGTTACGGCCGTGGTGGCGGCGGTCCGGGCTGCCCCCGAGGTGATCTCCCCGCGCCAGTCCCGCAAGCTGCGCAAGGCCCTGAGCCGGCACGGCAGCGTGCCCCCGGAGCTGCTAGCCGGTGTCCACCATCCGGCGGTGCTCGCGGCGGTCGAGGTGTACCGGCAGCGGCTGGGCGCCGTGCAGGCCGCGGCGCGGGCGGCGCAGCAGCGGCTGGTCGACGAGACGGTGGCCAGCCACCAGGCGATGCTCGAGACCGCTGCGGACCCGGGCGTCCGAGAAGCGCTGTGGCTGTCCAGCCCGGCGATGCACGACCGTGGTCTCGCCGAGCTGGCCGAGCTCGCCGCCCAGCCGCTGCGGGGCCGGGCGCGCAGGCTGCGCCGGCAGTTCGGCGGCTACCTGCAGCGGTTGGCGGCCAAGAACGAGACCACCTCCTTCTTCGGCCCGATCAACTATGCGGAGTTCGGCATCGAGCCGGACGGCAGCGAGCCCACCGTCGTCGGTCCCGTGCGCCGGTCGGCGTCGCTGGCCTACTGGGCGGTGGTGGTGCTCGCCGACGCGATCGCGGCCGACCCCGCCGTCCGTCCCCACCTTCACCCGCGTTGCAGCGGCCTGCTGAGCACCACCGATCCACCCACGTTCGGCGGCACCCGGCTGAGCCTGCCGGCACCCTTGCTTGATCTGCTGCGGGCCGCCGATGGCGGCCGTTCGGTGCTGGAACTCGCCGATCACCTCGGCTGGCCGGTCAGCCAGATGCTCGCCGCAGTGGAGCAGGCGGTCAGCCGGCGGATGCTGCTGCTGGACTGCCGACCGCCGGTGACCGTGCCCGACGCCCTCGGCTGGCTGCGGGGGCTGGTCGCGGCGCTGCCTGCGGCCCGGCCATGGCTGGACATCCTGGACCGGATCTCCGCACGGCTCGACGAGTTCGCCATCGCGGACCTCGACCGGCGACAGAAGCTGCTGACCGAGCTGGAGTCGGACATCGCCGACCGGTCCGCCGCACCCGTGCGCCGCGGCGGCGGCGAGTGGTACGCCGATCGCCTGGTGGTGCACGAGGAAGCCCTGGGCAACCTGAGCCCGCTCCGGCTCGGCCGCGCGCTGCACGAAAAGCTGCGCGAGCGGATGACCCCGGCGTTGGACCTGCTCGCCGCAGAGGGGGTGGCCCGCCACGCCGTGCTGACCGAGCAGTTCCTGCAGTGTCATCCGGAGCTGGCCGCAGGCGACACCGTGCCGTTGCTGACGCTGTTGCGCGCCAGCCGGGAACCGCTTCGGCTGCCGGCCGGCCCGGTGAGCGCCGCGGGCCAGCGGGTCAGCGAGCTGGTCGACGCGGCCGACCCGGACCGGCCGCTTCGGATTGACCCGGGAGAGCTGCCCGACATCGACCTGGGCAGCGATCCGCTGATCGCCTCGCCGGACCTGATGTTCTCCGCGACCCGGCTGGGCGAGCTGCTGGCCGGGGACGGCCAGCTCGTGCTGGCCGAATGCCACGACACCATGCTGATCTGGGGGTGGGCCCTGCAGTTCCATCCGGGCCGGGAGCAGGTCCGGATGGCCGGGGCCACGCTGCTGCGGCGGGCCTGCGCTGAGAGGACGATGGCCGTCGTGCTGGGCTCGCGCCGGGCGAAAATCGTCCCGTTCGACTTCCCCGGTCCGGTGGTCGATCTCGGCAGCACCATGCCGGTCGACGGCCGCCCCCGAGTGCCCTTGGCCGAGGTCGGCGTGCGGCTGCGCGGCGACCGGCTGGTGTGCACCGCCCCCGGTCTGCCGGATTTCCTGCTGCACCACGGCGAGCTGGATTCCGACGTGCACAACGTCCTCGCGCCACCGCGGGTTCGACCGGTGGCCTTCGGTGCCGGCCGGCGGACCCCCCGGGTGGTGCTCGGCGACGTGGTGATCGCGCGGGCGCGCTGGGTGATGGACCGCGACGAGCTGTTCCTGCCGGGTTCGACGATCCCGGCGGAGTTGCCGATGCTGCGCCATGCCCGCGCCGCTGCCGCGGTCAACGCCATCCCCCGGCGTTGCTTCCTCAAGGTGGCGGGCGAGCGCAAGCCGGTGCTGCTCGATCTGCGCGCCCCCGCGCTGCTCGACCTCGGCTGGCAACTGTCGGCGCAGGCCACCGAGGTGGTGCTGACCGAGCTGCTGCCCGATCCCGACGGCCTGTGGCTGGCCGGCCGGCACGGCAGGCACTGTGCCGAGCTGCGCACCACCGTGGTGCTGGACCGGCTGGACGGGACCGGCGGGGGAGCCAGCGGATGAGTGCTGAGCTGCTCAGCCACGCCGAGGCCGCCGAGCTGGCGCGGGTGCTGCGCGGTCAGGGACCCGCCACGCTCGGCCTGCTGCGATGCAGCGACACCATGCTGGTCGGGATCCGGGGCGAGGAGGTCTCCTCCCGCCGGCACTGTGCTGCGGGCTCGGCCGTGGAGATCGTCGGATCCGGCGGGCGTCATCACCTGTTCAGCCCGGACTGCTCGGCGGCCGCGTTGCGCCATCTGGCCGGGACCGCCGCCGCGACCAGCGTGCCGACCAGGCCGACCACGGCCGCCCACCGGACCGGTGAGCTGCCTGGCGACATCGTCACCGCACTGCCGCGGCTGGCCGGAGAACTGGCTGACCGCATGCTCACCGGGCAGCACCGGGCCCTCCAGCCGATCATCGACGCCAGCGCGAGCCTGATCCGTATCGCCGTGCTGCGGGCGGACGGATCGGTGGCGGCGGACGACCGGCTGCACCTGGAACTGCGGATCGGGGCCAGGATCGCCGGCGCGCCCGGCGGTGCCCGGTCGCTGCGTGTGGTATCCGGCAGTTCCCTGGAACTGCTGGCCGGGGACGATCGGCACCTGGCCGCCGCAGCCGAGGTGGCCTGCACGGCGGCGGTCCGCAGCGAGGCGGTCGACCCACCGGAAGGGGAGATGGCGGTGGTGCTCGCCCCGGGCAGCCCCGCAGCCCTGCTACACGAGGTGTGCGGGCATGGCATGGAAGTCGACGTGGCGTGCGCCCCCGCCGCCGCCTACCACCCGCCACTCGGCCGTCGGGTGGCCGCGCCGCTGGTGACCGTGATCGACGATCCGAGCATGCCACGCTGGGCGCCGCTCTACCGGGTGGACGACGAGGGCTGGCCGGTCGGCCGCACCGTGCTCATCGACCGCGGCACCCTGGCGGGCTACCTGACCGACGGCGAGGGAGCCCGGCGGACCGGTCATCCGCGGACCGGCAACGGCCGGCGGCTGGATCACACGCATCCTGCGCTGGCCCGGATGAGCTGCACCTACCTCGCCGCTGGCGGGTCGGCCCCGGAGGAGGCGACCGCGGGGGTGCGCCGTGGCCTGTACGTGAAGTCCATTGTGGCGGGCGAAACCAACATGAGTGGCGGTGAGTTCACCGTGGACGTCACCGAGAGCTACTGGATCGAGAACGGCAGGATCACCGCGCCGGTACGGGCCGCGACGCTGCATGGAACCGGCATGCAGGTGTTGCGGGAGATCGACGTCGTGTGTGACGACCTCGACTTCTTCGCCTACGGCTTCCAGTGCAACAAGCTGTCCCAGTTCCCGCTCACGGTGTCGGTGGGTCAGCCGACGATCCGGGTCCGGTCCATGGGGGTGGGTGTCACATGACGGAGTGCCTCTCCGCGGCAGTGCTGGCACGGGAACTGGCGGCCAAGGCCACCGCCGCCGGCGCGGACGACGTGCGGATCTGGGTGCAGGACTCGTGCTCGGTGGAGTACCGCACCAGCTACGACGACGCGGTCACACAGCGCAGCGGAACCCACCGCCGGGTGACGGTGGCGCTGCGGCTCGGAGTTCGCTGGATCACCGAGCTTACTGAGGGCGCGGCGGCACTGGGCACGGTCCCGCCAGCCCCCTCGTCGGCCCAGCCCGCCGAGCAGGTGCGGCAGACGGTGCTGGATCCGGGGACCGGGCGGTGCTGTCCTGAGGTGCTGGGTGCGGAGTACCAGCAGACCGTTACCTCGGTCACCGTGCTGGTCGGAACCGAGCTCACCGAGTGGCAGCACACCCACCGCCGGTTGTGGCACTGGGTTAGCGGCACCGGGGGCAATCACCTGGAAGGCATGGTCACCTGGGGTGACCAGTGGCCGGATCCGGCGGTACTGCGGGCTCAGCGCGGTGCGCTGTTGACCGTCCGCGACACCGGTGGCCCGCTACACGGCCGGATGCCGGTGCTGCTGCAACCGTGTGTCGCCATGCACCTGGTCGACCTGCTGGCCAGCATGCTCAACGGCCGGAACGCGCTGACCGGGATGCAGATGCTGCGCGAGCGGGTGGGCCGGCGGATCGCCGCGCCCGCAGTCACGGTGGTCGATGACGGTGGGCCGGACGGGCCTTATGGCGCGCTGGTGGACGACGAGGGGGTCCCGACCGGACGGAACGTGCTGGTGGAATCCGGCATATTGCGCGGCTTCCTGCACTCCCGGGCCACCGCCGCAGCGTGCGCGACCCCACCCAACGGCTGCGCGGTGCGCAGCCTGCCAGGTGGTCCCGTCGGCCCCGGCGTCCGCGGTTTCGCGTTGCTGCCCGGGGTCGAGCAGCAACTCCGGGAGCGGTTGGGAACCGGGCTGGAAGCCGTCGCGGTGAGCCGGCCTGCGGTGCGCGGTGCCGGTGGCAAGCGCATCCGGCTGGAGGTGTTCGGCTGGCTGGTGCGAGACGGGCAGCGAGACCGCCCGGTAGGGCCGGTACCCCTCGAGGTCGGCCTGTTCGGATGGTTGCGCTCGATCCTGGCCTGCGGGCCCTCGCTGCATCACTCGGCGGTGTTTCGCGGGCTGGCGGCCCCGGCCGTGCTGCTGTCCGAGGTCGCCGTGGGGCGGGCGGGATGAGCCCCCCAACGAGCCCCCGACTGAGCCAGGGTGGCGGCTGGTTGCTGTACCCGGACGCCGCCCTGCGCATGGCTGGCTTCCCCTTCTCCTGGTGGGAGTCCCTGCTGCCCACCGGACTGCTCGCGCAGGTGGCCAGGGTGGATGATGCTTGGGCGGCTGCCGGGTGGCACCGGGCGCACCTGTTGCGGACGGTCTTCCCGGCGGCAGTCGGCCCCACCGACGACCATGCCGTGCTGCGCGCACTGAGCAAGTCGCGCGCCGCTGTCGGCAGGTTCCGTCCGGTGGCGGTGGTAACGGCCCAGACCGCGCCGCAGCCCATCCGGGACGACCTGCGCGGCTGGAACGACCGGATGCTCGCCTTGGCCCGGGCCACCAAGGCGCTGCGCTCGAGTTTCGCCGAGGAGCTGCTGCTGCTCCGGCGCCGGCTGCACGAGGTGGCCGGCCGGGAGCCGCTGCGGGAAGCGGTCAGCATGCTCAGCCCGTCGGTGGCCGAGTCGCTGGCGCACTACGCCGCGGGGCCGCTGCCAGCGCAGGCTACCAGCCGCGACCGGGGCCTGGAGCACCGGCTGATCCGCTACCTGCAGCGGCTGGTGGCCAAGAACGAGACCAACAGCTTCTTCGGGCCGATCGGCCGGGCCGGCATCGACCCCGCAGCGGCACCGTCGCTGCGGGTACTCGGTGAGCTCGGTTGCGGACCACCGGCGGTGTTCAGCAGTCCTCGGGTGGCCAGGGGAATCGCCGCCCGGCTGGCGGCCGACCCGGAGATCGGCGCGGATGTCCCGCTGCGCCGCTCGCCGATGTTCCGGCTGACTGGCCAGCGGCTGACCCACCTGCTCACCGGCCGCTCGGTGCGGCTGAGCCCGGCCGAGCTCGCGGTGTGGCACGGCGTGGATGCGCCCGACGCGGTGGACCGGCTGCTCCGGATCGGAGCGCTGACCCGGCAGGTGCCGGTCGACCTGTGGTCGGCCGAGCCGCTGGACTCGCTGCAGGACTGGCTGCGCCGGCTCCCGCGCAGCTCTGCGGCCGGGACGTGGCTGGACCGCATCGGCGAGCTCCGCGCTGGCATCCGGTCCTTCGCGGCCACCACGGGCAGCGGGCGGAGCCCCATCCTGCACCGCCTGGAACGACACGTCGCGGAGCTGACCGGCGAGCACCAGCGGCAGGGCGCCGGGCGGATGTACGCCGATCGCAGCGTGGTGTTCGAGGAGCGGGAGAACCGGCTCTCGCTGACCGTCGGCGGGGTGCCGGCAGCCGATCTGGCGGGGCAGCTCGCGCCGGCACTCACCTACTGGGCGGCGGCGGCCTGCCAACGCTGGGCACAACACCAGCAGGTGGCCGTCGAGCTCTTCGACCGGTCCTGGCCGGGCTGCCGCGAGGTTCCGCTGCCCACCTACCTCGCTGCGGCCGCCGCCCTGCCGGCCGTGACCGCGCCGACGGCGGCGCAGCGTTACCTCGACGCGCTGGTGGGGGAGACGACTGGGGAAGTCCGGTTGCCGGCTGAACGGCTGGAACCGCTCGCCAGCGCGATCGACGGACCGGTGTTCAGCTCGGTCGACCTGCTGATTGCCGCCGAGAGTGAGCGGGCGGCCACTGACGGCGCGCTGCGCTGGGTGCTCGGCGAGGCACACGCCGGCCACCTGCTGTCGGTCTTTCCCACCGATCACTTCGCGCGTTCCCGGGATCCCCGCGCCAGCAACCACCGGGACACCTGGCTGTTCCAGGCGCTGGAACGTACCGGGCGCCGGACGGCCTGGCTGGTCACCGGCCGGGACACCAAGATCTTCCAATACTGCCAGCCCGCCGTGGCGGTACAACTGCGACCCTATCTACCGGATCAGGTGGCGCTTGCCGCGGCGGAGCTGACGGTACGCCGCGGCACAGCCGGCGTCGCGCTGTGCGATGCCGACGGTCCACTGTGGCTGCTACCCGCTGTCCGGCCGGCCACCAGCGGCTTCGATCCGCTGGCCCCGCTGTCGTTTCCCGCGGTGCAGAACGTGCCGTTCGGCCGGGGCGCGCTGCGTCCTCGGGTAGTGGTCGGCGACACCGTCGTGCAGCGAGCGAGCTGGCAGGTGCCCGCCGCCCCGCTGACCCGGCTGCAGGGCGTCGAGCAGTTCCTGGCCGCCCGGTCGTTCCGGCGCGAGCACGGCATGCCCGAACTGGTCTTCGTCCGGTTGCCGTGGGAGCCCAAGCCGATGCTGCTGGATTTCCGTAACCCGCTGTCGATCGGCGCGTTCGCGGGCCTGCTCCGGCACGATCCGGCCGGAGGCGACACCACGCTGACTTACAGCGAGATGCTGCCCGCTCCGGCGGACCTCTGGCTGGCCGACCGGCGCACCTTCGAGCTGCGCATCCTCGCCGTCTGGGGCGGGCACGGGTGTTCGGGGGAGAAGTCGTGATCGAGCCATCCGCCAGGTCAGCCGGCTCGGAGCTCGTGGCGGCTCTGCCGGGCCCGGGCGAGGAACTCCGCGGCCTGTTGCCGGCGCCCGTCCTGCTTGGCCAGCACGGCCCGGGCCTGCCAGGCCCGCCAGGTGGCGAGGCTGTAGTCCTCCACCGCCACCGGGCTGGCGCCCCGGCCGATGGCGGCGGCCCTCGCGAACGCCGCATCGGCGTCACCTCGGCGCCCGGCGCTCGCGTGCAACTCGCCGATCAGGTACCAGCCGTCGGCGAACGCCGGCGTCTGGTGGACCGCGCCCTGCGCCAGCCGGAGCGCGTCGGCAACCTCGCGCTGGGCCACCGCGGCGCACGCCTCGTAGTAGTCGACCAGCGGGCGTTTCGGATCATCGGCAGCGGCAGCGTCCCGCCACTGGGCCGCCAGTTCCCGAAGCTGGCGCCACTCATGCGCGGAATAGTGACAGTGGAACAGGCCGTACAGCAGCTCCGGATCGTGCGGCCGGTCTTTCAATGCAGTGCGGTAGACCTGGGCGGTGCGGGCCAGCCGCTGGGCCGCCAAGCCGGCCCACCTGGCCGGGTAGTGCTCGAACACCACGCCGCTGTGCGGCAGCTCATCCGAATCCACCGCCGCGCTGTCCCGCAGCACCTGCGCATACACCAACCCGTCGAAGAGCGGCGGGGCGCTGCCAGCACCGACGGCCCGGCATTCGTTCTCCTCGGTGTACGTGGCGTGCTCGCTGGTGCGGTGCCGCACTCCAGCCGCGAGCGGGCCGTTGATATCCGGCCAGTCACCGGTGCCGGGAGTAGCGACGGTCTCGTCGGCGTACGCGATGAGCCAGGGCCCCTCGCCCAGCCACTGTGCTGCCGCAGTGAACAGCGCGCCGTAGTGCTGCGTCCAGGGCAGCGCAACAAAGGGCACACCGAGCCGGACGGCATCAGCGGCGACCTCGTCTCCGGCGTCGGCGGAGAATACGACGACCTCACCCAGCTCACGCAGCGAAGGGACGGTCGTGCTCAAACATTGCGCCTCGGCAGGAACCTGCGCAAGGACACCGACTTTTCGCAGCATGTCTGTCCCCCACGAAAGAGAGCGACCCAGGTACGGCAAGCACTCCGCTTGCCTACGGTTCCGTTTATACCGGGCAACACCTGGAGCCGCCACCAGGTTGCGGGTAAGGCATGTGCGGAGGTGCCAGGTGGGCTCATCGCAGGTAGGCGAATCAGGAGAACGGGGAATCACGGTGGGAGTTGATGTGCTAAAGCCGTCCTGGTCCACCGACCACACAAGCTGGCCGGGCGGCTCGGCGGTGTTCGGCCGGCACCGGCTGAGCTTCGAGCTGTTCCCCTGGTCACTGCTGCGGACGCCGGGGCTGTCGGCGGACACCCTGGAGCCGCTGGCGGATATCGCCGCCCTGGACGCGGTGACCGGGCTGCTGGGCGACGAGGCGATCAGCACGCTGGCCGGGGAGTTCGGGTCGGTGCACCTGCCGGCAGCGTACCGGGCCGCGGCCGGAGACCGCGCCGAGCAGGCCCGGCTGAGCCGGGCACGGCGCACGGTGGCCCGCGGCAGCCCGCTGGGCCAGGCCCAACTGCAGACCTGGTTGCGCCACGGCGATGCCGAATGGGCCAGCCGCTGGCAGCAGGCCACCAGCGAGCACCAGGTTCGCGCCGAGCAAGCGCAACGCGCCTACCAGTTGGCGGTGCGCACCGGACGGCGTTACCTCGCCGAGCGCTGCTCCCAACCGGACGTGGCCCACGCAATCTTCCTGTCCAGCCGGGACTTCTTCGACCATGCCTTCCTGCGCTACCTGCGTCCCGACCGGGCGGACCGGACGGACACCAAGGCCAGGCAGGCGTTCGCCACCACGGCGCGCTACCTGCGTCGCATGTCCGTGCGCTGCGAGCTGACCTCCTTCTTCGGCCCGGTGCACTTCGTCCGGCTCGATGCCGCCGAGCCGGACGCCGTGCGGCTGGGTGAGCCGGGCGCGGAAGCCGTCTACGTCGAACCGAGCGTGTGGCTGATCAACGAGCTGCACCAGCGGGCCCAGCGCAGGACACCGCTGCTGGCCCGCAGACTTCGGCGCAGCCCGCTGGTCACCCTGGTCGACGGCACGCTGACCCGGGTGCTGGACGGCGCTACGTTCGGCGTGTCCGGCGCTGCCCACGCGCTGTGGCAGGCCCTGGACGGACAGCGCTCGGTCGAGCAGGCGTGCCGGGTGGCGGGCGTCGAGCCGAGCCGGGCCGCAGCGCTGGTGCGGGAGCTGTCTGGAACCGTGCTCGGGGCCGAGATCCCGGCGCACGCGCTGTCCGCCTTCGACGAGATCGTCGCCGCCGAGGAGCCGGACGGTCCGGCCCGGAAGGTGCAGCAGCTCCTCGACCGGTTCGCCGAAAGCCAATGGCCGCAGCGGACCCGGGCCTTCGACGAGACCGAGCGGCTGGTCGCCGGGCTCGGCTCGGCAGCGCGGCGCGGCAAGGGCCAGCACTACGTGGACCGCTATGTCTTCCACGAGGAGCGCGCCCATCCGCACAGCGCCCGCACCACCCTCGGCAGGCCGGTGGTGACCGGGCTGAGCACCGCCCTGGCCGACCTGCTGCCGCTCAGCTTCCTCGCCGCGCTGCTGGATCGGGAGGATGCCCGCCGCGCCGTGCGCGCGGTGCTGGGCGGCAAGCCCACCCGCCTGATCGAGCTGCTGCAGACCGAGATCCCGCCGGTGACCACCCGGGGCGACGCGTTCCGAGCGGCACTGCGGGAGCTGGTAATGGCCCGGGCCGACGGCGGCATCGCCACGCTGAGCCGGGCCGAGGTGGATGATCTGGTCACCAGGTTCACGCCGGCACTGAGCACCGCGGACAGCTACGCCACGCTGGCCGGGCCGGACATGATGGTGCTCGGTGCTCCAGCCGAGGCGCCCTGGCTGCTCAGCGAGCTGCACGACGACGGCAGCTACCTCGGCGGGGGTGTCCTGCGGCTGCATCCGGACGGAGCGCGGGTGCGCGAGGAGCTCCTCGCCGGCGTCGTCCGGCTGGTCGATCCGGCAGTGATGGCGCCGGTGGTGTCCCGGCGGCGGAACATGTTCCTGGTGCCGGAGTTGCCGGGGACGGCCATCGAGCTGTCCGGGATGTCCGAGAAGCCGCGCGATCAGACGGTTCCGATCAGCGAGGTCTTCGTGGACCCGGACGGCTCCGCGGTTCGGGTGGGGGAGCGCCGGCTCCGGCTCTACACCGGCGACATCCCGTCCGTGGTGCACCGCGCGCTCGCGCTGCCCTCGCTCACTCCGGTAGCGATCGACTGTGGGGACTACACGCCGCGGGTGCAGGTGGGCTCAACGGTCGTACAGCGCGCCCGCTGGCGGGTCACGACCGAGCAGTGGCCGAGCGGCTACCCCGGTTGGCTTGCGCTGCACGAGTTGCGGCTGCGGCTCGGGCTGCCGCGCCGGGTGTTCGCCCGGCACCCCCGCGAGCAGAAGCCGCTGTACCTGGACTTCGCCGATCCCTACTCGGTGGACGACCTGGTCCGGCTGCCCCCGGCCACGGTCGTGCTCGCTGAGATGTTGCCGACACCCGAGCAGTTGTGGTGGGACGCCGGTGGGGGCACCCAGTGCGCCGAGCTGCGCACCGCGTGTTTCGTCCGGCTCGACCTGGGCTGAAACTGGGTGACGGTCACCTAAGGCAATGGGGGAATGGTGGGCGATACTGGGATTGAACCAGTGACCTCTACCGGGTCAAGGTTGCACGAATCCAGAGCCGACCTGTGGGTTTGGGTACGAAACAGGTCAGCCGGCCCTGTTCCTCCTCGTTGCACCGGGTTGCAGCGCGTTCCGTCGAGTTCCGGTCGCCACCACATCGCCATGGATCTTGGACAACAGCGCCAACGACTCCGGCTCTTCAGTATAGTGGTGCGCACTATCCGTGACCATGTATGTGCGTTACCCCCAGGATCACCAAGTGGATGGCAGGAATCGCTGACCTGCAGGTGGTGATGGGGGGCAGTTGATCGTAGAGTTCACGGTCGAGTTGGTTCAGTCGTGATCGCTCGGCAGTCGCAGGCGCCCCGGCACGGGGAAGGCTTCTGTTGGCCGGTAGGGGTTTAAGACGGTGGAGGGACTTGCGCACTGACCACACGCCTGCTGCTCGACAGGACCGTCACGAAGCGTGACGATAGAGCGTCGGGTCCGGTGGACACCGAGGGCGGTGCGGCGCGTGGGCCGGGTGTGCGCAGCGATGGCGACCAGCGGGGTTATCCTGCCGGTGATGCACCAACCGAGGTCACAAAGACAAGACCTGATCACCGCACCGCTCGGGCCGGTACAGGTCATGCTGTCCAGGCTCAGTTACAGCCGGCTGGGTCGTTTTGGGTTTACTTTGCTCGCGGTAGTCCTCACCGCTTCGCTGGGCTTCGGATCGGTGCGGCTAATTGGCGCCGACGTCGGTAAGGCGTTAATCTTCGCCGCACTGGTCGCGGCGATCGTGTTTTACTGGTTTCGGACATTTCTCAACTTGCGTGTGTTCGGCTATTTTCCACGACCGGCCGAGAGCTTCGTTGACCGGGCCATCGGGCCCGTGATTGCGATACTCTTCGGCGTGGTCGGGCTGTCGAGCGCCCCAGGCCCGATAGTGTCGGTGTTGCTCATCGTGACGGTGGTGGCGATGACGTTGCACTTGGGCCGCAGCGGCCTGACGGCGGCCGACTTCCTTCGTGATCGCCCTACTTACCCGCGCAGTACGGCGGACGCTCGAAGGATGCTCAAGTTGATGAAACAAGAGCAGCAGCGGCGCCGGCTCAAACCGCGCGAGGTGTTCTTCACGCGCCTCAACACTGCTTTGGCGTTGACTAAGCTCGCCGAGTCCGAGGACACGTATCGGCATCTGCACGACGCCTACGACATCCTGATCGGCCTAGCGACCATGGCGGATCCGATCGCTCGGCGAGCGGTCGCCGACGCGCTGGTCGATGTTACTGCCCAGTTATACCAGTTCGGCGACGCCGGCGAATTGTATGATCAGGCCGTCGAACTGCTCGACCGGGAACTCCGCGGGAGCAATGAGCCGTATGCGGAATTCCGACGGCTGCTATCGCTGGCCGACCTGAGAATGTCGCGAGCCGGCATGACTGCCGGCCCGCCGCTGGCTGACCTGAACAGCCGGATACTGGCGCTGCGGGAGGCCATTGAGCACCTGCTAGCCGCATTGCCGCTCGCCCCTAGCAATCGAATCGTTGACCTGCACATGGGGCTCTCCGTCTGCCACTTACTGCTCACCAACCTGCTGGCTGATCCATCTCACCGGGTGGAGGCGATCGCACACGCCCGGACGGCCGTTCGAACGGTCACTTCGATGTCTCGGGAGAAACGCCCATTCGCCGAGCTGTTCCTGGCCGAACTGCTGCTGGATCAGTTCAGGGAGACCGGGCATCCGCTAAGTCTGGTGGAAGAGGCCGAACGCTTCGTTGACCGCATCCGGTCGTCGCGAGAGCCGGACATCAGCGCACTGGCGTTGCAGCTGCGTCTGTGGGCGTTGCACCTGAGGGACGAGGCCGGCACGTCCTCGCCGGAGTCGAGCATCGACTTCACGGCGGTCGCTGCCGAGGTGGCCAGCTTGCCGCCTAGCTCACGCGCGCGGTTGCGTGTTGCCGCGATGCTGGCGTACTTGGCGGCCAACCGGAACCAAGCCGCCTGGGCGGCGTGGGGCTTCCGCGAGACGCTCGCCACCGCGCGGAACATCTCGGCAACGGGGCTGGTGCGAAGGCAACAGCAGGCGCCGCTGTATGAGGTGGGCGGCTTTGCCGCCGAAGCCGCCCATTGGCTGCTGGAGTGCGGCCGGCCGGTCGAGGCGGTCGAGGCGATCGAGGCGGGCCGGGCGCTCGTGCTGAGCTCGGCGGTGCACCGGGACATGCTGGTTCGACGGTTGGAGGCGTCCGATCCGGGGCTGGCTCGTCGTTGCGCGCAGCTCAGCGCGCAGTTGGCTCGGGTCGACGGCCACACTTCGAGGACGGCGCCGGACGCCGGCCTCCTACGGGCGGTGGCGTTGGAACGCCGCACCGCCCGCGCCGCACACCAGGAGTGGCAGCAGTTGTCGGGTTGGCTGCGCCGCTGGCCGCAGTTCAGGGCGCTGCTGGATCCACCAGGTTACGAGCACGTCATTGCCGCGGCCAGGTGGCAGCCGCTGGTCTACCTTGTAGCCGCTCAGCGAACCGGCTACGCGTTGATCGTCAGGCCGGGTTCGCATGGCCCCGAGGTCCTGCGGTTGGACGGGCTGACCAGCGCGCGGGTAGCCGAGGTCGTCGCGGGCTTCACCGCGGAGGCCAGCCGGTTGACCGAGCCGATGCGGGGTCGCACGCACTGGCAATCGGCGCTCACCGGTTGCCTCGACTGGTTACGCGAGCACGCGATGCAGCCACTGACCGGCCATCTGCGCGCGTCCGGTCCAGTCGCCCTGATCCCGGTCGGTGAACTGGCCCTGCTACCCCTACACGCGGCGGCCGAGGTAGGTAGCCCCGCCGGGGTGACGTACACGTTCGCTCCGAGCGCACCCGTCATCGCCCACGCCGCCGAAGCGGTGCGGGCGCGTGGTTCGCCTGCCCCGCCCCGTTCCCTCGTGGTTACGTCCACCGGGTCGCCGGACCAGCAATTGCGGTACCTCGAATACGCCACCAGGGCACTCGAGCCGTATGCGAGCAGCGTGACTGAGCTGTCCGGGGCCGTCGCGACACGCGAGGCGGCACTGGCCGCACTCCGCTCACACGACGTGTATCACTTCGCCTGCCATGGCGCCGCCAACGGATTTGACCCCCTGGAGAGCCACCTGCAGGTCGCTGACGGCCGGCTCACCGTTCGCGACCTGCTCGATCAGCGCCTTCGCGGTCGGCTGGCCGTCCTTGCCGCATGCGAGACCGGAGTGCCGTACGCGCAGCTGCCGGACGAGTCGATCAGCTTACCGGCGGCACTGCTAGAGGCCGGTGTCCCCGGAATCGTCGCAACGCTGTGGCCGGTCGAGGAGGTTCCAATGATGTTGTTGACGACCCGGTTCTACGAACAGTGGCTCTATTTCGGGAAACAGCCCGCGATCGCCCTGCACCAGGCGCAGCATTGGTTGCGCACCAGTACCTATGGCCAGCTCGAAGCCTACGTTCGTAAACACCTCGACGGTGCTGTGGAGTGGCCGTACCGGGCCACCGGAAATGCTCGCCACCACACGATGTTCAGCCACCCAGATCACTGGGCAGCAGTTGCCTATACCGGCGTTTGAACCAGGAGGATTTAGGTGTTTCAGACCCCTTCCAGTACCATTATAGTCACCGTTGGCCCGGCGGTCATCGACAGCGACATCGACGATATCGTCAGCGCCTTGGACGAGGCAGCTGTCAACGCGGTCGTCGCACCGTTCCCGCAGCGAATGGGTCTGCCGGTGGAACCGCTCGTCCTCGCCATCGAGGTCCCACTCGGCGTTCTGGGCACGTTCATCCTGGAGGCCGCTGGGCGCAAGGTGCGCAACGCTATTGCCAGGGTGGTCGACCGTCATCGCCGAGGACCCACCAACGGCGGTGATTCCGACCGGGTGGTCATGACTATCTACGACGAGCAGCGACGGGTGCGCCTCGACCTCACCTCCGAAGCCGTGACGGATGAGCGCCTCTGGGCCAGCGTCTCACATCTGGTCGGCATCCCGGACGCCGGCCCGGTGACCCTGCGTTGGGACCGCTCCTCAGCAAGCTGGCGAATGCAATCTGCCGCAGATCAATGACCACGAGCGCGCAGCGGGCATGGTTGCACCAATCAATGGTCGACGCCGGATCTCCGGCATACGGCACTCCTCAGGAATTGGATACCTGTGGGGTTCCAGAAGTCGGCTGGAGCCGTGACCTGGGTGAACGAGGCAACCCGCACGTCCGGGATGATCATGTGTCGTGTCGTTGCGTCTGCTGTACCTGATCTTAGTCCGGGTTCTCGGCTGGCTGTGGCTGTTCGGCCGATCGTCGGCGTCGAAGAATGTCGAGCTGCTCGTCTTGCGCCACGAGGTTGCCGTGCTACGCCGAGCCAACCCCAAGCCCCGACTGGACTCCGCTGCCCGGGCTGCGCGAGGCGCAGCCCTGGACGAGCCGGGAGGTCACCAACACCGATGCGTCGCCGCGCCGCCTCGTCGTTCTTGGCGGCGACGTGGTCGGTTGCGAGATGGCCCAGGCGATGCGCGGCCTCGGGAGTGAGCAGGTGACGATCGTGCACCGCGGGCAGCGGCTGCTGGAGCGGCATGAGCCGCTGGCCGGCGAGCTGCTGGCCACCGCCTTCGCCGAGGCGGGGATCAGCGTGCTCACCGGTCGGTCACCAGGGTGCGGCGGGCACAGCGGGGCGGTGAGGTCACCGTGATCCTCGACGACGGCTGCGAATTGCTCGGTGACGAGCTGCTGGTCGCGGTCGGTCGGACACCGGACACTGCCGACCTGGGGTTGGAGACTGTGGGGCTGCAGCCCGGCGGGTAAGTCCAGGTCGACGACTCGATGGCTGCACTCGGCGACCGTCGCGGTAGTCGGCGAGGTGCCGCTGGACCGGCTCTGGCACGCAGTCGCGTCCTATCCCACCCTCAGCGAGGTCTGGCTGCGACTGCTCGAGGAGTACGGCCTGTAAGCTTGGGGCGTCTCGTCCAGGCGCATCAGCGTCCTCAGGACGAGGAACAAACGCTGGGTAAGCCCTGGGCCGGAGGCCCGAGTCCCGTTCCATTCTGGCTGGCAGGTATGCCCTCGGCCGGCGGCTCAAGGGTTCGGTCCGTTTGACAACGCCCGTCATCGCTTCGGCGTTGCGAGCGAGAGTCAGACGCCATCAGAGCACTGAAGCGCTGCCTCTCAAGAGGAGGGGCAGGGCCGGTGACCTGTGTAAAGACGGTGGTGGGCGATACTGGGATTGAACCAGTGACCTCTACCGTGTCAAGGTAGCGCTCTCCCACTGAGCTAATCGCCCGAGGCGGAGGCGGGAATCGAACCCGCGTAGAGGGCTTTGCAGGCCCTTGCCTAAACCACTCGGCCACTCCGCCGCGCCTGATCTCGCCTTCCTGATCTCCCGGGGCGACTCCGAGCAGCGACCTGAGGCGGACACCCCGGGAGACCTTGCTCCGAGGGCGGCCCGGCGTGGTGGGCCGCGCAGAGCGGACGACGGGATTCGAACCCGCGACCCTCACCTTGGCAAGGTGATGCGCTACCAGCTGCGCTACGTCCGCATACTCCCGGTGGGACCTGGATCCCGGCTGCCGTCCCGGTGCCAGAACTCTAGCCGACCCTCGAAGTCCGGATCAAACCACCCCCGGGTCAGGGCAGGTCGTTGGCGATCAGATGGCCGAGCGCATCGTCAACGTTGCTCCATAGGGCTTCGTGACCTGGTAGGACGACGTCGTAGCTGGCGTCGAGGAACTCGGCGAGCCGCTGGGCGCTGGCCTCGAACACCGCATGGCCGGAGGGCGAGCTCAGCTCCACCACGACGACCTCGGGTTCTCCAGCGCCCGGCCGAATCCGCACGTCCCCCTCTCCGGCCTCGGTAAGCAGGCCGTCTGCCAGCAGGTCACGGGAGAAGACCCACTCGACCCAACCGGCTCGCCCGGTACGAAACGCCGCCACCACAGCGAACGGATCCCGGGTGTCATAGCGAAGCTCAACCTGCACAGGCACCGCGGGACTGCGCGGCGCCAGCAGATCGAACACCGCAGACGAACGGAGGGTCACATGGTCGTTGCGCATCGTTGTCGTCCCTTTCTGTGCCTTCGGGCCTGAAACGAGTGACGTGAGTTCGTGTGACGCGGTGGCACCCGAGCTACGCCCGGATGCACACCGCAGACCACTCGGACGGGGCAGAAACTCCCATCCCGTGGGGCAAAATCGTCGCTCAACGTGCCTGCCCCCGCTCGTCTGCGCGAGCCGGAGAGCCCTACTAATCTGAACCAACAGGCCGTTGGCGGCGTAGGTACGAGGTGAGGACTCCACTGGTGGTCGATGAGGTCCGATCCAGCGCCTACCGACCCGATCGGGCAGCCAGGGCTGCACGGTCTGCGCCGCCTGGTCCGGCCTCGGCCGGGGAAGCCTCGGATGCTGAGCTTGCCCGTCGGCTCGGCGCTGCCGATGGACAGGCCCTGGCTCAGCTTTACCAGCGCTTCGGCCGGCCCTGCTACTCGCTGGCCCGCCGGATCTGCGCGGATGACGGGCTCGCCGAGGAGGTGGTGCAGGAGGTGTTCCTCACGCTGTGGCGTGATCCTGGTCGTTTCGATCCGGCGCGGGGCAGTTTCGCCACTTGGCTGCTTACCCTGATCCACCATAAGGCGGTCGATGCGGTGCGCCGGGAGAGCACCGTCCGCCGGCGGGTGGTGCCGGCGCCCGAGGCGGGTGAGGACTGGTCGCCGACGCCGGTGCCGGGCGCGGACCAGGCGGCGATGGCCCGGGTCGCGGCCGGTCAGGTGCGCGCGGCGCTGCATCAATTATCCGTCGAGCAGCGGCAGGTGCTCGCCCTGGCCTACTTCGGCGGGCACACCCAGCGCGAGATCGCCATCCTCACCGAGGTGCCGCTGGGCACGGTGAAGTCCCGCATGTTCGCTGGGGTGCAGCGGTTGCGCGCGTTACTCGGTGATCAACTCGGTCCAGACGCCTTAATAGCCGAGGCCCGCGCAGTGGGGGAGGTGCGGCCGTGAGCGATCAGGATCAGGCTTCGGGCTGCCCGCATCGCGAGCTTGCGGTCGGGTGGGCGCTGCACGCTCTGGAGCCCGCCGAGGAGTCCCTCGTCATCGCGCACCTCGGGGACTGCCCGGAGTGCACCCGCGTGGCGGCCGAGACCGAGCAGGTCGGTGCCGCACTGGGCCTGTCCATCCGACAGGTGAGTCCGAGCCCCGAGCTGGAACAGCGGGTGCTCGCGGTGGTGAACGTCGGCGTGACGGCGCCGGTCACCTCCTTGCCGCAACTCGCCCGCCAGGCGACGCCCGGCTGGCGGTCGCCGAGCAGGCTGCTCGCGGCGGCAGCCTCGGTGATCCTGATCGCCGTCTCGGTGCTGCTCGGGATCCGGGTCGTGCAACTTGACGCCGAGCGGGACCAGGCGGCCCGCCAGATCATGGCGATGACCGAGACGATGCGGCGGGTCGCAGACCCGGCATGGGCGAAGGCGCCCCTAGTCACTGCGGACGGCCGTCCGATGGGCCTGGTACTCGCGGGCACCCACCGTGTCGAGCTGGTCGCCACTGATTTGCCGGGCAACAAGGTGGCAGACCAGATCTATGTGCTGTGGGGGCTCGGTCACGGCGCGCCAGCCGCGCTGACCGGATTCGATGTGCCGACGGACGGGCCGGTGCTGCACGAAGTACCCTCTGTACCCGACGCTGGGGAGTTCACCGGATATGCGGTGTCGCTGGAACCGGGTCGGCACCTCCCTACGTCGCCGACAACGGTCATGGCGAGTGGGCAGGTGGAAAGCTGAGCGGCACGATCAAGGACAAGTCCGCCCCACAGGCGGCCGACGGGGCCAAGCACCAGCACTGGTACACCCGGTTCCGGGAACGGGTACGCAGCAGGTCCGGCATCGACCTGACCTACCGGATCGCGGTCGGCGTGGTCGGGACGGCGGTGCTGGTCACCGGGGTCATCACCATCCCGTATCCGGGTCCGGGCTGGCTCGTCGTGTTCGCTGGGCTCGCCATCCTGGGCACCGAGTTCCACTGGGCCCGGCGGGTGCTCGGCTTCCTCCGACACCGCTACGAGGCATGGACCAGGTGGCTGCACCGCCAGCCGCACGGTGTGCGACTGATCGTGATGGCTGGGACCGGTGTCGTCGTGCTGGTGACGCTGTGGCTGGTCAACGCCCTGGGCATGGTCGCAGGATGGGTACACCTGCCGTGGGACTGGGTGCGCTCGCCGTTGGCCTGATCCGGTATGGTGAGCACGCCGCCACGGTGGCCCGGGGCGATTAGCTCAGCGGGAGAGCGCTTCGTTCACACCGAAGAGGTCACTGGTTCGATCCCAGTATCGCCCACACCAAAACCCCAGGTCAGAGGCCCTTCTGGAGTGCTCCCGGCCGACGTCTGGGGAATGATCACGACCGATCGTCAGCGAATCGTCAGCAAGAGTCATCGTCGTCCCCGTCCAGGGCGCGCAGGATGCGGCTGTGGTTGTCGGTGCGGCGGGTGTAGAGGTCCAGCGTCGTAGAGGACCGCTCGTGTCCCATGACCCGCTGCACCATGTTCACCGGGACCCCATCGTCAACCAGCCACGTGGCGTACGAGTGCCGAAGATCATGAAAACGCAGCGACGTCGGCAGCCCGGACCGTTCGAGCGTTGGCTTCCACACTTGGGAGCGAAACAGTGTGCGCCGCAGCGGCTTACCGACCACATTCGCGTACACGGGTGCATCAGCCGGGGCGGGGAACCGGTCGAGGTGCTCACGAATGATCGGTACCAGCCAAGCGGGCAGTGGCACCGTTCGCCGCCCGGCCCCGCTCTTCGGATAGGGCTTGAACGACGTGTACCCACTCACCTCGACGACGGTGCGGATGACCCGCAGTTCCCGGCCGTCCAGGTCGAGCGCATCAAGGCGCAGCCCCGCAGCCTCACCCCATCGCAGACCCGCACCGGCCGCGGTGGCGATGATCGCGCGGTACCGGTCCGGTGCTGCGGGCAGCAGCTTGCTTCGCAGCTCGTCACGGCTGATGACCTGGTCGGCCGTGTCCTGCCGGCGCCGTTTAGGCAGCCGGATGCCCTCGCACGGGTTGAAGGCGATCAACCGGTTACGCACTGCCGAGCGCAGCACCGCCGAGGTGATCCGGTGCGCTTCGGCGACGGTGGCGGGGGAACGCCGCGAGCCCAGCTCGGACCCCCAGGTCTGCACCGACAGATGGTCAATCTTCGCCAACGGCCAGTCCTCCCACTGAGGTAGTACG
The DNA here is from genome assembly GCA_035714625.1 of Pseudonocardiaceae bacterium. Taxonomy (GTDB): domain Bacteria; phylum Actinomycetota; class Actinomycetes; order Mycobacteriales; family Pseudonocardiaceae. Next base: position 9,259 of record DASTLT010000039.1, on the reverse strand, counting down.
TGGGTTCGCATGATCGAAGCATCTCGGGCCTTCGTCGTCAGCTCGTCGTTTCGGCTGGCGAGCCACTGCCGGGCATGGTTGCCGAACAACACCCGCCCGGCATGCGGGTCCACGTACAGGCCGTGGGTCAGTGAAGCGTCCAGCTCAGCGAGGAAGCGCTTGGCCTCTCGCTTTGTCTTGAAGGTCTTGGCTCGCTGGCGGCCGGACGGTTCCCGCCAGTTCGCCCGGTAGTTGCCCTCGGGGGTACGGGAGACGAACGACATGTCAGGCCCCCTTCGGCATCTCGTTGAGCCAGGCGTGGAACAGCTCGCGCGGCACCACCCAGCGCCGACCGAGCCGCTTCGCCGGGATCTCCCCCTCGCGAATCAGCTCGTAGGCGAGGCCAGCGCCGATCCCGAGGCGGGCAGCGACCTGGCGGACGGTGTAGATGTCCGACACAGCGAAGTCGTTGAGCGAGACCGGGTCGTCGGCTGGGAAGTCGAAGTGCCGCAGCTGCGTCACGTGGTCCATCGGTCTCTCCTCTCAGGCGGCTTGATCGTCAGTTGCCGAACGGTTGCCGGGTGGCGATCCGTTCGCGGCGAGCTGTGCGGCGGCGTACTCGGCCTTCCAGCGTTGTCGTTCCGCGATCGCGTGCAGCAGCAGCACCGGCCGGGGTGGCACGTCGGTGTCTGACGGGGCGGTGCGTTCCCACACGTACGGCCCGTCTTCAGGGCCGTGGGAGGGCTGGATCCCGGCCTGTTCCAGCAGTTGCCGAACGAACGCGGCGCGCTCGGCGCGGTGGTCGTCGAGGGTCTTGTTCGACCACTTGCGGGAGACCAGCACGCGGCGTCCGCCGAGGCCGAGGTGCTCGGGCTTGTGGGCCTTGCCCTTGCACACCCCCGGCGTCATCGTGCGCCGGGCGCCCTTGGGCTGGATGCCGTAGAGCAGCCACACCGGGCACCTCGGTGAGCACGGCGTCACCGCGAGCTCGGCGTGCAGTTGCCGAGCATGGTCACGCTGGGCGTCGGTGGCGTGCTCGCCGAGCCCGGCCGCCTGACTGACGCTCTTGGTCAGATATTTACTCAGGTAGCCGATATGGCGTCCGGCTTCCTCGGTGCCGCCGAGGATGCCCTTGACGTGCACCTGCACGCCGAAGGTCACCACGTGCGCCGGTGCGGTCAGCTCCTCGCAGGCCTGCTCGAAGGTGGGCAAGGGTGCGCGGGTGTCGGGATCGGCGAAGGCGTGGGCGTCGCCGTCCCAGACCGGCACCCGCTGCCCGCCGTAGACGAGCTGGTCATGGTGGGGCCACCACACCTGATGGTAGGTGGCGAACGCGATCTGCCGCAGCTCGGCACGGGGGATGGCCCCCCGGATGGCGGCGTGGAAGTGCGGGGCGCCGCGTTTCTGGGGTTCGACGGTGCCGAAGTACTGCACGTCCCACCCGACGCAGCGGCGGGTGTTCTGCCAGAACCGATCGACTAGGGCCGGGAAGTGGATCGCGTCCCGCGCCGCCCGCCGGTAGTCGTAGGTGTCGGGGCTCACCGCGGCCCCGTCCGCGTCGACTCGGCCGTAGGTGTCGAGGGTCAAGGTCAGGAAGGTCGACGGGCGGTAGCGCCCGGCGAACACACGTCCCACAGTGCGTTTCTGTATGGGCCGGCGGGGCAGGTTCGGGGCGTCCTGCCGCCGCCGGGTCGAGCGCTTTTTCGGCTTGGGTGGCGGGTCGAGTGGGGTGAGCCGCCCGCGCACGCCCAGCGCCCGCAATGCCTGGTCGATCTCGGCGACCGAGTCGGCGATCTGCTCGCAGGCCTCGGCATCACCGTGGGCCTGGCATTCGGCGTAGGCGGCGGCCAGGTCGGCCCGGGTGGCCATCAGTTCCGTCTGGTCCTCGGTGGGCTTGGTCCGGTCGATCGTGGGTTCGGTGTCGAGGTGCCAGCCGTCGCGGCATTGCGCCATCCGCAACCGCCGGGCCTTGTCCGCGCACGATCGGCATTGGTCTTCGCGGGTCGACCCGCAGGGCACCGGCACGACGTCCACCCGCCCGGTGCCCAGGTCGATCCGGCGCATCACCAGCGGCCGGACGCACACCCCGTGCTGCTCGGCGAGCGCGTGGAGGACGTCGGTGCTCAGCGGCAGCGCCGCACGCTCAGCGCGAGTCGTCTCGCGGACATCAACGGCAGGGGGCTCCATGGTAGTCATCAGGCGGGCACCTCCCCGAGGTCGGCCAGGTGACGCAGTGCCCCGAGCCGGAGGGGTGCTGTGTCACCGGGGGCGAGCCCGCCACCGGGGCCGCGTTCGGTGAACGGCAGACCGCCGTAGATCCGGATGCCGGTGCCGCCGGGCAACCGGCCGGTCACCGACAGGTGCACCGTGTCACCGGTGGGGACCCGCCAGGAGTCGGCAGCGGGCTCGGCCAGGGTGTCGGCCCAGGCCAGCAGCGCGGCAGCGATCTCGGGTGATTCGTGGGCGACCAGTTGGGCGCTCACCTGCGGCGCATGCGCAGACGCCGCGACGTTCACCGAGTACAGATCTGGCAGCTCGAAGTCGGCCAGGTGGACGCGGAGGGCGTCCAGCAGTTCCACCGCGTTCCTGGTCATGCTGCCTGCCTTCCGGTCAGCGGACGGGGTGCGTGAGCCTGTCCGGCGGTGACGTAGCCGGTCAGCTCGTCGAGATCGGCATCAGTGGTGTGGAACGCGCGGGCGCGCTCAGGGTCGCGGCGGCCGTCGAGCTTGGCCCAGGCGACGCCGGGGGTGTCCTCGCTGATCTCATGCGCGGCCGCGCCCCGTTCGCGGACGCCGTCGCCGAGGACCATGTCGACCTGCTCGGGCTCATCGAGCCGCATCGCGATTCGGGTGGGGAACAGGTGCCGGAATTCGATGATCTGTTTGCGGGGGTCTTGGAGCTGCCCGAGCACGCACACCCCAGGTGCCCGGCCTTGGGACACGATGGACTGCAACGCCGCGTTGGCGCGTTTACGCAGCGCGTTGTCGGGCTGGTAGGCGATCACATCGGCCAGCTCGTCCACGATCAGCAGCACGAACGGCTGTCCCGAGTCCGGCGACCACTTCCGGATGTCCTGCTCGCGCAGCGTCTCCGCACGTTGCCGGGTCAGGGTCGCGACGTGCTCCAGCAGTGCCACGGCCTCGGCACCATTGCTGCACATCAGGGTGTGAAACAAGCGCGGGGCGCGGCCCAGCTCCATGCCGCCCTTGGGGTCGATGCCGAACACCTGCACCCGCCCGGTCCGAATCCACGGGGCGAGTGCTCGCAGTACCGCCCACACCACCGACGACTCCCCGCGTCGCTGACCCCGGCGACGAGGATGTGTCGGTCCCGCAGGCGCAACACCCACGTCCGACCGACCTCGGTCCGGCCGATCATCACCTGGGCCAGATCCACCACCGTGCCCGGGTCGGCCAGCCCAGGAACCCCGATCGGGGCGGCGAGGGGTCGGCGTGGACCAGGTCCAGCCAGATCCGACGCGGCCGGTCCACCCGCACCCGGCACGACCGGGCACCGAAGGAGTTCGCCAGCTCCTCCGCGTGAGCGGTGTAGGCGTCCGCGCACTGGCCGTACAGCAGCCGCACCGACACCCGATCCCGCCAGCCTTCGGCCCGGACCCGGCGAATGCGCGGGTAGTGCACCCGGCCCAGACCGTGGCCGGTGCGTTTGGTCAGCTCGGAGAACAGCATCGCCCGCCGCCAGCGCCAGGCATAGACCACCGCGCGGCGCCACTCCGAGCGGACTTGCCGCCCCACGGTCCGGGCGAACGACGCGGGGTGTCGCCATACCCAGAACCCACTGACGGCACCGAGTCCGGCGGGCAGCTCGAGCGGCATCCACCACGAGGAACAGCCGATCCCGAGCCCGATCAGGGCCGTGCCGCCGAGCAGGAACACCGGGTAGCGCCACACCCGGCGGGCAACGAAGATCCCTACCCCGACCAGGATTACGATCAGGATCGCTGGGCTGAGCGCGAGCAGTAGTTTGCGGGGCAGCAGCGTCCACCACGGCAGCCGGGGCCGCTCCACCTCCAGCGGTGCCGGGTCAATCCAGCGCGACTGCGTCCGGCGCATCAGCGATCACTCCCCTCGCGGGGGAAGTCCAGCGGGAGCATGCCCGCGCACGGGGCGCAGGCCGTGTCGTCGGGCAGCAGCCGGGCGAATCGATGGCAGACCGGGCACCTCGTTGGGGGAACTCGCTCTGGTGTCGCGGACTGGTTGCGTTCTATGCTTCTCACTGTTCACTCCGGAATCTGGTGTGGACAGCGCAGAAGCGGACCAGGTTGGTAGCCAGAGAATCCGCTTCTGCGCCTACGTCGTCAGTGCTCGGAACGAGGACGTGCGGCATCGCCGCACCGCCCCCGTGCGTTTTCTTCTTGTGTGGAATTTTTGCGTGGTGTGGGTTATTGCAGGCTCAGGCAGCCACCGCAGACCCGGTCACCTCGCACTGGCAGGAATGACCCGCTTCCGCACTGGCGGCAGATCTGCCACGTCACACGACCCTTCCGGACACGCAGCCGCCGGTATCTGCGCTGCGAGCGTTTCCGTTCCCGTCGCCGCTGCACCAGCCGAGCCCAGCCCCGGCCCATCCCCATCGTTATCACCTCCTCTCTGTGTTCGGTCGGGACCTTTCCTGCGATTTCGCAGCACGGATCTGGGCCGCGATGTTGTTGGCTGTTTCCTGCTCCCGCTGCGCCCAGTAGAGGGCTTCGTGATGGTGGAACCGATCGACGTCAGCAACCTGTGTGTACAGCGCTGCCGAGGTCTGCCGGAACGCTAACCACTCCGACAAGGGCGCATCCAGCTTCGGGCGCAAGCGATGCACCGCTTCGTGCGCGGCCTTCAGGGTCCGCACGTCCGGTAGCTTCCGCGCAGCAGTTTCCCCCGCCATCGCGACTCACGCGGCCTTCGTAGACCGCTCAGCACTACCGGCGTTACTCCCCGGTTTGGCCGCCTGCGGTGACTGGCTCCCGGCATCACTGGCTGGCGTCGTGAAACCAGTCGCTCGATAGATGTATGACTGGTACTTGAATTCGCCGTTACCGGCCACTCGCGGTTCAGCGGTCAGCCCTTCCAGTTCGATGGGTCGCATACCGGGCAGAACTTCTGACGTGGTCGGCACCGGTTGCACATCCGCGATGAAGGTGATTTCGAACGAGGCGCGCTTGGCGTTCGGCTCGTCCGGATCAGTGACAGTGGATTTCCACTGTCGCTTACCCGTAGCGCTGTCAGTTTTCTGCCGAACCGGCCGGCCAGCCGCCTTGTCCTCCCGTGTTTGGTACTCGTTATCCGGGGCGACGTTACCGATCAGAACCAAGCCCCGCGGGAAAGCGCTGGCGAACTCGATCTCGAATCTGTGGCCCTTGGGAATAGCCATGAAACCTGTGCCCTTCTGTCTAGACAGTCTGTGGTGTGTCGCCTCTCACCGGCGGCATCACAAGGTTCGCGCAGGTCAAGGTCCACTCTCGACCCCTGAGCGTCTCTCCTCGAACTTCCGTAGCGCACGCGGTCTCGTCATGTCTCCCCGATGTGCTAGTCTCGTCCGGTCTCGTGACGAGGGAGAGCCGCATGGACGCCAAGAAGGTCGTGCTGAAGGTCCTGCTTTAGCAACGCCACCTGCAGACCCACAGTGCCTTTTGCCGTGAGTACGATAGAGTTGCGGCGGACATCGACCCAGCTCTTCGAGGTGGCTGGCCGAGCAAGGCACAATTCTATCGATGGCTTTCGGGCGATCTGGTCGGCCTTCCGTATCCGGACCACTGTCGGATCCTGGAGAGCATGTTTCCCGGCTTGGCAGTAGACCAACTGTTTAAAGTTCACGACGGAAAAACGGAGTTCACGGCCGAACATCCGCCGACCATGAAACAGGCAGCAACGGCAGCTATCCAACCGGCTCCACACAACGGTTCAACCGAGCGCAATGACGACCAGGTGGTAGCGTTCTACCCGCACCGGGCCGACACTCCGAAGCGCCTCTGGATGGATCTCCTAGTCGGCGCACAAGAAAACATCGACTTGTTCGCTAATGCGAGCCTTTTCCTGCCTGAAGAAAACCCGATCGCGATAGATATTCTTCGCGAGAAAGCCGCCAACGGTGTGAAAGTACGTATCCTGCTCGGCGACCCCGATTATCCCGCGATGGAACTACGCGGCCGAGAGGAACGGCTCTTCGACGCCATACCGGGGCGAATCAGGATGGCGCTTGCATACTACCGGCCGTTGATGGACGCGGAAGGTGTCGAATTTCGGTTACATGGAACGTCGCTGTACAATTCAATATTTCGCTACGACGATCAAATGCTGGTCAACCAGCACATCTACGGCACATACGGATACATCGCGCCGATCCTACATCTCCGCAAAGTTGCCGGCGCCGATTTATTTGAGACTTACCTGAAAAGCTTTGAGCTGGTCTGGCGAGAAGAATCGTACAGCGTTCACGCCGACGAGAACTCGCCAAAGAACTAAACTGAGGTCACGGCAGTTCGAAGGTCGACCAATGCCACCATGAAGTGACCGAGATCAGTCAGGCTATCCAAGACGACATCCGCCCCTGCATCGACCAACTCACTCGCGCTGTGCACACCGGTGGCTACTGCGATTATTTTGGCGCCGCCGTCGTGTGCTGCCTTGACGTCCAAAGGAGTATCTCCTACCAGAATTGTCGACGATCGGTCGAACATTTTTCCGCACTTCTCCATAACCTTCCGTCGAGCAGCATCAACAAGATGAGACCTGACTTTATCGTCCGAGCCGAAGCGCGTCAGGACCGATTGGACAACCGTGGGCACTTCCGACAGTGCGGTCAATACCTCCACAACACCTGGCAGAATATGACCACGTTGCGGAAGCTGCGGCACCCTCCGCTTCATAGCCTCAACAAGAACCCCCTCAAACTGAGCAATGTCCACATACTTTGTATTGTCGATCGAATTTGCCACCAGGAGTTCTCGCATGATCTGGAAATCGGTACGCCCATCAGTGGCAGGACGCACCGACGGTGCATGCCCTACTAGGAGCTCGAACGCCAGGGCGTAGGTCTCCTTACTCACCCCACCATTCTCGATGAGCGTGTGATCGACGTCCCACAAAATAAGCGTCTCCGGTAGAGATGCAACAATATCCGCTGAAACATCAACCATACGAACATCGTCTCACACAGAGCCCTCTTTCAACACATGCTAGGTCCGGTGCTGCAGGGGATCATGCGCTCTGGCCACACTGACGCCCCCCATCGTGACCATCGCACACCCCAACGTTCCGGCCCCGGTCTGCCTGCTGCCGGGCATCAACTTGATCTTCTGCGGACCCACCGAGCGCGTGTGAGGACTTTCTGTACGGCTTCAAGCCGGGGCCTCACGGCCCGGACGCGCCGCCGTCATCCCCCTCCGCGCTCCCGGTCGCAAGCTCCCTCCCGCGCTCCGGGCGGCTGGCGCGTGACACGGTAGCCCGGCTGTAGACATACCCATACCTAAGGCATCCACGGTGGTGAAAGATCAAAGCAGAGGCTCGCCGCTGGGCAGGTCTCCGGGATGGCCCGAGCGGAGTAACGCTGCGGAACGCGGGCGGCCATCGCGCTATCCCGTCGACCTCCACAAGGGCTACCACGCCGCGTCAAGGGGGCGAACTCGCGTAGTATCGTCCGGACCGGCGGCAGGCGCCCCCTTGACGCGGCGTGGTTGGGCTACGCCAGGTCGACGGGATAGCGCGACGCCCCACTGCTGGAAGGAGGTGGCGGCCACTTCACCACCAAATCCCGCCCACAGTGGGGACACTGCCGCGTGCAGCCACCGACACGTTCTTACACCCTCTTGATCGAGGCGGCTGTGGGTGTGAGTATACGAATCAAGCTATCGGGTGAATCGCCACAGATCCTATTACTATCGAATACACTCATAGTTGTATCCACTCGATGGAGTCAACGGGGAGCGAAATGTGACTACGCAAGATGACTGTGATAACCGAAAAAAGTGGTATACGCGGGTCTCCTTTTGGGTTGTCGGAGCCATCCTCGCGGGGATCGCTGCTTTCGTGAGCGCAAAAGTCACTTCCCTTCTCGACTCAGGCGTCGAGCAAATGGGCCAACCGCTGGATATCGTGGCCGAACATTCACGCGAGTGCGATTCCCGTAAAGTAATATTAAACTCTCCCGACGATGTTCCACCTCAACCCTATCCCAACCACGATCCACCCCAACTCCATTCCTATGATCCCAACTCTACACAATACAAGGAGTGGGAAAAGCGATACCAAGAATGGTCGCAGCAAAGTCAACAACAAACTGAGGAATGGGAACAGAACGTCGGTGTCATTGATGGCGACCAGACCAACCTTACGATTACTGTAACCGGTAAATCGGATCGCCCCGTAGTGCTCCAGTCACTTGACGTTGAAGTTACCGATCGGCGTACGCCTTCGCGGTACGGATTTACCCTACCCAGCTTATGTCCTACTGTTCCAGTAAACGTTCGATACATGAGTTTCGATCTCGATAAGGACCCACCGATACTAATCAAATCCGAGGACAATCGTATTCGTTTGGGAGAACCACCTCCTGACGAACCAATCAGCTTTCCCTATCTGGTTAGTCAAACTGAATTGGAAGTCTTCGATCTCTATCTGCACACTACAACGTGCGACTGTAGCTGGAGACTACACTTACATTGGATATCTGGAGGCAGATCAGGTAAACTTACTATCGATGATAATGGCCAGCCGTTTAGAACTATCCCCGCACGCGATCTACTATTTGACCGGCCAAATCCACCCTAGCCCCAAGCACTCGACGTATTATTTGGCCCATCCAGGTGCTTACACGTGCGCAGGGCGCCCGCAGAAAACCTCCTTGCCGAGCGCTGGGGGGGTCAAGCGATCGATCACTACGCAGAAACTTCCGTTCTACTTCCGTCAAACCACCCGATCCGACCGCCTGAAACCGGTAGCACTCGGCACTCCACCACCACCGGTGATACGTCCAGGTAACCGACACTATTGCGGACCGGCCGGTAACGATCTGACCGTTTGATCTTCAACCCTTGGGTTCTGGGTTCGGGGACCTCGGCAACCTGTGCGCTCTGCCGAGGTTGCAGTACAGCAGCGCGATACAGCAACCGTGCCCTCTCAACCAGCCCACCGCCGACCGATACCACACTGGTGACCTGCGCACGAGACCGCACCCGGCCGAGCTGCGCGGAGTTCGCATCCAAGTGTTCGGGCGTGTTCGGGTACATCGGTTGCTGCCGAATTTGGCTCTATGGGATCAAGACGCGCCGCCTACGGCG
>DASTLT010000038.1:0-14863 GCA_035714625.1 Pseudonocardiaceae bacterium | reverse complement strand
CGCGCGACTGGTCCCGGCCCGGCGTGGCTCAGATCGTGACCCGGGTGCGGCACCAGGTGCAGCCGGGTGCGGTGATCCTGCTGCACGACGGCGGCGGACGGCGGGACCAGACGATCGCGGCGCTGGCTCAGTTGCTGCCCTGGTTCGTGACCCAGGGTTACCAGTTGGACGTCCCTGGCCCGTGAGTGGCGTTCGATGCTCTCACACCGTTACTCACTCACGACTCAGTCCTCCACCACGTGCGTGGTGAAGCGGTGGCGAGCGGCGGACCAGGCGGTGGCGTCCCAATGGCCGCCCTGCAGGGCGTGCACGGCGTCGTAGGCCATGGCGATCGCGTGGTGGGTGTTGTCGTGCACGAACAGGCCGAGCCGGCCGAAGGTGGTGACGTGCGGCAGGGCGGACGCCCAGGCGTCCAGTCCGGTCAGGTGCTCGGCATATCCCGTCTGGTAAACCGGGTACACGGTGCGCAGCCGCCGGGTCACCACCTCGGTGATGCGTACCGGGGGCAGGCCGGTGCGGTGCAGGGTGCGGGACACCATCGCGGCCAGCGCCGCGTCCTCGGCGGACCACCACCGGTCGCCGAGCTGGCAGGGTATCTCGCAGCACAGCACCGTGCGATCGTCCGGGTCGCTCGCCGACTCCCGGTAGTTGGCCGGCTCGGAGATCCGGCTCACCGGGGTATCCGGGCCGGGTAGGTAATGCGCGTCAAATGACGTCCACGGCCGGCCCTCGTGCACCAGGTAGACCAGCACCATGGAGCGGAACCGCAACGCTGCGGCGGCGTCGGTCGCCGGGCGCGGCGGGGCGGGGGAGGCGATCCGGGCCAGCAGGGGGAGCGGGATCGTGGTGAACAGGTGTCTGGCGGCGAGGGTCTGCCCGCAGTGGGTATGCACCAGGACGCCGTCCTGACCCGGGCACACCCGGTCGACCTCGGTACCCAGCCGGAGCTGCGCACCGGCGCCGACAGCCGCGGTGGCCAGCGCGTCGACGATCTGACCGAAACCCCGGCGGGGATAGTAGAAGATCCGCCCCGGCGCGCTGTCGCGTTGGCGCTGGCGCAGCATCCGGTGCGCGATCTTCCATGGGGTGTCGGCGCTGACCCGGCGGCGGGCCTGCTCGGGGTCGATCTGCTCGCCGGGCAGGCCCCACAGCTTCACCGCATACGGGGCGTAGAGGGCGTCGTAGAGCGTGGCGCCCAGGCTCGTCCGCAGTGCCTCGGCATAGCTGGCCGGCGCCGGGCGCCGGCCCAGCGGGTAGCACCGGCGCAGCGGCTCGGTGAGGGCGTCGGCGGTGATCCGGCCCAGCATGCCCGGCGGCAGCGCGCGCAGCAGCTCCCCGGGCCGCAGCGGGAACCCCACCCACTGCCCGGCGACCCGCAGCCGGCCATGGCGGGGCCGGCACTGCAGATCGTCGCCGAGCAGCCCGCGCAGATCGGCCAGCACGGCCGGTGGAGTGGCCGGGTGCAGGCGGTGGCTGCCGTGGTCCACCCGGACGCCGGCCACCTCGAAGCTGGCCGCCATGCCGCCCACCGCGCCGGCCCGCTCCAACACGATGGTGGACAGTCCGGCCCGCCCGGCCCGCCAGGCCGCGGCGAGCCCGGCAGGACCCGCTCCCAGGACAATCAGGTCTGCGCAGGCCAGCACGTCGGAGACCCTACTATTCTCAGGATGCGGGAGAGCGCCCCGCGTTATTGACGGTGCCGGGCAGGCCAGTTAACGTCGGCACCGTGTTGATCCCCATCGTCCTCGTACTTCACCGGCGCGTCGGCTGAATCGGCACCAGCGGTCGACGCGCCCACCCTCGCTACCAGCCCGACCGGGGCAGCGGGGGTTTTTTTGTGCCCAGGACGAAAGAACCACGAGCTAAAGGCAGGACCATGACCATCGTGACCCCGCGAGAAGCGCCGACTCCGGCCGCCCCGCCCAAACCGGCCCCCCCCGCAGGGGTTCCGGTGCGCGTCACCGGTGCGCAGGCACTGGTGCGCGCACTGGAAGCGGTCGGGTGCGAGGCGGTGTTCGGCATCCCCGGCGGCGCCGTGCTACCTGCCTACGACCCGCTGCTCGACTCCACCGTGGTGCGCCACGTCCTGGTCCGCCACGAGCAGGGCGCGGGGCACGCCGCCGCCGGGTATGCGCAGGCCACCGGGCGGGTCGGGGTGTGCATGGCCACCTCCGGTCCGGGTGCGACCAACCTGGTGACCCCGATCGCCGACGCGCACATGGACTCGGTGCCGATCGTGGCCATCACCGGACAGGTCGCTAGCGCAGCGATCGGCACGGATGCGTTCCAGGAGGCCGACATCCGGGGCATCACCATGCCGATCACCAAGCACAACTTCCTGGTGATCGATCCGGCGGAGATCCCCCGGGCCATCGCCGAGGCGTTCCACCTCGCCTCCACCGGCCGGCCCGGCCCGGTGCTGGTCGACATCCCCAAGGACGTGCTGCAGGCGCAGACCTCCTTCTGCTGGCCACCCGAGATCAACCTGCCCGGTTACCGGCCCACCACCCGCCCGCACGGCAAGCAGATCCGGGAGGCCGCCCGGCTGATCGCCACCTCCCGGCGTCCGGTGCTCTACGTCGGCGGTGGGGTGATCAAGGCGGGAGCCTGCGCGGCGCTGCGGGAGCTGGCTGAGCTCACCGGCGCGCCGGTGGTGACCACCCTGATGGCCCGCGGCGCGTTCCCCGACTCCCATCCGCAGCACCTGGGGATGCCCGGGATGCACGGCACGGTGGCCGCGGTCGCCGCGATGCAGCGCTCCGACCTGCTGCTCGCGCTCGGCGCCCGGTTTGACGACCGGGTGACCGGGCAGTTGTCGTCCTTCGCTCCGGACGCCCTGGTGGTGCACGCGGACATCGACCCCGCGGAGATCTCCAAGAACCGCCGGGCCGACGTGCCCATCGTCGGCGACTGTGCCGAGGTGATCGGTGAGCTGATCGGGGCGGTGCGCGCCGAGTTCGAGTCCGCCCGCCCGGATCTCGCGCCGTGGTGGGCGCAGTTGGAGAACTGGCGCGCCACGTTCCCGCTGGGCTACGACCGGCCCATCGACGGGATGCTCTCCCCGCAGTACGCCATCACGCGGATCGGCGCCCTGGTCGGCCCGGACGCGATCTACACCGCGGGGGTCGGCCAGCACCAGATGTGGGCCGCCCAGTTCATCAGCTACGAGCAGCCCGGCACCTGGATCAACTCCGGGGGGCTGGGCACGATGGGCTTCGCGGTGCCCGCGGCGATGGGCGCGAAGCTGGGCCGCCCGGACAAGGAGGTCTGGGCGATCGACGGCGACGGGTGCTTCCAGATGACCAACCAGGAGCTCGCCACCTGCGCCATCGAGGATATCCCGATCAAGGTTGCCGTGATCAACAACGGTAACCTGGGCATGGTCCGGCAGTGGCAGAACCTGTTCTACTCCGAGCGGTACTCGCAGACCGATCTCGGCACCCACACCCGGCGCATCCCCGACTTCGTGCTGCTCGCCGAGGCACTGGGCTGCGTGGGGCTGCGCTGCGCGGCCGAGGAGGACGTGGACCGGGTCATCGAACAGGCGCGGGAGATCAACGATCGCCCGGTTGTGATCGACTTCGTGGTGGGCAAGGATGCCCAGGTGTGGCCGATGGTGGCCGCCGGCACCGGCAACGACCAGATCATGGCGGCCCACAACATCCGCCCGCTGTTCGAGGAGGACGGTTCCTAAATGACCAAGCACACCCTGTCGGTGCTGGTGGAGAACAAACCCGGGGTGCTGGCCCGGGTGGCTGGGCTGTTCAGCCGGCGCGGGTTCAACATCCACTCGCTGGCGGTCGGCCCCACCGAGACTCCCGAGATCTCCCGGATGACCATCGTGGTCGCCGTGGACGAGCTGCCGCTGGAGCAGGTCACCAAGCAGCTCAACAAGCTGATCAACGTCATCAAGATCGTTGAGCTCGATCCGGCGCTGGCGGTGCAGCGCGAGCTGCTGCTGGTGAAGGTGCGGGCCGATGCGACGGTACGCTCCCAGGTGCTCGAGACCGTCCAGTTGTTCCGGGCCAAGGTGATCGACGTCTCGCCGGAGGCGCTCACCATCGAGGCCACCGGGACCGCGGACAAGCTCGACGCGCTGCTGCGGATGCTCGAGCCGTGCGGGGTCCGCGAGATGGTGCAGTCCGGCATGGTCGCGATCGGCCGCGGCCCCCGCGCCATCACCGCCAACCCGCTTCGCTAGCCCAGGACCAGACAAGCAGGAGGGGACCGGAACCATGAGTGCAGAGATCTTCTACGACGACGATGCCGATCTGTCGGTCATCGCGGGCCGGCAGGTCGCGGTGATCGGCTACGGCAGCCAGGGCCATGCGCATGCGCTGAGCCTGCGCGACTCCGGGGTCGAGGTCCGGGTCGGGCTTCCGGAGGGGTCGAAGTCCCGGCCCAGGGCGGCCGACCAGGGCCTGCGGGTGGTGACGCCGGCGCAGGCCGCGGCCGAGGCGGACGTCATCATGATCCTCGCGCCGGACACCAGGCAGCGCACGATCTACGCCGAGGACATCGCGCCCCACCTCAACTCCGGCGATGCGCTGCTGTTCGGGCACGGCTTCAACATCCGCTACCGCCTGATCACCCCACCGGCCGACGTCGACGTGGCGATGATCGCACCCAAGGGCCCCGGCCACCTGGTCCGCCGGCAGTTCGTCGACGGCAAGGGGGTGCCCTGCCTGATCGCAGTCGAGCAGGACCACACCGGCGGCGCCCATGGCTTGGCGTTGTCCTACGCCAGGGCGATCGGTGGCACCCGGGCCGGAGTGATCAAGACCACCTTCACCGAGGAGACCGAGACCGACCTGTTCGGCGAGCAGACCGTGCTCTGCGGGGGGACCACCGCGCTGGTGCAGGCCGGGTTCGAGGTGCTCACCGAGGCCGGTTACGCGCCCGAGGTGGCGTACTTCGAGTGCCTGCATGAGCTCAAGCTCATCGTCGACCTGATGTATGAGGGCGGCATCGCCCGGATGCGCTACTCGATCTCCGACACCGCCGAGTACGGCGACCTCACCCGCGGTCCGCGGGTGATCACGCCTGCGGTCAAGGACGAGATGCGCCGGATCCTCGCCGAGATCCAGGACGGCAGCTTCGCCCGGGAGTGGGTCACCGAGGACGACAACGGCCGTCCGAACTTCACCAAGCTGCGCGCTGAGGGCGAGCGCCACCCCATCGAGCAGGTCGGCGCCAAGCTGCGCGGCCTGATGTCCTGGGTCGACCGCCCGCTCACCGACACCGCATGAAGACCGGCGGTTGCCGAGCGTCGGCGCCACGGTCAAGGAGTCTCAAGAAGGCGGCGTCAGGGGGGACTGCGGGGCCCGGCCTGGGTGCGCGGGTTCCAGCGGCTAGTCAGGCACCGGGTTCAGGTACTCCGTGCCGCGCTTCTCGCTGCGCCGCACAAGCAAGCCACGCCGAGGTGTGCCGCGGCACCACCGCGGACAGGGAGCTGCTGCCGCTGATGCCGGGAGGACTCCTGTCCGCGGCCCGACCGCCCCGAGGATGAGCGCCTACCGGGGATCCTGATACCGATCGCCGGCGAAGTGGCAAGCCACCTGATGGTGATCCGAACCGGCAGCGGGCGCCAGCGGGGGTGGCTGTTCGAGGCAGCGGAGCTTGTCGTCCTCGGCCAGCCGCAGGTGCTTCCAGCAGCGGGTGCGGAAGTGGCAGCCCGATGGTGGGTCTGCCGGGTTCGGCAATTCGCCGGTGAGCATGATCCGGTGCCGCTGACGTTCCACGAACGGGTCCGGGATCGGCACCGCCGAGATCAGCGCCTGGGTGTAGGGGTGGTGCGGGCGCTCGAACAGATCGTCGCGGTCGGCCAGCTCGACGATCCCACCGAGGTACAGCACGGCTACCCGGTCCGAGATGTGCCGGACCACCGAGAGATCGTGGGCGATGAACAGGTAGGTGAGGCCGAACTCCCGCTGCAGATTTGCCAGCAGGTCGAGGATCTGGGCCTGGATCGACACGTCCAGCTCGGAGACCGGCTCGTCGAGTACCACGAGCTTCGGGTGCAGCGCGATCGCCCGGGCGATGCCCACCCGCTGGCGCTGCCCTCCGGACAGCTCGTGCGGGTAGCAGTCCGCGTGTTCCCGGGAGAGCCCGACGGTGTCCAGCAGGTCGGGAATGGTCGAGCCGGTGAGGGTGCTGCCGAGCAGGTGGTACTTCTCGGTGAGGATCTGCCGGACCGTCATCCGGGGGTTGAGCGAGGCGTAGGGGTCCTGGAAGACCATCTGCATGTCCTTGCGGGCCAGTCGCAACTCCCTGCGTCGCAGACCAGTGATGATCTGGTCGCCGATCCGGACAATGCCGCTGGTCGGCTCGTGCAACCGGAGGATCGCCCGGGCAGCCGTCGACTTTCCGCACCCCGATTCGCCGACCAGCGACAGCGTCGCGCCTTCGGGAATCTCGATCGATACCCCGTGCAATGCGTGGAGGTAACCAACCGTGCGCCAGTGGAACACCCCCTTGCGGATCGGGAAGTGCTTGGTCAGGTTGTGCACGTCGAGCATGGGGCGGTGACCGCCCGGCACCACGGTGGGCTGGACCGTGAGCGCCGGGTGCCGGGGCCGTCGGTGCGCCCGGGTCACCTGGTCGGGGTGGATGCAGGCTGCGAGGTGGGACGGACCAGCACCGATCGTTACTAGGTGGGGCTCCTGGGCGGTGCATGCCTCGGTGGCGAACCGGCAGCGCGGGTGGAAGGCGCATCCGGCAGGCAGGCAGGACAGGCTCGGCGGTGCACCGGGAATCGGCTCGAGGCGGCGCGGTCGTTTCTGGTCCATCCGGGCCAGGCCGGACAGCAGGCCGTAGGTGTAGGCATGCCGCGGCCCGCCGAAGATCTGCTCGGTGCTGCCGGTCTCCACGATCCGGCCCGCATACATCACCGCGATCCGGTCGGCGTGGCCGGCCACCAGGCCGAGGTCGTGGGTGATCAGCACGAGCGCCGTGCTGCGGTCGGCCTGCAGTTGCTCCAGCAACGCCATGATCTGTGCCGCAACGGTGACGTCCAGCGCGGTGGTCGGCTCGTCGGCCAGCAGTACCTGTGGATCATTAGCCAGCGCCATCGCGATGACGGCCCGCTGTCGCATGCCGCCGGAGAACTCGTGCGGGTACTGGTCCGCGCGCATCCGGGGATTGGGCATACCCACCTCACCGAGCAGATCGACCGCCCGGCGCTTGGCGAGCAGGGTGCCTACCTTCTGGTGGGCCCGGATCGTCTCGGCGATCTGGTCGCCCACGCGGAGCACCGGGTTCAGTGCGGTCAGCGGGTCTTGAAAGATCATCGAGATCGTGCTGCCACGCAGCCTGCGCTGGGTGGACGTCGGCAGGCTGAGCAGCGACCGGCCGCGCAGCAGTACCTCGCCACTGGGGAAGGTGGCCGGCGGCGACACCAGACCCAGAATCGTCATGACCGACACCGACTTGCCCGAGCCGGACTCCCCGACGAGGGCGAGCGTCTCACCTTCGTTGATCTGCCAGCTCACCCCATCGACGGCTTTCACCACGCCGCTGTCGGTCCGGAAGTGCACCCGCAGGTCGCGCACCTCGAGCAGGGCCGGAGAGCCGGAGCCCCCGGGGGGCGACCCGGATAGCATTGTCACCTCAGCTCCTGTCCCACAGCCGGGGGTCGAGGGCGTCCCGGAGCCCGTCGGCCACGAACGCGAAGCCCAACGTGGTGAGGCAGATCGCGAGGCTCGGGAAGATCCACAGGTGCGCCTTGCCGGGCACCCGGAGGAAGTCGCTGGCCTGCTCGATCAGCCGGCCCCACTCCGGGACGTCCGGGGGAACTCCGACGCCGAGATAGGACAGCGAGGCCATCGCCACCACGTACCCACCGGTACTGGTGAACGCGTACACCAGTACCGGCGCGATCGCGTTGGGCAGGATGTGCCGCAGGACGATCCGCGGGTCGCTGGCCCCGATGGCACGGGCCGCCTCGACGTATTCCGCCTCGCGCAGCGCGAGCACCTGGCCGCGGGCCAGCCGGGCGGTCGTGGGCCAGCCGACCAGTGCCAGCGCGACGATCACTGGCAGCACCCCGGCGCCGAAGGCCCGCACGATCAGGATCGCACCGACCAGCGCCGGGAAGGCCAGAAAGACGTCAGTGACGCGGGCTATGATGCCGTCGGTGACCCCGCCGCGGAACCCGGCGAGCGCGCCGAGCGCCACGCCGACCAGCAGCGCCATCGTCACCGCGCCCAGCCCGACGAGCACCGCCAGCCGCGCCCCGTAGATGATCGCGGAGAGCAGGTCGCGGCCGAGCACGTCGGTGCCGAACCAGTGCGCTGGGCTAGGTGGTGCCATGGTGTTGCGCAGGTTCTGCTCGAACGGGTCGTACGGAGTGATGAGCGGCTCGAGGACGGCCAGGAAGACCAGCAGCGCCACGACGCCAAGGCCGACCATGGCCAGCTTGTTGCGCCGGTAGCGCCGGGCGATCTCGGCGAGCTGGCCGCGGCGGCGGGACGGCAGCGGCGGGGGGACCGGGAAGCCACCAACGGGTAGCGGATGGGCCATGGCAGTAGACCAGCTTTCAGCTCAGCCGGATTCGCGGGTCGAGATAGGCGTACAGGATGTCGACCAGCGTGCTCAGCACAACACAGGCGAGCACGCTGAACACCACGATCGCGATGAGGACGGGAGTGTTGCTGCTGACGATCGCCCGCGACAGCAGGTAGCCGACTCCGTTGTACTGGAAGATCGTCTCAGTAATGATCGCGCCACCGAACAGCACGCCGAGCGAGACGCCGGTATAGGTGACTACCGGGAGCATCGAGTTTCGCACGGCGTGCTTGCCGATCACCCTGAGTTCTGAGAGCCCCTTGGCGCGTGCCGCGCGGATGTAGTCCGAGTGCAGTACCTCGATCATCGAGCCGCGCATCAGCCTGACGATGAACGCCGCGTCCACGATGGCGAGCGTGCAAGCAGGCAGCACCACCTCCGAATACCACGGCACTTCGACGGTGAAGCTGTGCGGCACAGCCGGAAATGGCCCTATCCCAGAAAGGTTGGCAGCTAGCAGGATGCCGATGACGAGGGTTGGCATGCCAATGGCGAGTGTGCAGATCACGGTGACGAACACGTCCCAGAATGAGTACTTCCTGAGGGCGGCGATGATCCCTGCCGTGACTCCGATCAGGATGTCGATCAGAATCGTGACCAGCGCTAACCGGATAGTGTTCGGCACGGTTTCGGCCAGCATGTCGACAACCGGGCGACGCTGGTCGAAGTCGACACCGAGATCGAAGGTGAAGATGTTGCCGAGGTAGGTGAGATACTGCCTGGGCAGAGGCTGGTCCACGCCGAACTTGGCCCGGTTGATCTCCTGAACCTCGGTGGGCACCACCCGCGCACCGGTCGTTGCGAACGGGTCGCCGAGCGAGAAGGTAGCCAGGAAGATCAGCAGGGTGGCGCCGAACACCACCAGGACGCCCTGGACGATGCGACGCAGGAGGAACGTGCCCATGCGGACCCCGGGGACTGCTCGGGGGCCGGGGCGCCGAATCGCCACCACCGGCCCAGCAGGCATCACCGCAAGGTGATCTCTGCGATTGTCGGGTTCTCGTTGAAATCTATCCGGATGTTGCCGAACTTCTGGGTGTCGGCCAGCCAGTACTGCTGGCGTTCCCACAGCGGGATCAGCGCCAGGTCCCGGCCGATAGCGATGCGCTCAGCCTGCTGGTACAGCTCGTTGCGGGCCTTCTCGTCCTTGGTCCGTTGGGCCTCCAGCAGCAGCCGGTCGAACTCCGGGTTGCTGTAGCGGCCGCGGTTGTCACCGCTCGTCGGCTCGTTCGGGCCGGCCCCGATGGACGAGGTGGCGAGCAGCGGGATGAGATAGTTGGCCGGCGTGGGGTAGTCCGCGATCCAGACGGCAACGAACATGCCGCTGGCACTGGGTTGCTGCGCGTTGTCCAGCAGTTGTGAGAACGGCACACCGGTGTAGTTGACCCGCAGCCCGAGGTTCTGCTCCAACTGCTGCTTCATCGCAGCGGTCCACTCCTCGTGGCCACCTCCGGTGTTGAACTGGAGGTGCACCATGGTCCCTGGTGTGAGGCCGGACTGCCCGGCCAGCTTCCTGGCCTGCCCCGGGTCGTACCGGCAGGTGGTACACACCCCGGGCTGGTAGGCGTTCGGGAAGAGCCTTGGAATCAGCGTGGTTGCGGGGGTCTGCGCGCCCTGGAAGATGCCCTGGACGATCGCCGTCCGGTCGATGGCGAGCGAGATAGCCTTGCGGGCATCGGGATTGTTCAGTGGCGACGTGGTCACCATGATCAGCAGATAATTGCTGCCATTGGTCTTCTTGGATATCCACTTACCCTGTGGCTGGTAGCTGGCGCGGGACTGGGCGAGCAGCGGTGTGGGTATCCTGGCGAAATCGAACTGGCCGCCGACAAAACCATTGTACTCGGCCTGGAGACCGGTGTCGGCAGGCATCATACTGATCTCGACGGCGTCCAGGTTGGCCTTGTGACCTATGGTGTAGTTCTCGAACCGGACCAGCCTGATGCCGTGATTGTGCAGCCACGGACCGTCCATCATGAACGGCCCATTGCCGATCGGCTGGTTGTTGAACACCTGGTTGTCCGCCCGGCCGGCGACGGCGGGTACCGGGCTGAAGGCCGGGTGCGACGTACGCAGCATGAACTCGCAGTCCGGCTGTGCGAGCGTCACCCGAAGCACGTTCGGATCGGTCGCATCCACCCCGGAAAACGTGGCGGCGCTGCCGTCCCGCAGCTCCGGGTAACCCTGGATCTCGTCGAGATGGTAGGCAACCTCGGAGCCCGAGTCCTTCCCGGCGACGCGCTGCCACCCCCGCTGGAACGACTCTGCGGTAACCGGTTCGCCATTATGGAACGTGGTGCCGCGTTTGAGGGTGAAGGACCACTGCGAGCAGTCGGCGTTCACCGTCCAGTCCTCGGCGACACCGGGGCTGACGGTGCCGTCACCGGATACCTCGACCAGGCCGGTGAACAGCGCATGGGCGACGAAGATGCCCTCGGATTCCTGGACGTTGTAGGGATCGATCGCCGTCGGCTCGAGACGGCCGAGCCGGAAGGTCCCGCCCGGCTTGCCGGGCACCGGCGCCTGGTCGGCGGTTTCGGCGTACCCCACCACGGACTGACCCTGCTGGCTGCCCGGTTGAGCGCAGCCGATGAGCACCAGGACGGTCACCACCGTGGCGGTGAACCATACCGCCCTCGATCTTCTCATGGGCTCCTCCTCCCGCCGGCGGTAGCGCACAGCCGCTGGGGTTCTGGTGAGCCCGGGCGGGTGTGGTGGAGCGGGCGGCCATGGGGTGCCCTCGATCCTGCCCCATCGGGCAGGGCAGCGGCTCCAGGGCCAGGGATCTCACAAAGCGGTTGAAGCTGCCAGAGGGCCGGTGTTACGTTCCGCTCACGAGAAGGGGAGTACCAGATGGACTTCCGCATTCTCGGCCCGCTTGAGGTGACGGAGAACGGCCGCACGCTCCACCTCGGCGCCGCCAAACAACGGACGCTGCTCGGCGTGCTGTTGCTGCATCTGAACAGGGTGGTCTCCGCGACGCGGCTGGTGGATGAGCTGTGGGGCGAGTCACCTCCGGCGAGCGCAAGCAAAGCCATTCAAGGCTATGTGCTGGGCCTGCGCAAGGTGCTCGGCGGGGCCATCGTCACGAAGGCGCGCGGGTATCTCCTCCAGGCTGAGCCGGACCGCCTCGACCTGGTCCGCTTCGAGCGCCTGGCCGCCGAGGGGCAGGCCTGTCTGCGGGACGATCCCGAGCAGGCGGCGGAGCGGTTCGGTGCCGCATTGCGGCTGTGGCGCGGGGATCCGCTGGAGGGCCTTGTGTTCGGATCGCTCGCCCGCCATGAGGTCGAACGGTTGAGTGAGCAACGTCTGGCCGTGCTCGAGCAGCGGATCGAGGCGGACCTTGCGCTCGGCCGCCACGTCGAGCTCGTCGGCCGGTTACAGGAGTTGGTCGCCGAGCATCCTTATCGTGAGCGAGTGCGAGCACATCTCATGCTCGCTCTCTACCGCAGTGGGCGCCAGGCCGAGGCTCTTTCGGTCTACCGGGACACCAGACGGCTGCTAGCTGCGGAGCTTGGCCTAGAACCGGGCCGTGAGCTGCAAGAACTCGAGCGCCGGATGCTCGTTCACGCCGGCGACCTGGACCTGCCCGCACCCGCCACGCTCCCCTCGGTGCCCACCTGCGCACCGGAGCCGACGCGGGGGTCGACGACGTCTGCGCGCAGGCTGGTCAGCATCGTGTTCGCTGGCTTGTCGGGGGCAGCCGTGCTCGCCGAACGGCTCGATCCGGAGTCGATGCATGTTGTGCACGACCGGTTCTTTGAGATCTGCGCCGAGGTGCTCGAGCGGCATGGGGGCGGCGTCGAGCAGTTCGTCGGCGACGTCGCCTTCGGCGCTTTCGGGCTGGCTGAGCTGCACGAGGACGATGCCATGCGGGCGGTGCGGGCGGCGGTCGAGCTGCGGGACGCGGTCGCAGTGCTCAGTGCCGAGCTGGAGCGCGCGCACCGGCTCCGGATCGGCGTGCGAGTGGGTATCAACTCCGGTGAGGTATTTGTCGGCGCCGGGGCGGGGCGGGACCGGTTCGCGTCCGGTGATGCGATCAACGTCGCCGCCAGACTCGGAGAAGCAGCCGCAGAGGGCGACATCGTGCTCGGCGAACGCACTTTCCGCCTCGTCGAGTCCGAGGTGTGCGCCGATGCCCGGGCGCCGCTGATCGTGCGGGGCCGGGTGGCGATGCTCCGGGCCTGGCGACTACGTGAGCTGGTCGCCGAAAAGCCGTGGCGCTCCGGCCCACCCGCAACACTGTTCGTAGGGCGCGAGCAAGAGCTGTGCCAACTGCGCGCGGTATTCACGCAAGCTGCCACCGAGTCAACCTGCTGCCTGGTGACGGTCCTGGGCCCGCCGGGGATAGGCAAGTCACGTCTCGTGCGCGAGCTGGCGGCCGAGGTCAGCGATAATACCACCGTGCTCATCGGCCGTTGCCTGGCCTACGGGGAAGGAATCGCTTACCGGCCACTGGCCGAGATCGTCGGGCAGCTTACCGGAGAGGACCCTCGGCAGCGACTCGGCGAGTTCCTGGAAGGGGAGCCGAAGGCTGACCAGATCACGCAGCGGATATTGGGCGCTCTCGGCCTTTCGGACGAGACGACGCAGCCGGAGGAGACGTTCTGGGCCGTTCGGCGGCTGTTTGAGCGGTTGGCCGCGACACGGCAACTCATGGTGATTGTCGAGGATGTCCACTGGGCCGAGCCGATATTGATCGACCTGCTCGATCATGTGGTCTCGTTCTCGGTGGGCGCACCGATCGTGGTCGTCTGCCTCGCCCGGCCTGAGTTTCTGGAAAGCCGGCCAGCCTGGGCGGTAGTGCAGCCCAACCGTTCCGTGTTGTCCTTGCCGCCGCTCTCCGAAGCAGCGTCGCACCAACTGGTCGAGAGCCTCCCGGAGCATGGCGCTGACCAGTCTACGATTGCCCGCGCAGTGCGGGTTGCCGAAGGTAACCCGCTTTTTCTTGAACAACTCGTGGCGGTCTACGCCGAGAGCGAGCAGCCGGGCCTGCCGCCGAGTATCCAGGCCCTGCTCGCAGCACGAATCGAGCGCCTCGAGCCCGGCGAGCAGGCGGTGCTTCAATACGCCTCGATCGCGGGCCGCAACTTTCATCGAGCGGCGCTCGACGAGCTGCTACCGGACAGCGAGCGTCCTCACCTCGGTACCTATCTCGTGTCGCTGATCCGCAAGCAGCTCGTCCGCTCAGAGCGATCTGAGTTCCTCGGGGAGGATGCGTTCCGTTTCGCCCATGCACTGATTCGCGAGGCGACCTACGAGAGCTTGCCCAAGGTACTTCGAGCGGAGCTGCATCAGCGCGTCGCAGACTGGTTGGATATGAAGCCCGCAGCGGAGGCTGCGGTAATCGGCTACCACCTCGAGCAAGCGTATTGGTACTGGGCTCAGCTCGGACGGGTAGGCGATCGGGAACGGGAATTGGCAGCGCATGCCTCCGAGCGGCTCGTGGCCGCCGCGCGGACCACGCTCAACCGAGGCGACGTCTCGGCGTCCGCGCGGTTATTGGAGCGGGCGACGGCGCTGTTGGCAGTGGATGATCCAGCACGCTCGGCGTTGCTGCCACGGCTCGGCGACGCACTCATGGAGGCCGGTCGGTTCGTCGAGGCGGAACGGGTGTTGGCCGAGGCAGTCGAGCGGGCCCGGATAGAGGCTGATCCGCGCCTGGACGCACTGGCCCGGGTTGAACAGCAGCGTCTTCGGCTGCAAACGAACTCGAGCTGGTGTGTGGCGGACTCGCGCGGCGTGGCGGAGGCCGCATTACGAGTACTCGCGGAGTATGACGACCTGGGCCGGTGCCGGGCCTGGCACCTGCGCGCCTGCATCGCGTGGATTGAGGGCCTGGTGGCCGCCGCGGACCAGGCCTGGCAGTGCGCCGCCGAGCATGCCCGCCGGGCCGACGAAGAGCGGGAGTTGTTCGAGATTCTGGGCTGGCGCGCCTCGGCGGCCGCGTTCGGCCCGATGCCGGTCGCGGCCGCGATTCGACGTTGCGACGAAATCCGCGAACAGGTCAGCAGTAGCCCGGTTGCCGTTGCCTTGACCCTTCATCCGCTGGGTTTGCTGTACGCTATGCGAGGCGATTTCGGAGGGGCGCGCCGGCTCATCCTCACGGCTAACGAGATTCTCGACGGACTCGGCCGGATGCAGTCTGCCGTCTCGCATCACGAATGTTTGGTGGAGATGCTCGCCGGGCGACCCACGGTTGCCGAGCAGCGACTGCGCCGAGGATACCAGAAGCTCAAAGAGATGGGCGAGATGTCGCTGTTCGGCACGACCTCCGCGATGCTCGCGCAGGCACTTT
>DASTLT010000037.1:0-42035 GCA_035714625.1 Pseudonocardiaceae bacterium | reverse complement strand
CGCGTTCACCGCGACCTACGGGACGGGCCCGCTCGTCATCGGGCTGTGCGCGGAATACGACGCGCTGCCCGAGGTGGGCCACGCCTGCGGCCACAACATCATCGCGGCGTCGTCCACCGGAGCGGCGCTGGCGTTGCGGGAGATCGCCGAGGGACTCGATGTGACGATCAAGTTGCTCGGGACGCCTGCCGAAGAGTCGGGCGGGGGCAAAGTGCTCCTGCTGGAACGAGGTGTATTCGACGACGTGGCAATGGCGATGATGGTTCACCCGGCACCGGACGAGACCTGTGCCTGCTCCTCGCTGGCCATCGCTGACCTGCGGCTGCGCTACCGCGGCAACGCATCGCATGCCGCCGCCGCACCGCACAAGGGCCGCAACGCTGCCGACGCCCTGACCGTCGCCCAAGTGGCGGTGGGCCTGCTGCGTCAGCACCTGGAGACCGGGCAGATGTTGCACGGCATCGTCACTCACGGCGGCGCCGCGCCCAACATCATTCCCGCGGACACGTCAGCGCTGTACTATCTGCGCGCGCCAGACGTCGAGTCTCTGCAACAGCTCGAGACCCGCGTCCGGGCCTGCTACCAGGCTGGGGCTGTGGCCACCGGGTGCACCCACGAAGTGACCCAGGTTTCCCCCGTCTACACCCAGCTCGTCCCCGACCCCTGGCTTGCTGCGGCCTACCGCACGGCGATCACCGAACTCGGCCGGTCTCCGTTGAGCCCTGAGGACGAGCAGAAACGCCAGACCGGCAGCACCGATATGGGCAACGTGTCCCAAGCGCTGCCAGCAATCCATCCGACCATCGCGATCGACTGCGGTGACGCGGTGAACCACCAGCCCGAGTTCGCCACGGCGTGCGCAACGCCCTCGGCGGACCGCGCCGTCTGCGACGGGGCCCTCGCCCTGGCGCTGACCGCACTGGCGGCGGCCACCGACGACGCGCAGCGCGACCGACTGATCGGCGGAGTCTCCCGACGCGACAGCGGGTCGGCGACCACCGCCGGAGGTGCAGTGTGACCTTGCTGGAATCCCGTCCCGACACCCTGTTCCGACCACCTCTGGCCGGTGCCGCGGGGGTGTCACTGTTCGCTACCCCGGAGGACATCGCAGCCGGCCGTGGGCCGTCCTGGTTGGACACCTGGCTCTCGGCTCACGGCACCGCTCTGGTGTCCTGGCGCAGGTGTATTCATGCCCATCCAGAACTCGCCTATGACGAGCACGAGACCACCTCCCTGGTCATGGAGCGGCTCGCCGAGGCCGGCTTGCGGCCGACCCTGCTGCCCGGCGGGACCGGCCTGATCTGCGACATCGGGTCTGGTCCGCGTTGCGTGGCGTTGCGTGCCGACCTCGATGCGCTGCCCTTGCCCGAGGCCACCGGGCTGCCGTACGCCTCCACTGTGGACAACGTGATGCACGCCTGCGGGCATGACGCGCACACCGCGATTCTGCTGGGTGCTGCGCTGGCCCTGGCCTCAGCTCCCGCCCTGCCCGGCCGGATCCGGGTGATCTTCCAGCCGGCCGAGGAGGTGATGCCCGGAGGTGCCCTGGATGTGCTCGCCGCCGGCGGCCTGACCGACGTCGAGCGGATCTTCGCACTGCACTGTGATCCCCGGTTGCCGGTGGGTCGGGTCGGTACCCGGGTCGGGCCGATCACCTCCGCAACTGACCTCCTCGAGCTGCGGCTGTCCTCACCCGGCGGGCACACCTCACGTCCACACCTCACCGCCGACCTGGTGCACGCGTTGGGTACCGTGATCACCGGCCTGCCCGCGTTGCTGTCCCGGCGGGTCGACCCCCGCTCGGGCACCGTGCTCGTCTGGGGCGCGGTGCAGGCCGGTCAAGCCGCGAACGCCGTGCCTCGCGAGGGCTTGCTGCGGGGCACGCTGCGCACCGCGGACCGGGATGTCTGGGCCGGGCTGGAACCTTTGGTCCGCGACCTGGTCGCCGCGCTGCTCGCGCCGACCGGGGCCGGGTTCGACCTGCAGCATGTGCGTGGGGTGCCGCCGGTGGTCAACGAGGCGGTGAGCACCCGGTTGCTGCGGGAAGGTATCGGAGCCGCCCTCGGCGGGGATGCCCTGGTCAAGACCAAGCAGTCCTCCGGTGGCGAGGACTTCGGCTGGTACCTCGAGCAGGTCCCTGGCTCGCTGTGCCGGCTCGGAGTCTGGCCGGGTGAGGGACCCCAGCGGGATCTGCACCAGTCCACCTTTCACCTCGACGAGCGGGCCCTACCGATCGGCGTCCGAGTCATGGTGCACGCCGCCCTAGCCGCCCTCGCGTAGTCCCCACCCGTGTATCGGGTTCTGGTGCACGGTGGGTCGGGTTCTGGGGCTCGCTGCCGGCGGTCAGCGTTCCGCGCGCGTCACCTGCGCCGCCGCCGTGCTGACAGTGCTGGCGTGCCGCAGCGGGCGCACCCTTGCACTGAGCGGCTCAGGGACGGGCACTGGGCACCGCGGCCCGACACAGCGGGCCGGAAAGCCCGACATGTGGGGCTAGGGGCCTACGCGTCGGCAGGGGCGGCCGCGCAGCTCGGCGACGTAGTCCTCGGGAGCGCCGGCCGCCTCGGCGGCATCGGACATCACGCCCAGGTAGCGCGCGGAGGGGAGTCCACCTTCGTAGGCGTCGAGCACGTAGAGCCAGGCGAGCACCGAGCCTTCCAGGGTGTGCACCCGCAGCCGCAGCTTGCGGTGCAGTCCCAGCTCGCCGCCTTCCCAGCGGTCGAGCAGCTTCTCGTCCTCGGGAGTCACGTCGTAGAGCACGACGAACACCTGGGAGAGCGGGTCCTCGACGACGGTGGCCAGCGCCCCCTCCCAGCCGAGGTCCTCCCCGCCGAAGGTCAGCCGCCACCCGATCAGCCATCCGGTACCAGCCATCGGCGAGTGCGGGGCGCGCTCCATCATCTGGGCGGGATCCATGTTGGACCCGTAGGCGGCGTAGAGCGGCACGCGCGACAGCCTAGCCGCCACCCCAGCGCGTACGGTGGGCCCGCCGGAAGCAGTGGGGGTAGACGGGTGACTCGAATCGTGATCATTGGTGGTGTATCGCGTCACGACAACAGCGAGTGGGTAACGCTGATCCACGCGGGAGGTGCCCGTGAGCTGCTCGGCGGGGGGATCGGCGGGGGGATCGGCGGGGGGATCCTCGAGGAGTGGCCGCGAGGGTTCCGATGAGCGGCGCGACGAAACCTGCCGGGTAGGCAGGCTCAGCCATCCATCCAGTCCAGGGTCCGGGTGACCGCCTTGCGCCACTGGGCGTAGAGCTGCTCGCGTCGCTGCGGGTCCATCCTCGGATCCCACTGCCGGTCCGCTGCCCAGTTGGCCCGGAGCTCCGCCTCGTCCGCCCAGAAGCCCACCGCGAGGCCGGCCGCATAGGCAGCACCCAGGGCAGTGGTCTCGCTGACCACCGGTCTGATCACGGGGACGTCCAGGATGTCGGCCTGAAACTGCATGAGCAGTTCGTTTCTCACCATCCCGCCGTCCACTTTCAGCGAGGTCAGCGCCACGCCGGCGTCGGCGTTCATCGCGTCCAGCACCTCGCGGGACTGGAAGGCGGTGGCTTCGAGCACCGCTCGGGCCAGGTGGCCGCGGTTGGCATAGCGGGTCAGGCCGAGGATGGCGCCCCGGGCGTCGGCGCGCCAGTGCGGCGCGAACAGCCCGGAGAAGGCGGGCACGAAGTACACCCCGCCGTTGTCCTCAACGCCACCGGCGAGGTCTTCGATCTGGGCCGCCGAGGAGATCATGCCCAGGTTGTCCCGCAGCCACTGCACCAGCGACCCGGTGACCGCGATCGAGCCTTCCAGCGCATACACCGGATCCTGCGCGCCGAGCTGGTAACAGACGGTGGTCAGCAGCCCGTGGCGGCTCATCACCTTCTCGGTACCGGTGTTGAGCAGCATGAAGTTGCCGGTGCCGTAGGTGTTCTTGGCCTCTCCCACCGAGAGGCAGGCCTGGCCGAACGTGGCCGCCTGCTGGTCGCCGAGGATGCCGCCGATTGGCACCCCGGCCAGCGCCCCGCGCTCCCGTACCTTGCCGTATACCTGCGACGACGAATGGATCTGCGGCAGCATCGCCACCGGGACCCCGATCTCCTCGGCGATGCGGCCGTCCCAGGCCAGGGTGTCCAGATCCATCAACAGGGTCCGGGAAGCGTTGGTGACATCGGTGATGTGCAGGCCACCGGACGCCCCCCCGGTCATGTTCCACAGCACCCAGGTGTCCATGGTTCCAAAGCACAGCTCGCCGCGCTGCGCGCGCTGCCGCGCGCCCTCGACGTGGTCCAGGATCCAGCGGATTTTGGGCGCGGAGAAGTAGGTGGCCAGCGGCAGTCCGGTCCGATCCTGGTAGCGCGTCGGGCCCGCCGCGCCGCCGAGTTGGGTGCACAGCCGGTCGGTACGGGTGTCCTGCCAGACGATCGCGTTGTGCACCGGCGTGCCGGTGCGCCGGTCCCACACCACGGTGGTCTCACGCTGATTGGTGACGCCGACAGCGGCCAGGTCGCCCGGGGTCAGGTCCGCCTTGGCCAGCGCCCCGGCCGCCACCTGCCGGGTGTTGTCCCACACCTCGGTCGGGTCGTGCTCCACCCAACCGGGTCGGGGCAGGAGCTGCCGGTGCTCGCGCTGGTCTGCCGCGACCACCCGACCGCCGTGGTCGAACACCATGCATCGGGTGGAGGTGGTGCCCTGGTCGATCGCTGCGACGTACTGGCTCATCGACGGTGACGCTAGCGTGCCACCCCTCCGGTGGCGACGGGACGCGGGCGCGCCACCCCTCTGGGAGCGGCCGGCCGGCTAACGGGCAGCCGGCTTTCGCCGACGTCTGAACCAAGAAGGCACCTGATGCGAAGACCGAAGGTGGTGAGAAGTATCCCACGACGGACACCCGCCACGACGGGGCGAAGCGCGCACGGGGGTGGCGCAGCGACGCGATCAGGTTACCCACCGCTACCGGGACGCCACAGGTTATGGCCCAGGCTTCGACCTCGGCATCCGGGGGGTCTGCTTGCCGCTCTCGATCCGGGAGACCTTGCTGGGCGCCCAGCGTTGCGGCTCGGCGAGTTGGCACCCGGTCAGCCGGGCATCCGGCGCAGGGTGCGCAGCCGCTGACCGAGCGCGCAACTGCTCCGCTGGCCGGTATCGCCCGCATGGCCAGGCAAGCCCGCGAGCCGGCAGCGAACGGAGCAGGTGCGCGGTAGCGTGCCAGTGGGCCGGTGATAGGGCGGGCCCGGGTGTGGCGGCCTGGAGAAGGTGGGAGGGGTGGAATTGGGAGGCCCGGTGCGGCAGGCCGATCGCCATGACCAGCGGCCCGGCAGCGGACCGACGCCCGGACAGCTCGGTCCGGCACAGCGGGCGGCGGACTGGCAGCGGCTGGCCGACGAGCGGTTCGACCTCGTGGTCATCGGCGGTGGCGTGGTCGGCGCCGGGGCCGCGCTGGACGGCGCGACCCGGGGGCTGAAGGTCGCTCTGGTGGAGGTCCGTGACTTGGCCTCGGGCACGTCCAGCCGATCCTCCAAGCTGTTCCACGGCGGCCTGCGCTACCTGGAGCAACTCGAGCTCGGGCTGGTCCGCGAGGCGTTGCGCGAGCGGGAGCTGATGCTCACCCGACTGGCGCCGCACCTGGTCAAGCCGGTGAGCTTTCTGTATCCGCTGACCCACCGGCTCTGGGAGCGGCCCTATGTGGCCGCCGGGCTGGCGTTGTACAACACGTTGGGCGGGGCGCGCTCCATGCCCGGCCAGGCGCACCTGACCCGGGCCGGGGCGCTGCGGCTGGCGCCGGCACTGCGCCGCGACCTGCTCATCGGCGGGGTCCGCTACTACGACGCGCTCACCGATGACGCCCGGCACACCATGACCGTGGCCCGCACGGCTGCGCAGTACGGCGCGGTGGTGCGCACCTCCACCCAGGTCGTTGGTTTCCTGCGGGAGGCCGACCGGATCTGCGGGGTCCGGGTACGTGACTGTGAGACCGGCGCAGAGACCGACGTCGAGGCGCATGCGGTGCTCAACTGCACCGGGGTCTGGACCGACGAGATCCAGCGGATGTCCGGCGGGCGGGGCCGGTTCCAGGTGCGCGCCTCCAAAGGGGTGCACATCGTGGTGCCGCGGGACCGCATCGTCGCGGAGAGCGGGCTGATCCTGCGTACCGCGACCTCGGTGCTGTTGGTCATCCCGTGGCGCAACCACTGGATCGTCGGCACCACCGACACCGAATGGAACCTGGACCTGGCCCATCCCGCGGCCACCCGGACCGATATCGACTACCTGCTCGGCACGGTCAACACGGTGCTGGCCACCCCGCTGACCGAGGACGACATCGAGGGCGTCTACGCCGGCCTGCGGCCACTGCTGGCGGGAGAGAGCGAGGAGACCTCCCGGCTGTCCCGGGAGCACGCGGTGGCCCGGGTCGCGCCCGGCCTGATCGCCATCGCCGGCGGCAAGTACACCACCTACCGGGTGATGGCAGCCGACGCGGTCACCGCGGCAGTGCCCGACCTGCCGGGCCGGGTCGCACCGTCGATCACCGACAAGGTGCCGCTGATCGGTGCGGACGGCTATCACGCCCTGGTCAATCAGGCCGACGCGCTGGCCGCCCGGCACGGCCTGCACCCCTACCGGCTCCGGCACCTGCTGAATCGCTACGGCTCGGCGGTGCACCACGTGCTGGCGCTGGCCGTGGGCCGCCGCGAGCTGCTCGCGCCAGTCCCCGAGGCACCGGACTACCTGAAGGTCGAGGTGGTGCATGCCGTCACCCACGAGGGTGCCCTGCACCTGGAGGACGTGCTGACCCGGCGCACCCGAATCTCGATCGAGTACCCGCACCGGGGCGAGGCGTGCGCCGATGATGTCGCCGAGCTGATGGGTGAGGTGCTCGGCTGGGACGCCGCCCAGCGCAGCCGCGAGGTCGGGATCTACCTTGCCCGGGTGGCCGCGGAGCGCGACTCGCAGCGCGAGCCCGACGACTCCGCCGCCGCGGCCCGCCGCGCCGGCGCCCCCGAGCCACGTCCCCGCCTCCTCGAGCCCGTCACCTGACCCCGTTGGCGTGCCGGGCTCTGCTGCCCGGCGTGCCGGGTCCCGGTGTTCGGTGTGTCGGGCTTTGGTGTGCGGTGTGTCGGCTCCCGGTGCCCTGAGTGCCGGGTGCGGGGCGGTCAGAACTCGGTGCCCATCGGTAGCTGGCGGATGGCCGGCAGGTAGGTGTTCATATCGCCGGGCTCGAACCGGCAGGTGCCGATGACGTGCCAGAACTGGCCTGCCACGGTGCCGTGCACCTTGTAGCTGCCATCCGGCGCGAGCGCGGCCCAGCCCTCGGCCAGCCCGAGCAGGGTCACCCGGATCTGGGGTGCCGCGGCCTCGCCGGGCCCGGCGAGGCGCCAGAGGCGGACGGTGCCGTCGTCACCCCCGCTGGCCAGGTGGTTACCGTCCGGGCTGAAGGCTACCGACCAGACCCGTCGGGTGTGCCCGTCAAGCGTGTGCCGGTGCTCCCCGGTTCGCGCGTCCCACAGCCGCACCACCAGGTCGTCCCCGGCGGTGGCGAGCAACCTTCCCGCCGGGTCGATGGCGGCTGACCAGAGCCGGCCGGTGTGCCGGGTGAGGGTGTGCAGCACCGCACCGGTCGTGCAGTCCCAGATGCAGGCGGTGCCGTCGTGGCTCGCGCTGACCAGTTGGGAGCCGCTGGGACTGAACAGCACCGTGTACACCCGGTCGGAGTGCCTGCGCAGGGTCTGCCGACAGACTCCGCTGTCGACGTGCCACAGCCGCACCGCTGAGTCGTCGCAGCCCGTCGCGAGGAAGGTGCCATCGGGGCTGAAGGCGATCGAGCGCACCCGGCCGCGATGCTCGCCGAGGGTGCGGACCTCCCGCCCGGTGCTGCGGTACCACAGCCGGACCGTGTCGTCGTCGTTCGCGGTGGCCACCATGTCGCCATCCGGGCTGAAGGTGGTGGCCCAGACATAGTCGGTGGCGGCATCCAGGGTGCGCTCGTAGGCGCCGGACTCGGTGTTCCACAGGTGCACGTCGCCGTCATTGCTCGGGGTCGCGATCAACTCACTGACCGGGTCGAAGACCGCCGAGATGAGCCGGTCGGCGACCCCGGTCAGCTCGCGGCGCAGGCATCCGGTTCGGGGGTCCCACAGCCGCACCACCCCATCGTTGCCGGCGGCGGCGAGCAGGGTGCCCGCCGTGTTGAACCGGACCGAGGTGATCCGCCTGCCGTGACCGCGCAGCAGGTGCCGGCACTGCCCGGTGCCCGGATCCCACAGCCGGGTCGTCCCGTCGTTGCTGCTGGCGGCGAGTTGCTGGCCGACGGGGCGAAACGCGATCGGCCAGATCGATCCCTTGTGCCCGGTGAGCTCGTGGCGGAGCTGGTGCACCGCGGTGTCCCAGATCTTGACCACCCCGGTGTTCCCGCCGATCGCCAGCAGATCCCCACCGGGGGAGAAGGTGACCCAGTAGATCGCTCCGCTGCGGCCGGTGGACAGCCGGACGCCCCGCCCGCTGGGCAGCTCCCACAACTGGACGCCCCCTTGGGTGTCCCCGCTGGCCAGCAGACCGCCACCGGGGTGCGCGTCGAGAGCGTAGACGGGGGCATAGTGCCCGGCCAGCTCGTGACGCAGCACGCGGCTGGTCAGGTCGTAGACCCGGATGGTGCCGCCATGATCGGCTGTCGCAAGCCAGGCCGCGTCCGGGCTGAACGCCAGCCGGTACACCGGACCTTCGTGGTCACTGAACGCAGCACACAGCGCGCCGGTCGCGGTGTCCCACAGCCGGACAGTTCCCGCGCTGTCACCGGTGGCCAGCAGGCTGCCGTCGGGCCGGAACCGGGCGGTCCACACCGGCGCGGTGTGACCGGGTAACTCGTGGACGAGGGCGCCGGTCGCGGTGTGCCACAGCCGGACGGTGCCGCTGCTGTCGCCAGCGGCGAGCAGGGTGGCAGCGGCGGAGCCGCTCGGGGCCGCCGGACTGAGCGTCATCGGCCACACCCAGTCGCGGCAGCCCTCGAGGTGGTGGTTGCGGGCCCCGGTCGCCGAATCCCACAGGATGATCGTGCCGTCGCTCGCCCCGGTGGCCAGCACGGAGCTGGCAGGGCCAACGGACCCCGGACCATAAGACACCGCGTAAACCCGCCCGCGATGGCCCTGCAGGGTACGCACTGGCAGCCCGGACACGGGGTCGCAGATCAGTACTCCACCGTCGTCGCTGCCGATGGCCAGGGCGTGCCCATCCGGGCTGTAGCCGACCGGTGCGGGAAGCCGGCCGACGTCGAATCCGTAGGACACCCCGATCGCGGCCGGTGCGAGTTCCGCCTCGACAAGCTGGCCCGGCGCGATCGCCGCCCCGTGCAGCTCCACCGCAGCGAAGAACTCCTGCCGTGCGGTGACGTCGATCAGCGCGGCTCCCGTCCAGCGGCTGCCGGTGAGCACCACGTCGCGCAGGTCGGCCCGCGGCAGCCGGGCTCGGGCCAGGTCGGCGCCGGTCAGGTCGGCCCCGACCAGCTTCGCTTCGTCGAGCCGAGCCCCGGTCAGCACTGCGCCGCGCAGCACCGCCCGGCTCAGATCCGCCCCGACCAGCCGGGCGTCGGTGAGGTCGGCGTCGGTGAGGTCAGCGTCGACCAGTTCCCGGTGCGAGAGGTCCTCGCCGCGCAGCACCGCGCCCCGCAGGTCGGTCCGGGCCATCGAGCGCAGCCTTGCGCTGATCTTGATGGCGTTGCGCCGGGCCACCTCGTCGGCCTGCTGATCGGCCAGCACCCGGCGCAGCCAGAGCTGGGCGGAGCGGGCGTCGGCGAGGTCGCAGAGGAACTCGACACTCAACGGCGAGAGCGGTCTGCGGGACAGCAGTGCCGCCGTGCCGGCGGCCAGTTGGTCGGCGATCGCCTTGGCCACCAGCCACTCCACCACCGAGCTGTGGATCAGCCCCAGCAGCCCGTCCTCGGTCCGCACCAGCAGGCTGCCCGCTCCCACCGCATGCAGGGCCTGAGAGGCGGTGAGCTGGCGCTCGGACAGGGCGCTGAGCGTCTCGGCCACCTCGGTCAGGTCGGTCAGCTCCAGGTACTGCTCGCTGGCCTCCCACAACCGCACGGCCAGCGCGGTCACCGCGTGCCAGAGCTCGCGTGCGGTGAGCCCCCCGGCGGACCCGGAGATGTCTGCGGTGCGTCGTTCCTCGTAATCCAGCCACGCGGTCAGGATCTCCTCGTACAGCGACGCGGCGCTGACATGGCCGGACTCCGCGACTGCCCGCAGCCGGCTCTCGTCCAGGTCGGCGATGAAGCTCAGCATCCGCGGGTTTTGCGCCAGCCCGAGCAGGCCCTGGGTGCCGCGCAGCAGCCGCAGCCGGTGCTCGGCTGCCTCGAGGTCCCCTGCGTAGCGATTGCCCAGATAGTCCCGGATCTGGTCGGAGGTGAAGTCCTCGATGCTCAGTACCCGGCGCTGGGCCAGCATCCCCACTCGTTCACCGAGCGCGGTGAGCACTTGGGCATCGGTCCGGAAATGCTGCGACCGGGTAGAAATGATGATCTTTGCCTTGCCTTCGACCGCCTGCAGCACCAGGTCCAGGTGCTCGGCCGCGCGGTCGTAGGTCATCCGGGTGACCAGCTCGTCGAACCCGTCGAACAGCAGCACGATTCGACCTTCGCGGAGCATGTAGTTGAATGCCCTGAGGTCGATCAGCTCCGCGCCGTGGCTGGCCAGGTGCGCGGCCACCATCGCGTCCACCGAGTGGGCTTTCTCCAGGGTGCGCAGCTCCAGCAGGATCGGGATCAGGTGCGGCAGCTCGGTCGGGATCCGCCGGGCCACCTCGCGCAGGGCGAACGTCTTACCCCGGCCGAAGTCGGCCATCAGCAGGATGAACCGGCCCTCGTCGGCCGCAACCAACTGGAGCAGTTCCTCGACCAGGTTGCGGCGAACGGTTCGGTCGGTGCCAGTGAGCTCGCGGAACCGTTGCACTACGTAGCCCTCGGGGGGGTAGCGGGTGTCGGCCTGTAGCCGCGCGGTCTGCGCGGCGACGAACTCGCGGAGGTCCAGCAGACCCTGGAACTCGATGAAACTGCGCACCCGGATGCCGCGGCGCGCTGCCGCCACCCGCAATGCCTGCGAGATCGGCGGCCCCTGGTAGACCAGCTCGGACACGGTGTCCGGGTCGTCGGCATGGACCTGGTCGAAGAACCGTTCGATGTCGCCGGTGCTCAGCTCTCCGACGTGCGCGGCCAACCGCTGTTGCCGAACGAAGCCGTCCTCGCGGTGGCTGACCAGCAGGTGCGGTACCGCACCGGTGACCAGCCGGATCTTCGGGTTGTCGTACCGGGTCTGGCACACCTCGACGAGCCGCTCCAGCAGTACCCGGGTGGGCGCGGTAGCCGGGGCCGCGCCGGCCGCCGGGGCCGCGCCGGCCTCCGGAGGGTCGGCGTCCGGAAGGTCGGCGTCCGGGGGGCCGGTGGGCGGGGGCTCGTCGACGTCGCGGGTCGGCGCGAACGTGCCGCCCGCCGCATGCCATGGTGCGGCCAGCATCTCCTGCTGGGCGCCACGATCTGCGGGGGAACCGGTGTCCGACGCGGGGCGGCACGGGATGCGGACCAGTCCCTGGGGGGTGATCTGGATGAGCTGGCACTGGTCCGGCCCGGCGGGCGGGATCAGCGGCAATCCGCGCCCACCGGTGCGCCACCCGCTGCCGGACGGGGCCGCGCCGTGCAGCACCACGTTGAGCCGGCCGCCGAGCAGCCCGTCCAGCGTCGCAGTGTCGCGCAACAGCGCCGGCCGGGCACCGGGCGGATCGGCGGGAGTTGCCGGCGCATGGCGCAGCACGCCGATCCGCAACCACCGCGCCTGCTCGTAGGAGCGCAGCCGCTGAGCGAACCAGGCTGCCTGCGTCTCGCCGATCCACCCGTAGTGGTCCTCCTCCCGGTGGCTGTCATTGATGGTCGAGTTCAGTCCCGCGACCACCACTCGCAGGTCGGGCACGGCGAACAGGGTCCACGGCTGCTGGCTGTCGAAGGTCAGGTCGTCCAGGCCCTGGTAGAGCTCGTCGAAGAGCCGGGCGAAGTGCCGCCACTTCGGCCAGTACGGCGGCTTGGGCGTGACGTCGTCGGCCTCGCAGCTCGCGAAGTAGGCCCGGCACGCCGACTCGGTGATGTCGTGCGGTCCGGGCACGACCACCA
Organism: Pseudonocardiaceae bacterium; assembly: GCA_035714625.1. Classification (GTDB taxonomy): domain Bacteria; phylum Actinomycetota; class Actinomycetes; order Mycobacteriales; family Pseudonocardiaceae. The sequence goes on along the minus strand of DASTLT010000037.1, from coordinate 29,900 downwards.
GGCGATTCGGCTCCAGGCCGAGCAGCACCCGCAGGCCGGTCAGGAACTCGGTGGCGGCGGCGAACTCGCGACGGCTTCCGGTCTCGGTGAGGTCTCCCGCGACCACCACCAGGTCGGGTGCGGGCGCCCCCTCACCGGTGCTCCGGGTCAGCTCCCCGTAGATCCTGGCTTGCAGCTCCTCGGCAGTTTGCGGGGCATCGGGGCGGACCAGGCCGCGACCGAACCGGGGTCCCGGTATATGCAGCACGGTGACCGCGGCGCGGGTGGGGTCCCCCGACGGGGCGGCCGGCGGGTAGGCGGGTGCCGCGGCCGGTGTCCGCCTGGCGCTGACCTGTGCCGACGGGGTCAGGTCCGCAGCCCGGTCGGGCCTCGCGGCCGGGGTGGTCGGGTAGCCGGGTTCGGTGCTGGGCTTGGCCCGGCCCGCCAGCGCCTGGCGGATCCGGCGCAGCAGCAGCTCCCGGGCTTGCTGCGGGTCGCGCACCCCGACCAGGTCCACGTAGGTGATCATGGAGAGCAGCCCCTCCAACTGGCACTCCTCGACCCGGATCGTGACCAGGCGGTTGGCGTCCTCCGGATCGGCGCGCAGCGCCGCCTGCCATTCCAGCCGCCCGTACCGGGAGTTGAGGTAGTTGCCGGAGAGTACCGAGATCACCACCGCGGCCCGGCTCACGCCGCGGTCCATGAAGTCGATGAAGTTGGTGCCGGGCACGAAATCCCATGCCTGCAGCATCGTCGAATAGCCAGCGCCCTCGAGTTCCCAGGCGATCCAGGTGGCCCACCGCTCGTCGGCGGGGGAGTAACTGATGAAGAAGTCAATCGGGCGGTTAGGGCTCTCGGTGCGTCGCCTCATGGGGTCACGGGCCATGGGGTCACCGGGCAGGGTGTCACGGGGCAGGGTGTCACGGGGCAGGGTGTCACGGCGGGCACGCGGGCAGCCGGGTCAGCAGTTCCTTGACGTCCGGGACGATCCGCTCGGCGGTGCGCACCAGCCCCAGCAGGTGCTCCACCCGGTCGGGGCGGCAGGCCACGAAGCTGCGGTCGATCTGGGGCCGGCCGATCCGCTCGTCGAACGGCGCACCGTCCAAGCCGTACAGCGCCACCCCGGCCTCGGTCGCGATCACCGCCCCGGCCGGCAGGTCGACCTCCTCGGCGTGGTATCCGACCATCCCGTCGATGTCCCCGCGGGCCAGCATGACCAGGGACAGCAGTGGCGTCCACAGTTGGAAGACCCGGCGGGCCGCCGACTCCAGGACGATCTTCAGCGCCCCCGCGGTCGGGTCGTCGCGGGGCACCGAGTAGCCCTGGGTCCAGGCCAGCAGCGGCCCCGCCGGATGCTGGCGCAACGGGGGCCGCAGCGCCTGGTGATCCGGCCCGAAGGCGCCGGCCCCCCGGGTGGCCTGCCAGGTCCCCCCGGTGACCGGGTCATGCACCACACCGAGCACCGGGATCCGATCCCGGCACAGGGCGATGCCAACCACGTAGGTGGGCAGGGCGACCGCCAGATTGTTGGTGCCGTCCAGCGGGTCCACCAGCCAGGTCCAGGTGGCGTTGGCGGGCCCGAGGACGCCGGCCTCCTCAGCGATGATGCGATGGCCGGGGAAGGCGGCCCGGATCCGGCGCAGGATCAGCCGCTCGGCGGAGAGGTCGAGGTCGCTGAGCACGTCCCCGGCGGTTCCCTTGCTGCGCAGGCCGAGATCCCCGCAGGCCCGCCGGTCCAGCAGCGCGCCGGCCGCGTGGGCGGCGTCGACGGCGACCCGCTCGGCCAGCCCGAGGTCGAGATCCGGATCGAGTGCGGGCACTGTCGGCCCGTGCAGCACGCCCACATCAACCCCTCCTCCTGGCCGATTCCATCATGATATCCGTCAGGCGGCGCACGGCCAGCCCCGCCGCCTGGGCCGTCTCCAGCTCCGTGCACCGGTGCCGGGACACCCGGTGCTGACGGGTCCTCGGCTCACCCAAGGACAGGTCGACCACGTCGGCTCGGGCGTGGCCGAGCACCACGGTCGCCGCCTCCGCCGCCCCGGGCACCACTGTCAGGTGAAACTCGCCCGCGGCGAGCTGGTAGTTGTCCCCCGCCGTGGTTGACTGCACCGGCCCCAACTGGCAGCGCACCAATCGGGCGGTGGGCCGGATCTCGTCGCCGTCGCCGTCGCTGAGCACCTCGAACAATCGGTGGGTCGGGGCGGCCGGCTCATCGGTGACCTGCACGAGCTGGTTGCGGACCTCGCCGTAAAGGACGTAGCTCACCAGATCCCAACTGTGCGAGTGCATCGGCGAGGTGGTCAGCTCCGGCTCCGGCTGCTGCCCGGTCCACAGGTGCACGCAGATGCCGTAGGCGCCGCGGCGCTGTACCGGAAGGCAGAGGAAGCCGAGCGGGTGGCGGACCGCGGTGAGCCTGCGGTGGCCGTGCGCGACCTGCTGCAGGGTGCGGCGCACCCGGCCCGGTACCCGCGCAGCGGCGGTGGGCTGGCGGATCTCGCGGAGCACCTCCCGGTAGTCCATGGTCACTCGTAGGGGTTCTTGGCCTGGATGGCCTTGCTGATGATCTCGGAGATGGCGCGATCGTCGTAGGAGGCTGGCAGTGGCAGGTGCAACGCGATGAAGAGCTTCTGGGTCTCCTCAATGGTCGGCTCGTCACTCAGCGTGACGTCTTTTGCGGCCTGCTCGATCGGCAGCCGGTGCGACTGCTCCAGACTGGTCAGCAGCTCGGTGGCGTACCGGTCGTAGTAGACCCAGCCACGCTTGATCAGCAGCGCGGGCTCCCGCGGGTCCTGCTGGGTGATGATGAGGTAGCGCGAGGACAGGTCCCAGCGGAACGTGGTGACGGTCGAGGAGAGGCCGACCTCCACGGTGAGCAGCCGGTACCGTTGCCGATACCAGCAGGCGGCCAGGATGGTGGCCAGCGACTCCTTACGGGTCCGGTCGATGGTCCAGATCTCGCCGGTGCCGTCCGGCCGGGCTGACAGCGACCTGCGGAACAGCGCGTAATGCTCGCAGGCGCTGTCATTGGTCGGATCCACGATCTCCAGCCGGACGGTCAGCGGGCGCCCGTCGCGGCGGGCCCGCTCGACGCACTCGGGCAGGGTGACGGCCCGGATGAAGGTGCCGGTGCCCCCCTTGAACGTCCACCGCTCGGTGTCCCGGCGCGCATCGGCCAGCGCCTGCGTGACCTCCTCACCGGCCAGCACCCGCACGTTCGACGCGGCGTCCAGCGCGGTTTTGGTACTGGTCAGCTTGGTGTCGAGGGCCCGGACCAGCTCGAGCACCTGGGCCAGATTCCGCTCGATGAACCCGGCGCGGACCCGGTCGCGCAACAGGGTGGTGGCCAGCACGGCGAGGATCAGCAGCACCGCACTGTCCACCTGGCTCGTCCCGAGCACCTCGACCCAGGCCAGGACGGCGATGCAGGCGGCCAGCACCAGGGCGATCACACCGTCGGCGTTCTTGCCGATCCAGGTGGAAATCCGGGACATTCAGCTCCCCCGAGATCGGGTGCTACCGAGCCTACGGGGCCGCAGACTTCCGGAGGTGATCCTCTGAGTGAGTGTAGGTGATCTGTCCGCTGTGGTGGAACCGATTCCGCTGCGCGCACCGGGTGTCCGGCTGCTGCGGCCTGGTCGGATAGCGTCTGGCCGGGCGCCGGGGGAGATCAGGTCCTGAAGATGGGTGGTCAGGTGAAGCGGGCGCAGGCGGTGAGCCGGGGGTGGCGGTGGGAGCTGCTCGACTGGGTGGCTGTGGCCTTCCTGGTCGCTGGGGTGAGTGCGGTACTGGCCGGATTCCTGCCGTCCGCCCAGGCCGGCGCGATAGTTCACCGGGTCCTGCCGTTGCTGGTCTTTCTCGGCTCGGTGATCGTGCTGGCCGAGCTCACCGCAAAGGCCGAGGTGTTCGACGTGGTGGCGGTTCGGTTGGCGAGGTGTGCGGGCGGCAACTACCTCGCGCTGTTCGGGTTGTGTGTGCTGTTCGCCTCGGCCACCACGATCTTCCTGAACCTGGACACCACCGCGGTGTTGCTCACTCCGGTCATGCTGGCCACCGCGGTCAAGGCCGGCATGCCGCCGATGCCGCTGGCGATGCTGACAGTATGGCTGGCCAACACCGCGAGCCTGCTGCTGCCGGTGTCCAACCTGACCAACCTGCTGGCCGTGGACCGGGTGGGCCTGACCCCGGCCGAGTTCGCGCTGCGGATGGCGGCACCCCAGGTCGCGGCGGTCACCGCCACCGCGGTCTGCCTGTGGGCTTACTACTGGCGCCGGGGCCGGCGCGGCAGCGACCGGTATGCTCCGCCGGAGCGTCACGTGCCCCAGGACCGGGTGCTGTTCCGCACCGCCGCAGTGGCCTGCGCCACCTTCGCTGGGCTGGTGCTGCTCGGGGTCCCGCTCGCGGCCTCCTCGCTGACCTGCACGGGGGTGCTCGTCGTGGCGTTCCTGGTGCGGGATCGCGCGGCGTTCGCCTGGCGGATGATCCCGTTCCGGCTGCTGGCCTTTGTCACGGGACTGTTCCTGGTGGTGCAGACGGTTGACCAGTACGGCTTGGGCAACCTGCTTGGCGCCCTGGTCGGAGCCGACCAGGGCGCGCCGGGGATCGCCAAGGCCGCGGTTCTCGGCGCCGTGCTGTCCAACGGGGTGAACAACCTGCCCGCTTACGTGGTGGGCGAGGCGGTGGTGACGGGCAGCGACCAGTTGCTCGGTCTGCTGATCGCCACCAACGTGAGTCCGCTGGTCACCCCGTGGGCCTCGCTGGCGATCATTATCTGGCACGAGCGCTGCCGGGCTGGCGGGGTCCGGGTGCCGTGGGGCCGGTTCGCGGCGACCGGCTTCGTGACCGCGGTCGTCACGCTGGTTGCCGCGGAGTGGGCGCTGCTGCTCAGTCTTTGAGCTCGCAGATCACCGCGCCCTGGGTGACCGAGCTGCCCGGGGTGACGCCCAGCGCGGTGACCGTGCCGTCCTTGTGCGCGCTGACCGGGTTCTCCATCTTCATTGCTTCGACCACGACCAGCAGGTCCCCCCGGGCCACGGCGTCCCCGTCGGACACCGCGACCTTGACCACGGTGCCCTGCATCGGCGCGGTGACGGCGTCCCCCGAGACCACGCTCGCCTTGCCGCTGGCCCGCTTGCGGGGCTTGGCCGCGCCGCTACCACCGGCCCCAGGTCCCAGACCTGCGGCCAGCTCAGCCGGCAGGGACACCTCCAGGCGCCGGCCGGACACCTCGACCACCACGGTCTGCCGTGGCGGTGGCTCGGGGACCTGCGACACCCCGGCGTAGGGGGTCAGTTCGGCGGCGAACTCGGTCTCGATCCACCGGGTGTGCACCTGGAAGCCAGCGGCGTCGGCCGCCGCGAAGGCGGGGTTGTCGAGCACCGCGCGGTGGAACGGGATGACGGTCGGCAGGCCCTCGACGACGAACTCGGCCAACGCCCGGCGGGACCGCTGTAGTGCCTGCTGGCGATCCGCGCCGACCACGATCAGCTTGGCCAGCATCGAGTCGAACCGCCCACCGATCACGCTGCCCGTGCGCACCCCGGCGTCCAGCCGCACGCCCGGTCCGGCCGGCGGGTGGAACCCGGTGACGGTGCCCGGCGCGGGCAGGAAGCCGCGGGCCGGGTCCTCGCCGTTGATCCGGAACTCGATCGCGTGACCGCGGGGCTCGGGGTCCTCGGTGATGGTCAGCTTCTCGCCAGCCGCGATCCGGAACTGCTCGCGCACCAGGTCCAGCCCGGTGGTCTCCTCCGAGACCGGATGCTCCACCTGCAGCCGGGTGTTCACCTCCAGGAAGGAGATCGTCCCTTCCGGCCCGACGAGGAACTCGACGGTCCCCGCGCCGTGGTAGCCCGCCTCGGCGCAGATCGCCCGGGCCGCCTGGTGGATGGTGCGTCGCTGCTCGTCGGACAGGAACGGCGCGGGCGCCTCCTCGACCAGTTTCTGGTGCCGGCGTTGCAGCGAGCAGTCCCGGGTGCCGACCACGACCACCGTGCCGTGCTGATCGGCCAGCACCTGCGCTTCCACGTGCCGCGGCCGGTCCAGGTAGCGCTCCACGAAGCACTCGCCGCGCCCGAAGGCCGCGACGGCCTCCCGCACCGCGGACTCGAACAGCTCCGGGATCTGCTGGCAGGTGTGCGCCACCTTCAGGCCGCGCCCGCCGCCGCCGAAGGCCGCTTTGATGGCCACCGGCAGGCCGTGCTGCTCGGCAAAGGCCAGCACCTCGTCGGCCCCGGACACCGGATCGGTGCTGCCGGGCACCAGCGGCGCGCCCACGGTGCGCGCGATCCGGCGGGCGGTCACCTTGTCCCCGAGATCGCGGATCGCTTGCGGGCTGGGGCCGATCCAGGTCAGCCCGGCATCGATCACCGCCTGGGCGAAGTCGGCGTGCTCGGCGAGGAAGCCGTAGCCGGGGTGCACGCTGTCCGCCCCCGCCCGGGCCGCGACGTCGAGCAGTGCACGCTGGTTGAGGTAGGTCTGCGCGGGGGTGGCGCCGCCCAGCGCGAACGCCTCGTCGGCCAACTGCACGAACAGCGCGTCGCGGTCATCTTCGGCATACCCGGCGACGCTGGTCAGCCCGGCGTCCCGGCAGGCCCGGATGACCCGCACGGCGATCTCGCCGCGGTTGGCGATCAGCACTTTGTGCAGCGCTGTCGGAGCGGGACGGGGCACCGGTGCCTCCCGGATATGCGCTCGTGGGGTAGCTGGGCTGCGCTATCCCGCGAGTCTAGAGCCGAGGTCGTGCTGCGCCCCGGTGACAACGGGCCTTAATGGCAAAGGGCACATCGGCGACGGGTCTGGTGGCCGCCATCGGCGCCCACCGAGGTCCATCAGTACTGCGGGGTCGGGTGGAAGCACTAGTCGCCGGGGTGGGCGGTGGCGCACAGCGCCACCAACTGGATGGCCAGGTCGGTGGCCGCCTGGGGGTGGCCGAGCCGCCGCGCCGCGGCGGCCATCCGGGAACGCTGGGCTGCATCGCTGATCAGTTCATCCAGATGGTGCCAGAGCGCGGCGGGAGTGGCCTGGGCGCCGATGAGGGCCTGCGCGGCGTGCCGCTCGGCGAGGTAGCGGGCGTTGTGTTCCTGCTCGTCGCCGCCGGTGGGAATGAGCGGAATCAGCACTGCGGGCTTGCCCAGCGCGGTGAGCTCGGCCAGCGTGCCCGCACCCGAGCGGGAGATCACGATGTCGGCCAGGGCGAGCACGTCGGGCAGCTCCGAGCCGACGAAATCCACCACTCGGTACCGCTCGGTGAGGGAGCTGGCGAGCCGGGCGGCGAGCTGCTGGGTGGCTGCCAGGGAGGCCTGGCCGCACTGGTGGATGACGTTGGCCCGGGTCAGCAGCCGCGGCAGCACGGCGTTGACCAGGCGGTTGATCTGCACACTGCCCTGTGCCCCACCGGTGATGTATATGGTGGGCCGGCCGGGGTCGTGTCCGGTCCAGTCCAGCGCCTTGACCGCGGCTGCGGGATCGCCGGTGAGCAACTCCGGACGTACCGGGTTGCCGGTCACCACGGCTCGACCGCGCAGTGCCGGCGGCAGCAGCGGCAGCGAGGCCGCCGAGGACAGCGCGATGCGCTCGGCCCGGCGGGCCAGGATGCGGTTGGCCAGGCCGAGCCGGGTGGTCTGCTCGTGCACCAGCAGCGGAGCTTGGGTGGTCAGCCCGACCGGTACCGCCACATAGCCACCGGTGGACAGCACCGCGTCCGGGTCGAAGCCGCGGACGATGCGCCGGGCCGCTATCACGCCCTGGGCGAGGCGGCCGATGTCCCGCAGGTTGGCCGCGGAGATCATCCGCAGCGGATTGGCCGCCCGGCGCAGCTTGCCGGTGGGAATCGCCGCGAAGGCCAGCCCCTCCTGGGTCGCGATCCGCGCCTCCAACCCGGTGGCGCTGCCGACGTAGAGCACGTCCAGGTCGAGGCCCACCTCGGCCAGCAGTCCCCGCGCCGTCCGAATGGTGGTGAGCGCCGGGTAGGTGTGCCCCCCGGTGCCGCCGCCGGTGGCGAGCACCCGCACCGGGCGACCCCGGCCGGCGAGGCGGGAGAGGATCTCGGGCAGGTCCACGGCGGGTGCTCCTCCTTGGGTTCGGCCTTCGCTGCCCAGCCTGCCAGCCGGCACCGGATAGCAGGCTGGTGCACCCGAGCTGAGCTGTTCGAAGCGAACGGCATCGCGGGGTGCCTCGTTTGGGGGCATGGGGGCTGCGAGTTGGTTGGTGCGGGTATAGTGAAGGAGTCACGTCCGGGAGCGTGAAGTGGGGTATTTTTTACCGGTGGTTTCCACCATATCCAGCCCGGGCAGGGCGGGAGTGTTTGGTGCCGGCCAGCCACCTCGGGTCTTATCTTGATCTCGGTGGCGGCGCGACCACAGCGAGCTTCCCCAGCCGGCAGCGGTAAGTGAGTTCTGCGGGGCTGGACGGCAGGGGTTGAGGTCAGATCTCTTTGCGGATGCTGTCCAGGAACTTGGCGGTCGCCGCCGGTGACTTGGCCTGCACGCAGAGCCGATCCATGATCATCAGGTAGTGGTCGACGTCCTGGCTCCGGTCCAGATAAAGGGCGCAGGTGAGTTGCTCGAGGTACACGATGTCGGGTAGATCAGGCTCGGAGAACCGCAGGATAGTGAATGGGCCACCGGCTGCAGCGTAGCCACCCGAATAAAACGGTACTGCCTGCAGCGTGACGTTCGGCAGCTCGGCCATCTCGATCAGATGCCGGATTTGGTCGCGCATCGCAGAACGGCCGCCCAGGCGCCACAGCGCCGCCTCGTCTATCACTGCCCAGAGATTGGGCGCGCCAGGCTCGGTCAACGCCTCCTGACGTTTCATGCGCTGGGTGACCTGTCGCTCGATCTGCTCAGCGGACCCGGTCGGATGGCTCAGTTGGGTCACCGCGCGGGCGCATGCCTCGGTCTGCAACAGGCCGGGCACGAGTGCCGGCTCGTAGCTGCGGATGACCGAACTGGCCCGCTCGAGACCGGCGTACAGCTCGCCCGGGCCCGGGAGCGCATCAGGGTAGTGCTGCCACCAGCCGGGCGTCCCGGACTGCCGGGCCAGGGTGAGAAACGCTGATCGTTCTGGCAGGTCGAGGACGCCGTAGAGGGTGAGCAGATCAGCCACGTCGCGTTCGCGGAGGCTGACCCGCCCCAGCTCCAGGCGGCTGATCTTGGCGTGGGAGGCTCGGATCGCATCCCCAGCGGCCTCCCGGCTGATTCCGCTCGCCTCGCGGAGGCGGCGTAGCTCAGCGCCCAACGCGATGCGGAGCACCGTCGGCCCGCTGGTGGGCTTGACCTGTGGCTGGTCGCCCGGCGGGTCGCGATCAGGCTGCGCTATAGACAAGATTTCCCCCTTTGGGTGAACGCATCGAGCTTGATGTTCTCACCTCACCCCTGGTGCTGTACAGCATGTCGCGTCTTGCGCTGGCAGTCCACCCGTCCGCGCGGCGCGGACCGCGCGGTCTCCCCTACCCGCCGTGGAGAAACTCCGCTGCGCCCACCATGCCGGACCGCCGCAACACCGCAGTTCCGCATGTATGGGCATTCGTGACTGCTGTTGTTCTTGCATCGGTTGGCGACGTCTGGGACGGTGATACGGGTGACGTTGGGGTTGCCCCCAACGACATCGCCGGTGCACCATCCACGGCAGGGAGGGATCGCCTCGTGGGATTTCCTGCATTGTCCCTCACTTGCACGGCTGACGGGCTAGCCCACCTGGTCAGCGATGATGCCGCCGCGGCTGGGATCGCCGCAGGGCGGGGTACCTATGGGGCGCTGTGCGGGCACACCATCCGGGTGGCCGCCCTGGTGAGCGCCACCGGCCGGCCCTGCGCCCGCTGCGCGTTACTCGTCGAGATGCTGGAGAGGCAGGCTACTCTGCCATCCCGTCATCGACGCCGTCGCGGCGGTGCCTGGCTGCGCCGGCTGCTCGGCCACCCCGCAGCCGGGGCGTCCCGGACCGGTACCGGCCACTGGCAGGAGCACCGGAGGGCCATCTGATGTCCGGCGACCCCCCGCCCCAGCGGGAGGAGGAGAACGCCCAGGGCGGTCCCGGCCGGGGGCATCCGCTGGCGGACCTGATTGATCAGTTGCAACAGAACTGGGACCAGGGGGACAACGCGGCCAACGACGACATCGTGGTTCAGATCCGAGAACACATCCGCAGGCAACAGTGCTCTTGATCAAGTGTTCCACAGGGAGACGACCGACACTTCGACCTCGCCGAGCAGCCGGCGGGTCAGCGGCAGGCTGATGCCGATGACGTTGGACGGGTCCCCGTCGATCCCCTCGATGAACCAGCCGCCCATCCCCTCCAGCGTGAATCCGCCCGCCACCGCCAGCGGCTCCCCGGTGCCCACGTAGGCCGCGATCTCCTCGGTGGACGGCGTGCCGAAGCGGAGCAGGGTGCGCTGCACCCCGCTGGCCGTGGCCGTGCGGCGCCCCGCCTGCAGCCGCACCACGGCGTGGCCGGTCAGCAGCTCACCCACCCCGCCCGCCAACGCCTGCCAGCGCCGGAACGCGACGTCGGCGCAGCCGGGCTTGCCGACCAGCGCACCCCCGACCTGCAGCATCGAATCGCACCCGATGACCACCGCGTCGGGGTGCTCGGCCGCGGCCTGCCCGGCCACCGCCTCCGCCTTCGCCCGGGCCAAGGCGGTCACCAGCTCCTGCGGCGGTGCCTCGGGCAGCGCGGTGACCAGGGCCTGCTCGTCCACTCCGGACACCTGCACCAGCGGCTGTACCCCGGCGGCGCGCAGCACCGCGAGCCGGGACGGCGATGCCGACGCGAGGATCAGGCGCACGGCAACGCCGAGGCCCGCCAAGCTCCGGCACCGGGGGGCAGGGCGGCGCGCAGCCGGTATGCCGGGTCGGCCCAGGCGGAGCGGGCCGGCGCTGGCCGGGGCGCGCGGGTGCCCGCCAGCGCGGCGAGCACCGCGGTCAGCGCCGCAAGCTCCGCGTCCGGCAGATCCCCTCGGACAACGCGCAACATGGTGGTACCTCCGGTACTTGGGCGGGCATCACGGCGTGCTGACCCCGTTACGCCCTGTCAGGAAAATCGACCAGATTCTCATCCCTCGTGGTGGCCGAAGGCCATGGGTGACTCACAGGGGAATGTTCCCATGCTTCTTAGGGGGCAGGGTCTGGCGCTTGTCCCGGAGCATGCGCAGCGAGCGGGCCACCTGGCAGCGGGTGTGCGCGGGAGGGATGACCGAGTCGATGTAGCCGCGCTCGGCCGCCACGTACGGGTTGAGCAGGGCGTCCTCGTACTCCTGCTGGCGGCGCGCCCGCAGCGCCGACACGTCGGCGCCGCTCTCGGCAGCGGCGGCGAGCTCCTTGCGGTAGAGGATGTTCGCCGCGCCGGAAGCGCCCATCACCGCGATCTGCGCGGTCGGCCAGGCCAGGTTCATGTCCGCGCCGAGATGCTTGGAGCCCATCACGTCATAGGCGCCGCCGTACGCCTTGCGGGTGATCACCGTGACCTTGGGCACCGTCGCCTCGGCGTAGGCGTAGATCAGCTTGGCGCCGCGGCGGATGATGCCGTTCCATTCCTGGTCGGTGCCGGGCAGGAACCCGGGCACGTCGACGAAGGTGAGCACGGCGACGTTGAACGCATCACAGGTGCGCACGAACCGGGCGGCCTTCTCCGCGGCGTCGATGTCCAGGCAGCCGGCCAACTGGGTGGGCTGGTTTGCCACGATGCCGACGCTGCGGCCCTCGACCCGGCCGAAGCCGACGACCATGTTGGGTGCGAACAGCTCGTGCACCTCGAGGAACTCGCCGTCGTCAACCACCCGGGTGATCACCTGGTGGATGTCGTAGGGCTGGTTCGCCGAGTCGGGGATCAGCGTGTCCAGCTCCCGGTCGGTATCGGTGAGGGTGTCGGCCACCGGCCGGTGCGTGAGGTCGGGGGCGTCGAACACCGGCGGCTCGGAGAGGTTGTTCGACGGCAGGAAGGACAGCAGCTCCTTGACGTAGGAGATGGCGTCGGACTCGTCGGCGCCGAGGTAGTGCGCCACGCCGGAGCGGGTGTTGTGCGTGCGCCCGCCGCCGAGCTCCTCGAAGCCGACATCCTCACCGGTCACCGTCTTGATCACGTCCGGGCCGGTGATGAACATGTTGGAGGTCTGGTCAACCATCACGGTGAAGTCGGTCAGCGCGGGGGAGTAGACGTGCCCGCCGGCACACGGTCCCATAATCAGTGAGATTTGCGGGATGACACCGGAGGCGTGCGTGTTGCGCAGGAAGATCTCGCCGTAGAGGCCCAGCGAGACGACGCCTTCCTGGATCCGCGCTCCGCCGCCCTCGTTGATGCCGATGATCGGGGAGCCGGTCTTGAGCGCCAGGTCCATCACCTTGACGATCTTCTCGCCGTACACCTCGCCCAGGCTGCCGCCGAAGACCGTGACGTCCTGACTGAACACACACACCGGCCGGCCGTCGATGGTGCCGTAGCCGGTGACCACCCCGTCGCCGTAGGGCCGGTTGGCCTGCTGACCGAAGCTGGTGGAGCGGTGCCGGGCCAACTCGTCAAGCTCGACGAACGAACCGGGGTCCAGCAGCAGGTCGATCCGTTCCCGGGCGGTCTGCTTGCCCTTGGCGTGCTGGCGCGCCACCGCGCGGGCCGATCCGGCGTGCACCGCCTCGTCGTTGCGGCGCTGCAGGTCCGCGAGCTTACCCGCGGTGGTGTGGATGTCCGGCTCGGCGGCGGGGACGGTAGCGGCCGGCGCTGGGCCAACCGGATTGGCGGCGGTGCTCATGGTCGACCACCCTAGGAGCGGTTCCGAGAAAGGGCACTGCCCGGTGCACGAGTGTGACGAGGTGCGCACCCGCCTCGCGGGGAGGCGCCGCGGAGTAGCGTTGCCGCCCGTGGTGCCTGATCTGCCGCTGCTGGTGCCCGGCCTGCCCCGCCCGCCGTTGCGGGCCGCCGAGTTGCGCCGGGCGCTGCTGGCCCCGATCGGCCCGTATGCCGCGCTGGACGTCGTCGAGTCACTGCCCTCGACGAACACCGCGCTGGCGGCCGCCGCCCGGAACGGAGCGCCTGACCGCACCGTGCTCGTCGCGGAGCACCAGACCGCGGGCCGCGGGCGGGCGGGACGCTGCTGGGTCAGCCCGGCCCGCTCCGGGCTGGTGTGCTCGGTGCTGCTGCGGCCCACCGAGGTGCCGTCGGCCCGGTGGGGCTGGCTGTCGTTGCTGGCTGGCGTGGTGCTGTGCCGGACAGTGGCCACGCTGGGCGGCGTTGCGGCCGTGCTGAAGTGGCCCAACGATCTGCTGCTCGGAGCGGGCCGCCGCAAGGCCGCGGGAATCCTGGCCGAGGTGGTCCCCGGTCCAGCCGTGGTGCTTGGCATCGGACTCAACGTGACCGTGCAGCCGGAGGAGCTGCGCGCGGCCCGGGTCGGGCCGGCCACCTCGCTGGCTGTCGAGCGGGCCACCTGCACTGACCGGGAGGTGTTGCTGTGCGCCTGGCTGCGGGCACTGGACCGCGAGATCGTGGCCTGGTGCGGGTGCGGCGGTGACCCGGAGGCCACCGGGCTGCGGGAGTCGTACCTGCGGTGTTGCGCGACCCTGGGGGAACAGGTGCGGGTGGAATTGCCGGGGCAGCCGGTATTGACCGGCAGCGCGGTGGATCTGGACAGTGCGGGTCGGCTGGTGGTGTTGTCGGGTGGCCGGCGCCGCGCGCTGGCGGCCGGTGATGTCAGGCACGTCCGGGCGGGCTGATCCGCCCTGCCCGGGCAGCGGTACCGTTGATCGCATCGTGGTCTGCGTCGGCGGTCTGCGCGTCGCCGGAGGAGGTGGGCGTGCCGTACCCGGATGAGCTGCTGAGGCCAGACGAGCGGGTGGTGCTGCATAAGCACCCGCACTGGAAGATGCTGGTGCTGCCGGTGCTGGCCTTCCTGCTCCTCGTCGCGGGGGGCGCTTATCTCGCCGCGCTGGTCGCCGACCAGTCCTGGAAGTCCTCCGCCTGGATCGCGCTGGCCGGGCTCGGCGGTATCGGCGTGGTGTGGCTGACCCTGGTTCCGCTGCTGCGCTGGCGCACCACCCATTTCGTGCTCACCACCCGGCGGGTGCTGGTCCGGGAGGGCATCCTGTCCCGCAGCGGGATCGACATCCCGATCCACCGGATCAACAGCGTGCAGTTCCGGCACACCTTCATCGAACGGATCCTGGGCTGCGGCACGCTGAGCATCGAGTCGGCCTCCGACGAGCCGCTGGAGTTCGACGACATCCCGCAGGTCGAGCGGGTGCACTCGCTGCTGCAGCAAGACGTCAACCCGGGCGGATCCGACTGGGTCCGACAGCGCTGAAGGAGAGTTCACTGATGGGGGTCCGGGAGCTGGGGCTGCCCGACCCGCACCCGGCAGCCGGGTTGCCGGAGCGGGTGACCATCTGGGAAGTCGGGGCGCGTGACGGCCTGCAGAACGAGTCGACCGTGGTGCCGGTCGCGGTCAAGGCCGAGTTTCTGGACCGGCTGGCCGCCACCGGGTTGAGCGTGCTTGAGGCAACCAGCTTCGTGTCTCCACGTTGGGTGCCGCAGCTTGCCGACGCTGCCGAGTTGCTGGAGCTGCTGGTGCGCCGGGACGGGGTGCGCTACCCCGTGCTGGTGCCCAACGAGCGCGGGCTGGATCGGGCCTTGGCCGCAGGCGCCACCGAGATCGCCATCTTCGCCTCGGCCACCGAGAGCTTCGCCCGGCGCAACCTGGGCCGTGGTCTGGACGAACAGTTCGCGATGTGCTCCCCCGTGGTGCGCCGGGCCCGGGCTGACGGGCTCGCGGTACGCGGCTACCTCTCGATGTGCTTCGGCGATCCGTGGGAGGGAACGGTGGGGGTGGATCAGGTCATCGCCGTCGGCCGCCGCCTGCTGGACATGGGCTGCGGACAGCTCTCGCTGGGCGACACGATCGGCGTGGCCACCCCCGGCCACGTCACGGCGCTGCTTTCCGGGTTCGTCCGCGTCGGAGTCGGGGTCGATGCGCTGGCCGTGCACTTCCACGACACCTACGGTCAGGCGCTGGCCAACACCCTCGCCGCGCTGCATGCCGGGGTGAGCTGGGTGGACGCCTCCGCCGGTGGGCTGGGCGGGTGCCCCTACGCCGAGTCGGCCACCGGCAACCTCGCCACCGAGGACCTGGTCTGGATGCTCGACGGGCTCGGCATCCAGCACGGGGTGGACCTCGACGCGCTGGCCCAGGTCAGCGGATGGATGGCCGCCCAGCTTGGCAGACCCGCACCGTCCCGCGTGGTCCGCGCCCTGGTTGGTGGTCCTTGAAGAGCCCCAACCAGGGCGCGGCAGGGCGAGCGCTCAGACGACCTCGTTGAGCTTGCCGGTGGCCACGTCGAAGACGAAGCCGCGCACGGCGTCCTTCTTCGGGATGAACGGGCTTGCCTTGATCCGGGCGATCGACTGCCGAACGTCCTCGTCGAGGTCGGGGAACGCCTCGGCAGACCAGGTCGGCTTGATCCCGGTCTCGTCCTGGATGGACTTCTTGAACTCGTCGTCGGTGAAGGTCAGCATCCCGCAGTCGGTGTGGTGAATGAGGATGACCTCCTCGGTGCCGAGCAGCCGCTGGCTGATGGCCAGCGAACGGATCTCGTCGTCGGTGACCACGCCCCCCGCGTTGCGGATGACGTGCGCTTCACCCTCGTTCAGGCCGAGGATGCGATAGACGTCCAGCCGAGCGTCCATGCAGGCGACCACAGCGACGTGCTTGGCGGGCGGCAGCGGCAGCGGCCCGGAGAAGGCCTCGGCATAGCGGGCGTTGTTGGCGAGCAGTTCATCGGTGACGGACACGCAGACTCCTGGTGGGCTCGGAGGGAATGGCACCTGGAGCGGCCGCGCGGGGCGGACGGGAGGCGATGCGCCGACGCGCGGCCTGGCTACACAGCTCGTCATAGGCGTGCCGGCGCCTGCTCGGCCAGAACTGCTCCAGCAAGGCACGCAGCATGCGCATATCGTTACCCGACGATCAGCGTGCCGGCAAGGGTGCTGCGGGGCCGCTGGGGGTTGGCTGCCGTGGCGGCGTCCCGGACGAGGGGCTCGGGCTCACCGGGCTCGGGGGCCGGGAGAACATCAACCAGGTGGGCCGCCAGCTCGCCTGGGGGGTGCCGCGCCAGCAGGACCGGGACCTGCTCCGTCCCCCGAGCTAGCGCCGACCTGGCGCAGCACGTGGTCGGCGACGGCGACGAAGCCGGCCAGGTCGGTGGCCGGCAGATCGCCGAACAGGGTCTGCGCGGCCTGCTGGCGCTCGTGCTCCATCCGCTTGGCCGCCGCAGTGCCCTTGTCGGTCAGGGTGACCAGGGTGGCTCGCCGGTCGGTGGGGTGCGGGCTGCGCGTCACCCAGCCGTCCGCCTCGAGCGCGTCGATCAGCGCGGTCACATGCCGGGGGGTGCAGCGCAGCACCTGGCTGAGCTGACGCTGGACCATCGCGTCCTGCTGGTTGAGCACGAAGAGCACCTCAGCGCGCGCCGGAGTCAGCCCGCGCTCGGCAAGCGCCTCCTGCATCTCCTTGCCGAGCAGCGCGGCGAGCGCGAACACCTTGTCGAGGGCAGCTACCGCGTCTGCCCGCACCTTGCACCTCCCAGTAATTGTGTATATGGTTCACTATGTGTGATGATTGGAAAATGGTAGTCCGGGGAGGCAGCAGTGAGCACGGCGGTCCGGTGCGTGACGACCCATGCCGGTGACCCGGCGTGGCTGGTCAGCGGATACGAGACGATCAAGGGGCTGCTCACCGATTCCCGGCTGAACACCACCCACGCCGACCCCGAGCACGCCCCGCGCTACTCGGAGTCGGCCATCTTCGGTCAAGCGCGGCAGGCGACCCCGACCGAGCGCGAAGACCACGCCCGGATGCGTCGACTGCTCGGCCGGTCGTTCTCCGCCCGCCGGCTGGCGGCGCTGCGGCCCCGGGTGCAGCACCTGGTCGACGGTCTGCTCGATGACCTCGCCAGTGGGAGGCCGCCGGTGGACTTCCACGAAGCGGTTTCCTTCCCCTTGCCCGCGCTGGTCATCTGCGAGCTGCTCGGGGTGCCGTTCGCCGACCGGGAGGACTTCCGTCGCTGGTCCGACGAGGCCGCTGACCTCGCCGACCATGACCGGTCCTCGGCGGGGCTCGCAGCACTGTGGCAGTACATCGGAACGCTCGTCGCGCGCAAGCTGGAGCAGCCCGCCGAGGACGTGCTCTCCGACCTGGTCGCGGTACACCGCGAGAACCCGGAGACCTACCCGCTCGACCAGGTGGCCGAGTTGGGTGCCGGGCTGCTGTTCGCTGGCCATGAGACGACGGTCTCCGCGATCGACAGGGGCGTCGTGCTGCTGCTCACCCACCCGGATCAGCGCGCGGCGCTGCAGCGCGACCCGGCGCTGGTTCCCACTGCGGTGGAGGAGGTCCTGCGCGCGTTCATACCGGGAACGAACTCGGACCGCGGACCGGCCAGCGGTCTGCCCCGCTGGACCAACGCCGACATCACCGTGGACGGCGTCCCCATCCCCGCCGGTGACCTGGTGCTACTCGACCTGCAGGACGCCAACCTCGACCCCGCCACCTTCAGCACGCCCGAGGAGTTCGACATCACTCGGCCCGTCAATCCGCACTTGACATTCGGTCACGGCCCGCACTTCTGCATCGGCGCTCCGCTGGCCCGGATGGAGCTGCAGGCCCTGTTCGGCACCCTGTTCGAGCGCTTCCCGACGCTGCGCCTCGCGGTGCCGGTCGAGGAGCTGCAGTTGCGCACCATGCGACTCGTCGGCGGTCTCAATAAGCTACCCGTGACCTGGTAGTGGCCGATCCGGGGAACTCAGGGGGCATCGTGGTTGCCCATAACCTGGTCCACCGATGATGATGACCTCGGGGTCGGCTGCGGGGACGGCTCGCCCGGTAGCCGTGGCGGGTACGGCTGTCCCGTTCCGCCGCTGGCAGAATGCCGGCATGGAGCAGCGGCTCAGCTTGATCACCCTGGGAGTGAGAGATCTACCGCGGGCACGGGCGTTCTACGAGTCGCTCGGCTGGCGCAGTGCCGCCGGCCCGGAGGACGACGTCGTCTTCTTCCCGGCGGGCGGCATGGTGCTGGCGTTGTGGGATCGCGCCAGGCTGGCCGAGGACTCCGCGGTCGACGACGGCGGGGGCTGGGGCGGGATGACCCTGGCCTACAACACCCGGTCGCGGGCGGAGGTTGATGCCGTTATCGCCGAGGCCCGGGCCGCGGGCGCGACGATCGGCAGGGAACCAGGGCCGACCGTCTGGGGTGGGTACTCGGGGGTGTTCAGCGATCCCGAGGGCCATCCTTGGGAGGTGGCACACAATCCTGGCTGGCACCTCGATGAGCGCGGGTCGGTGCACCTCCAGGCGTAGCCCTGGCTGGTCGGCAACGCTCGACAAGGAGAGGACCCAGAGCGTCATGAGCAGCGATATCGACTTCGACACCGTCGATTTCCGGAGGGCCCGTTACTACGCCATCCCGATGGCGGCCCCGTTCCGGGGACTCACGATCCGGGAAGGACTGCTCCTCGAGGGCACGGCCGGGTGGGGTGAGTTCTGCCCGTTCGACGACTACGACGACCGGGAGTCCGCGCCCTGGCTGGCCGCCGCGATCGAGGCGTGCACCCGCGGCTGGCCGCAACCGGTGCGCGAACTCATCCCGATCAACTGCACCGTCCCCGCGGTCGATCCGCCCCGCGCCAAGCAGATCGCCGCGGCGTCGGGGTGTGCGACCGCGAAGGTCAAGGTCGCCGACCATCCCGATTCGCTGACCGAGGACCTGGCCCGGGTCGAGGCGGTCCGCGACGCGCTCGGCCCCGCCGGGGCGGTCCGGGTGGACGCCAACGGGGCCTGGGACGTCGACATCGCCGTCAAGCACATCGGCCTGCTGGACCAGGCGGCGGGCGGACTGGAGTACGTCGAGCAGCCCTGCCGCACTCTCGAGGAGCTGGCTACGGTCCGCCGCCGAGTCGACGTCCGCATCGCCGCTGACGAGTCCATCCGGCGCGCCGAGGACCCGCTGCAGGTCGCGGTGGCGGAGGCAGCCGACATCGCGGTGCTCAAATGCAGCCCGCTCGGCGGCGTCCGGCGCGCGTTGCAGGTGGCCGAGGCGGCGGGTCTGCCGTGCGTGGTGTCCTCGGCGCTGGAGACCAGCGTCGGGCTGGCCGCCGCGGCCGCTCTGGCCGCGGCACTGCCCGAGCTGGACTTCGCCTGCGGCCTGGGCACCCTGTCCCTGCTGTGCGGGGACGTCGTCCGCGACGACGACTCGCTGTGGCCTGAGCTGGGCTACCTCACCGTGCCCCGCACCCCGCCGGTGCCTGATCGGGCCCGGCTGGACACCTACGAGCGGGTCTACCCGGCTCGGGTGACCTGGTGGCGCGACCGCCTCACCCGCGTCCGTGCCGAACTCATCAACCGGTAAGCATCCGACCACCCCTCCATAGCACAGACGGCGAGACCCGCCTGCACGGCCCCGCCAACGGGCCGTCACCGGGGGATGGAGATCCACACCTAGCTGGCCAAGATCGAGCCATGACGGAGCCGAGGCGGTCAGGACACGGTTATCTCCGACGATCACGGTGGCGGCGGCGCCGGCCACCATGCGCGCTTCGCATCAACCTCGGCGCTTTCGAGGTTCCCACCTATCCCCGCACCGTCATCGACGTACTCCCCGGTCCACGTCCGGCACTGGTCTATGCCTGGCCCGAGGCGGTGCTTCCTGGTTCCTGGGACCTCAACGACTTCGGCGACACCGATCTCATGAACTACCTAAACGATGCAGAGCCTGGCGCCAGCGTTACGAACAGAATCGCTAAACCACAGGGTCCAGCACATGCAGGCGTACCTGACGGGCTTTCGCAGCTCGCGTCGCCACTCACGGGTGCGTCAGCACAGCGAGGGCGGCGTCGTGCAGCAGGGCGTTGGAGGACAGCGCGGAGCCGCCGTCGTGGCGGGTCACCCCGGCGAGATCGGTGAACCGGCCGCCGGCCTGCTCGATCAGCACCTGCACCGGGGCCACGTCCCAGGGGTTGACGATCGGCTCGGCGGCCAGGTCGATCACTCCCTCGGCGACCAGGCAGTGCTGCCAGAAGTCACCGAAGGCACGGTTCTCCCAGCAGGCGTCGACCAGCGCCAGATAGGACTCCCGGCGGTGATAGTCAACCCAACTGCCCAAATGCGTGGTGGAGACGTAGGCGTTGGCCAGCTCGCTGACCCCGGACACCGCGATGGGCCGGGTGGACCCGTCCATCTCACGGGTGTGGGCCCCCGTCCCGGCGGCGGCCCACCAGCGGCGGCGCAAGGCCGGTGCGCTGACCACGCCGACCGCCGGGCGGCCGTGCACGACCAGCGCGATCAGGGTGGCCCAGACCGGCAGGCCACGCAGGAAGTTCTTCGTCCCGTCGATCGGGTCCAGCACCCAGAGCCGGTCCGCGTCGGCCGGTCCGCCGCGCTCCTCACCGAGCACCCCGTCATCCGGCCGCTGCGCCGCCAGCACCGAACGCACCGCGTCCTCGACGGCCAGGTCCGCGTCGGTGACCGGGCTGCGGTCGGGTTTGCGGTCGACCCGCAGATCCACCGCCCCCGCCCGGTCCAGGGTGATCGTGTCGGCGGTGTCAGCCAGCGCCAGGGCCAGTGCGAGGTCGGAGCTGTGTTCGGTCATGGCCACGGATGCTGCCAGGTGGGCCTACCCTGAGTGCCGTGACCACCGTGCTGCTGGCCGAGGATGACACCGGCATCGCGCAACCGCTGTCGCGGGCCCTGCAGCGGGAGGGCTACCAGGTCACGGTGGTGGAGGACGGGCCGTCCGCGCTGGTCCGCGCCGGCGAAGCGGAGGTCGACCTGCTGGTGCTCGACCTCGGGTTGCCCGAGCTGGACGGGTTGGACGTCTGCCGCCGGCTGCGCCGGATCCGGTCCGACCTGCCGGTGCTGATGCTCACCGCCCGGACCGACGAGGTGGACTTCGTGGTCGGGCTGGATGCGGGCGCCGACGACTACGTGGCCAAACCGTTCCGGCTGGCCGAGCTGCTGGCCCGGGTGCGGGCACTGCTGCGGCGCAGCGCGCCGGACACGCTGGAGGCGGGCGGGGTGACGATGGATCTGGCGGCGCGCCGGGTGCTCGTCGAGGGCACCGAGGTGGGGCTGGCGAACAAGGAGTTCGAGCTGCTGCGGGTGCTGCTGTCCCGCTCGGGTCAGGTGATCAGTCGCGAGGAAATCCTGCGCGACGTGTGGCACGACCCCGAGCTGAAGACCTCCAAGACGCTGGACATGCACATGTCCTGGCTGCGGCGCAAGATCGGCAGCGGCCGGATCACCACGATCCGTGGGGTGGGGTTTCGCTTCAACGACTCCTGACCCCGCTGACGCGCTAGCGTGCGAGCGTGCGCAGCAGGATCCTGCAGTCCACGCTGATCGTGGTTGCGATCACCGGCCTGGTGCTGGGTGGCCCGCTGGCGTTCGCCACCTGGCGGCTGGTGGAGGACTTCACCCGGGCCGAGCTGCTCACCCGGCTGGAACAGGTGGTGGCCCGGCTCGATGACCAGAACGCTCCCGATCTGGGGCCGGGGGATCTGGGTGCGGTGGAGCTTGCGCTGCCCCCGGGCGGGCAGCTTGTGGTGGAGTCACCGAGCACCGGCCAGTCGGTGCTCGGGGTCGATCCTGGCCCGGATGCGGTGGTGGAGTCGTTACCCATCGGGCAGCGCGGTACCGCCCGGCTCGCGATTCCGGGGGAGTCGATGCGCCGCATCCAGATGCAGGCGGTAGCTCTGGTGGGACTGTTGCTGGTGCTGTCGGTGGGGCTGGGTGCGGTGATCGCCATGGTGACCGCCCGGCGGTTGGCCGGGCCGCTGCAGGACGTCGCCGAGCGGGCCGCGCGGCTGGGGGCGGGGGACTTCCGCTCCGAGCCGCGGCGCCACGGCATCCCCGAGCTCGACCGGGTGGCCGACGTGCTGGACACCTCCGCGAGCGCGCTGGCCGAGCTGGTGCAGCGGGAACGCGACCTGGTGGGCGATGTGTCGCACCAGCTCCGCAGCCGGCTGACCGCGCTGCAGTTGCGCTTGGACGAGCTCGCGGCCCACCCCGACCCGGAGACCGCCGCCGAGGCCGAGGCGGCTCTGGAGCAGGCCGAGCGGCTGGGCGCGGTGCTCGACGACCTGCTGCGGGCCACCGAGGAGGCCCGGGCCGCCACCGCCGAGCCGGTGCAGTTGGCCGGCCTGCTCGGCGAGGTGGTCACCGAATGGCGACCACAGGCCGACGCGCAGCGGCGCACGTTGCGGCTGCGGGTGGACAACAGCCTGCGGGCCCGGGTCACTCCGGGGCGGTTGCGCGAGGCGCTGGGGGTGCTGATCGACAACGCGCTGCGCCACGGGCGGGGCGACGTGCTGCTGTCCGTGCGGCCGGGTGGGATCGGCCGGGAAGGCATGATCGTGGTGGAGGTGACCGACGCGGGCGCCGGGGTGCCCGAGGCGCTGGTCCCGCACGTCTTCGACCGGGGGGTGTCGGGGGCGTCCTCCACCGGCCTCGGGCTGGCGCTGGCCAGAGCACTGGTCGAGGCCGACGGGGGACGCCTGGAACTCAGCTCGGCCCGGCCCGCCACCTTCGCGGTTTACCTGCGGGTGCCGCGGACCGAGGACATGGTGGGCACCCCCCGGCCGGGCGCTGGGGCGGTGCGCTGATGCGCTCGGGAAGGGGGTAACGGTGGGAGAACACCGTTACCCCCTTCCCGAGCGGCGCAGGCGCACGTTCTCGTCGGGGAAGACGTACTTGCGAAAGGCCCACCAGCGGAACACCATCGCCAGCAGGGTGCCGATCACGTTGGCGCTGGCGAAGTCGGCGATCTCCTGGAGCAGCAGGCTGACCTGGGGAACCTGCAGGTGCAGCACGTACCGCGAGATCCACAGCGGGGTGGCGTTGATCACCAGTCCGATGCCGCAGATCAGGAAGAACAGCGTGGCCTCGTGGTGGCGTTCCCGGCCGCCCCTGGTGCGGAACGACCATTCCCGGTTCAGCACGTAGGACACGATCGTCGCGACCAGCACTGCGATGATCTTGGCGGTGACCGGCTTCGGCTCCAGCACCGTCATTTTGAGCAGCGTGAACAGCATGATGTCGACGAGGTAGGTAGTCCCGCCGACCAGGGCGAACTTCACCAGCTCTCGATGACGGATGGCGAGGTCGCGGTACGGCTGGGGGATCCGGATGAGCACCGCGTCGACCACGGACACCTGTGCAGTCTAGGGAGGGTGCTCATCGGTACCCGGCAGCCGGGTCACCGCGGCGGCGACCAACAGCGGCGGCGATGAAGAGGTGCGGCGCTGGCTCTAGGATCGCTCGTTCGTGGACGCTCGTACCAGACTGCCCGTCGTCGGCATGGTGGGCGCCGGCCAACTGGCCCGGATGACCCACCAGGCCGCCGTCGCACTGGGCCAGTCCCTGCGGGTGCTGGCCGCCGAGGCGGGTGAACCTGCGGCGCTGGTCACCCCGGATGTGATGGTGGGCCGGCACGACGATCTCGCCGCGTTGCGCCGTTTCGCCGCCGGCTGTGATGCGCTGACCTTTGACCACGAGCACGTCCCCGGCGAGCACCTGCGGGTGCTGGTCGCCGAGGGCGTGACGGTGCATCCGGGTCCTGATGCGCTGGCCCACGCCCAGGACAAGCTGCTCATGCGCGGCGCGCTGGCCGGTCTGGGCGTGCCGGTGCCCCCGTTCCGGGAGGTGACCCGACCGCAGGATGCGGTGGGCTTCGCCGCTGAGCATGGCTGGCCTTGCGTGCTCAAGGCGGTCCGCGGTGGTTATGACGGGCGCGGCGTGTGGCTGCTGGACAGCCCCGCTGACGCCACGCGGGTGGTGGCCGAGTTGCTCGCCGGGGGGACCCCGTTGCTGGTCGAGCAGCGCGTCGCGATACACCGGGAGCTTGCCGCGCTGGTGGCCCGCTCGCCGTTCGGACAGGGCGCGGCCTGGCCCGTGGTGCAGACCGTGCAGCGGGACGGGATCTGCGTGCAGGTGCTGGCCCCGGCGCCTGGGTTGCCCGAGGAGGTGGCGCACGCGGCGCAGCAGCTCGCGCTGCGGGTGGCCGGGAAGCTTGGCGTGGTCGGGGTGCTGGCCGTGGAGCTGTTCGAGAGCACCACCGGGCACCTGATCGTCAACGAGCTGGCCATGCGCCCGCACAACAGCGGGCACTGGACGATCGAGGGGTCCGTGACCTCCCAGTTCGAGCAGCACCTCCGGGCAGTGCTGGACTACCCGCTGGGATCCACCGCACTGCGTGCCCCGGCCGCGGTGATGGCCAACGTGCTGGGTGCTGACCCTCCACCCGGGAGGTACCCCGCGATGGGCATCGACGAGCGGCTGCACCACGTGATGGCCCGTTACCCCGCGGCGAAGGTGCACCTGTACGCCAAGGCGGAGCGCCCGCGGCGCAAGATCGGACACGTGACGGTGCTGGGCGACCCGGTGCCCCAGGTCCGCGAGGTGGCGGTGCGGTCTGCCGGGTTCCTCGCCACCGGGCACTGGCCGGACGGGTACGACGGGCATGGGAGGTCCTCGCAGTGACCGTGGGTGTGATCATGGGCAGCGACTCGGACTGGCCGGTGCTGCGCGCCGCCGCCGAGGCGCTCGACGAGTTCGAGGTGCCGTATGAGGTGTCCGTGGTCTCCGCGCACCGCACGCCGTCCCGGATGCTCGACTACGCGCAGTCCGCAGCCGGCCGCGGCCTGAAAGTGATCATTGCGGGCGCCGGGGGGGCGGCCCACCTGCCAGGCATGGTGGCCTCGGCCACAGTGCTACCGGTGATCGGGGTGCCGGTCCCGCTGGCCCAACTGGACGGGCTGGACTCGTTGCTCTCGATCGTGCAGATGCCGGCCGGGGTACCGGTGGCCACCGTGTCGATCGGCGGAGCGCGCAACGCCGGGCTGCTCGCGGTGCGCATGCTGGCGGTGGGCGACCCTTCGCTGGCCGAGCGGCTGGCCGCGTTCCAGCGCGACCTCGCCCAACTGGTGCTGACCAAGGACGCCGCCCTGCGGGCCAGCCTGCAGTGACCAGTGCGTCAAGAGGGAGACGCGGACCGTGACGCTCGGTTAGCATTCATTAACCGCTGGTTCCCTCAGGAGGCGCGCGTGCACCCCGACTTCGGCCTCTACCAGCTCGGCGAGGAACACGAGGCGCTGCGCGATGCGGTGCGCGCGATGGCCGAGCAGGAGATCGCTCCGCACGCCGCGGACGTCGACGAGCGGGAGCGCTACCCGCGCGAGGCGCGGGCTGCGATGGTGCGCTCGGGCTTCCACGCCGTGCACGTGCCGGAGGCCTACGGCGGTGAGGGTGCGGACTCGGTGGCGACCTGCATCGTGATCGAGGAGATCGCCCGGGTCTGCGCGTCGTCCTCGCTGATCCCGGCGGTGAACAAGCTGGGCACCACCGGGCTGCTGCTGGCCGGCTCGGAGGAGCTGCACAAGCAGGTGCTGCCGTCGCTGGCCTCGGGGGAGGCGATGGCCTCCTACGCGCT
Source organism: Pseudonocardiaceae bacterium (assembly GCA_035714625.1). Classification (GTDB taxonomy): domain Bacteria; phylum Actinomycetota; class Actinomycetes; order Mycobacteriales; family Pseudonocardiaceae. The sequence continues at coordinate 4,470 of DASTLT010000037.1, read as the reverse complement.
GTCCGAGCGCGAAGCGGGCAGTGACGCGGCTGCGATGCGGACCAGGGCACGGCGGGACGGGGATCACTGGGTGCTGCGCGGCAGCAAGTGCTGGGTCACCAATGCGGGGGAGTCCACCTGGTACACCGTGATGGCGGTGACCGACCCGGACCAGGGCGCGGGCGGGATCAGCGCCTTCCTTGTGCATAAGGACGACCCCGGTTTCGCCATCGGACCCAAGGAACGCAAGCTCGGGATCAAAGGCAGCCCGACCCGGGAGATCTATTTCGAGGACTGCGCGATCCCGGCCGATCGGATCATCGGCGAGCCGGGCACCGGGTTCAAGACTGCCCTGCAGACCCTGGACCACACCCGCCCCACCATCGGGGCGCAGGCCGTGGGCATCGCGCAGGGCGCGCTGGACGCCTCGATCGCCTACGTCAAGGAACGCAAACAGTTCGGCAAGCCGATCGCCGACTTCCAGGGTGCGCAGTTCATGCTGGCCGATATGGCCATGAAGACCGAGGCGGCCCGCCAGCTCGTCTACATTGCCGCGGCCCGCGCCGAGCGCGGGGAGCCCAAGCTCGGGTTCATTTCCTCGGCGTCCAAGTGCTTCGCCTCCGACGTGGCCATGGAGGTGACCACCGACGCCGTGCAGCTCTTCGGCGGCTACGGCTACACCCGGGACTTCCCGGTGGAGCGGATGATGCGCGACGCGAAGATCACCCAGATCTACGAGGGCACCAACCAGATCCAGCGCGTCGTGATGGCCCGCGCCCTGCTCCGCGGCTAGATCTTCGTGGTGGCATTCTCTGTGGTACCCGCTGCCGGATCCGCCACGAATTCCCACACCGCGACGTCGCAATACCGCAGCACGCGATCTCCCATGCGATAACCTGGCTTCTGTACCTCGGCGACGGCACCGTCCAGCCGAGGGTCGGTGGTGTGGACTGAGCGAACTGCGCGGGCGACTCGACGGTCGAACTTCGCGCCTGTCTCGGGCTGGAACGGCTCGACGCCTTGACGCTCCAGGATCAGTTCCACGTCGTCCGCCACCTCCCGCAACACGCGGTCGATATCGCTCGGCGTCACCTTCTCGCGCTGCAGCCAGGCGCGCCCGTTGCGCAGGCAGGTATCGGCCAGCGAGATCAGGTCGCGCACTACCGGGTCGCGCGCGCGGTCCAGTTCCGCCCGCCGGAGCTGTTCGTTCTCGCCGTGCAGTTTGTCCACGAGCACGCGTTGGTGGTCATAGACCTGCACGCTGTGCCGGAACTCATCGCGGAGGGCCTCCAGGGCCACGGTGAGCTCTTGTAACGCGCTTGTGCTATCCGGTGCTGCACCAGCCTCCTCGCGCTGCGGGACGTGCCGCGGAAGGGAAAGGTCGGCGCGTGGTTCGGCCGAGGATCGGCCGTCGCCGGAGGGCGCTGGAACCGGTGCCGCAGCGGTCGGGAACGCTTCCGTGGTGGGGCCTGTGCCGGTTTGTGGGTCAGGTGCCCTATCACCCGGAGGCGTTGTCTCGAACTCGTGATCCATGGATTTCCCTTGTCCAGTTGAAGTGGCTGAGAATCTCAGCATAACCGTAGGCGATGCCATCCGCGGCGAGTCCCACGGCCCTGGCTGACAGTTGGGGCACCCAGTAACCGACCAGTATCTCGACTTGCTGATGGTCGCCGTCGGCCTGTTGCGGTAAGGCGATCTCCGGTGAGATCGGCGGCTGAATAGCCGGGGACTGGAACACCGGTGGCTGGGTTGCAGGAACAGCCGCAGTGTTTGATGGTGTCCCAACCGCTCCGGTCACAGATGGTGGCCGGGTGGACCACCAACCGGCCAGGATTACCAGCATGATGACCGTGCCGAGCGCGGACAGTACGAGAATCATGCCTGCGATGCGCCGCGCGTGCACGACCTGCCGCGGAATGGTGGCGCTCATCGGTCCTCCCGCTTGCCGAGCAACCACAGGAGCGGAGCGGCCGGGTCGTCGTTGCTGATCATGGTACGGGTCCGGCCGCTGGGGCGCGCCTTCACGGTGAACGCGTCGAGCGCGCTCACGGCGAAGTAACCGCACCGCCCGAAGGTATTCTCCAGAGCGGCCACCAGACTGTGCTGCCCGGCGACGACCTCCAGCCAGTGGCGGACCGCTTTCGACCGGACAGCACGCGCGGTGCGGTCGAAAGCAGCATCCCCGAGCTCGTCGTAGGGGTGGGCAACCTCTGGGGCCGCCAGCAGGCCGTCGCATTTGGTCAAGACGACGGCGACCGGCAAGTCCATCTTGCGGTCGGTTCGGATACCCAGATTCTCGCGCAACGCCTGCGCGAACCGGCTGAGCACCTCGTCGGCGTCGGCCTGCGAGTGCCGGAGGCGAGCCAGGAGATCGGCTTGGACGGCGCGGCGCACCAGCTCGAACGAGAACGGATCGACAATGAGAATGACGCCCTCGGTATGCCCGAGGAACCGGAAGGTCGCGACACCGTCGCTCGTCTCGTAGCGTTCGCCAGCGGCGTCGTACAGGTACAGTAGCCGACGGCGCGTGGATCCCTCGGGGCCGATATAGATGTTGAAGGCATGCACTGAGATCTGCGGCAGGGTCGCTGCGATGCCACCGAAGGTGGCTTGCTCGAGTGCGGAGCGCGCCCTCAGGTATTCTTTTTTGGCCAGCGGGTCGGCGAACTCGGCAGCAGGGGGACTGGCGCGTAGCATCGGTTCCAGGCCGGCCACGGCGGCCATCATGAACACCGTCTTCCCAGCTTCCCTGCCCGCGACCACCGGCACGTGGAACGTGGGGGCGGTCAGGCCCTTCACCGGCAGGGGCTGGTTGCAGCCTTCGTGCTGGCAGTACGCGGGCAGCTTCCACTTGCCCCTCAGCAGCAGCGTCGGCAGGGGCTTACCACACCGGCAGATGCGGGAGAACACGCCCAGCGGGCCGGGGATCAGCCGCCGATGAAGTGCCGGATTTCCTGGTGGGCATTCCGTGCAGCGGTAGACGGGGGACCCGACGCGCCGGTGGCAGTTGCCACATTCCAGGGTGATGCCGCGGATCTGTAACGCGGTGAGCTCCACGAGACGGAGCAGCCCGGCGACCACCATGATAGTGAGCAGGGTCAGCCCGAGCGACAGCCCGAAGACCAGGGAGACAAGTGCGGCGAAAGCGGCCGCCGCGGCCGCGCCCAGACCCACCCCGACCATCGCTCCCACCATCGGCCCCGATGCGATGATCTTGACCAGGTTCGGCTCGACCGGAAACCAGGTGCCCAGCGACGACCACGTGTCGAAGATCCGCTGAGCCAGCGAGTTGCGCAGGTTGGGATCCCGGGCGCCGGTGGATCTGGCAGCGGGGCTTCCGCCGAAGGTGCGCTCCCAGCCGCAGCGAGCCGCCTCCTGTACCACCTTCGCGTAGTCGCGGAATACCGGCCCGAAGAAGTAGCTGCGGTAAGCGGGATCACGCTGCTGTTGGCTCGAGCCGGGCAATGGTGGCTCGATGCGCAGGTGCCCGATCGGGGCCTTGCCCCAGAATACTGCGAATGCGGCGGAGGCGAATTCAATGAGGACTATGAAGGCCGCGATCGCTCCGGTCGCGACGGCCGCCAGCGGAGCCAAGAACGCGTAGGAGAGATAGAGCGCTATGAGGAAGAGGAATAAGGCGAAGAGGAGCCACACTAGTCGTCACCGCCCGGTGTACGGCGGCGGAGGAGCCGGGCGAGGACGGACTGCGGGAGGTTATGGTCGCGCCAGTCCTTCCACCAGGACTGCCAGTCCTTCGCTGGTTTTCTCCCCTGGCTGAAAGGCGGCGGCGGGAGTCTGTGTCGCCTGCTCTCGAAGAAGCGCCCGACGGCATCGAGCTCTCGTTTGCGCCGGCTGGCCAGGGTATCTTTGCAGGTGGTCGCGAGGAGCCGCTGACCCGTCCGGTCTTTGTTTGCGAGGAACACGATTGCGGGTAGTACGGTCGCGATCTTAATGGGCTTCGCCGAGGCCAGAACGACCGCGAGCCGGTGGCTGTAGACCGTCAGGAAATCTGGTGACGGGGCCTCCTGGATCACCCGGATCAGAACCTCGGCGTGTTGGGTCGGCTCGGTGAGCTCCAGCATCCAGTTCGCGACAGTTTCCAGGACCGCGCCCGCCACCGCCCGGTCTGCGTACGCCGCGCACCGGATGGCCTCCACCGCAGCCCCCGCCTTCGCCGAGTGCCTTGACGAGCTGTTGAGGTAAGCGCCCCAGCGAATACAGGTGGCGGTATGCACGCCATTGGCCAGCGTTCCGGCGAGCGGCTCAGCGGCGAGCATGGCGGCGAGCTGCTCATCGCTGGTGGTCAACCTGGCAGTGCGGGCATCCTCCAGCAGGCGCTCCAGCAGCCATTGCGGGATCTTCGTCGCGCTGAGCACGGCCAGGTCGAAGTGGCGGCACAGCTCGACGCCCTCCTGGGCGGTCGGCGGATCCGGCCAGAGCAGCGCCGCGAAGCGCTCGATGGCTTCCGGGCTCGCCTTCCCGGGGCGCGCG
>DASTLT010000036.1:0-5495 GCA_035714625.1 Pseudonocardiaceae bacterium | reverse complement strand
TCACTCAAGCTGAGCTCGATGCAGTAGCCACGCGACTCAACAACCGTCCACGAAGGACACTCGGGTTCAAGACGCCCGCCGAAAAACTCGATGAACTACTGGTCAATGCCGGTGTCGCGGTCACCACTTGAGACCAAGCCTCGATTGCAGCCTCGATTAGCCACCGCGACCGATGGAGTTGGTACTGAATCTTATGAAGCATCTCGGAAGGATCATCGGTACGCCTGTCTGCGGCGAGATAAACCTGGAATGCTCTCGTTAGACCACGCGTCATGACTTCGACTGCCCTGCGATTTGTCATGTGTTTAAGCACGTCGCCCGAGCCGTTTTTTACCAACACCGGCGCCAGGTCGGCGCGCGCCTGGCGGGCTATTGGTAACCAGACCGATACGGGCTCACTGTTATCAGCACCGGGGTCGGAACGTAGGGCCGTTTTCTGCTTTTTGGTAAGAGTGTCAAGCTTGATGTCCACACGCACCGATCGGCTTACATGAGTCGAATCGACCAACTCAATTGACTCCTCCAACCGATCAATGTGTTCCAGACCGAGAGCAGCATACAATATGGTGAGTCCAAATTCTTCCTGGTAACTATGTGACGGTCGCGGTGATGTTGGAATTGGAGCCCGCCTGATAGCGGAAACGAGCTTTTCGAGCTGCTGATCGGCGCGCTCTTCATCACTCCCCACCGCAGTGGTATTTTCCATGTCACTTCCCCTTACCGCTGCCCCTGAGAACAATCTGTGCTCTTGTGCCATGGTGTCGCCATCAGGGTGAGCGTTGTTACAGCTATCGTTGAGCCACTGGTGGTGAGCTGCACCGATCTCACTGGTGCGGCTCGCACCGCACTGGCGGGGGGTGGCTACGCTCGGCCCATGAGGAGCCTCAGCGCGGCGATGTTCCACGTGAGATGGGAGGGCCTCATGCGACCTGCCATTGGTCTGATCTCGTTCGTCGGGACGGGACCCGGTGCCCCGGACCTGCTCACGCTGCGGGCAGCGCGGCGGCTGGCGGAGGCCGACATCGTGGTCTGGGCGTCCTCGCTGGTGCCCGCCGAGGTGCTGGCGCAGTGCCGGGACGATGCCGAGCTGCACGACTCGGCGGGGATGACCCTGGAAGATGTCCTCGCGGTGTACGACGCGCATCCGGGCGCCGCGATCGTGCGGCTGCACTCGGGGGACCTCTCGCTCTACTCGGCGCTGACCGAGCAGCTCACCTGGTGCGCCGAGCACGGCCGGGCCTTTGAGATCGTGCCCGGGGTCGGCTCCCTGGCCGCCGCAGCAGCCGCAGCGGGGGTTGAGCTCACCGTGCCTGGGGTGGCGCAGAGCGTGGTGCTCACCCGGCTTGGCGGCGGCCGCACGTCGGCCTCGATGCCGGACGGAGAGAGCGTCGCGGCCTTCACCCGCCATGGCACCACGATGGCCGTCTACCTCTCCGCGGCCCGGCCCGCCGCGCTGCGCGCCGAGCTGCTGGCCGGGTACCCGCCGCAGACCCCCGCCATCGTCGTGGCAAAGGCCAGTTGGCCGGACGAGACGGTGCTCACCACGACGGTGGACGGCCTCGCCGACGCGTTGGCCACCGCCGGGATCCGCACCGCGGCGCTGGTGCTGGTGGGGCCGGCGCTGTCCAGCGGCGGGCGCCGCAGCCTGCTTTATGACCCCGCCTACTCGCACGGCTGCCGCCGCCGGTCCACACCGGGCAGCACTGCGGGGCGGGCTATCCCACCAGCCAAGCGCAGACGGCCGTGAAAGGCTGCTCGGGGTGACCGGTTCGCTCATCGTCGTCGGGCTGGGTCCGGGAGGACCTGCGCACCGCACCCGCGCCGCCGAGGACGCCGTCCGCGATGCCGAGGTCGTCCTGGGATACCGTGGGTATCTGGGGGCCTGCACGGACCTCACCGGCCCGCACCAGACCCTGCTGCCGGGGGCGATGGGCGCAGAGGAGCAGCGTGCTGCGGACGCAGTGCACGCCGCGGCCGACGGGGCGCGGGTGGCGCTGGTGTCCTCCGGCGACGCCGGGATCTACGGGATGGCCTCGCTGGCGCTCACCATCGCCGCCGCGCTTCCCGCATCGCGGCGCCCGGTGGTACGGGTGGTGCCCGGTGTCACGGCGGCCACCGCCGCCGCCGCACTGCTCGGCGCCCCACTGGCCCGCGACTTCGCCTGCCTCACCCTGTCCGACCTGCTCGCCCCGTGGGAGGCGGTGGAAGCCCGGCTACGGGCGGTGGCCGCCGCCGACCTGGTGCTCGCGCTGTACAACCCGCGCTCGTCAGGCCGGCCGTGGCAGCTCGGCCGGGCCCGCGACGTGCTCGCCGAGTACCGGCCCGGCGACACTCCGGTCGGCCTGGTCACCGACGCCGGACGCGACGGCGAGCGGGTGCAGCTCGCCACGCTGGCCACCCTGGACCCCAGCAGTGCCGGGATGCGCACCGTGGTGATTGTCGGCGCCTCCGGCACCAGCCGCCTGGAGGACTGGTTGGTCACCGCGCGGGAGGTCGGCCGGGATGACCCCTGACGTGCTTCATCCCGCGGAGGCGGCATTGTGACCGTGTACCTGGTGGGCGCCGGACCCGGAGACCCCGAGCTGCTGACCCGCCGCGGTGCCGCGCTGCTGGCCAGGGCCGAGCATGTCGTCTATGACCGTTCCTCGATGGCTGAGCTGCTCGCCCTGGCCCCCCGCGCCACCCGGCACTGCGTCGGCAAGCACGGCGGCACCCCCGCGCCGCTACAGCATGAGATCAACGCGCTGCTCATCGAGCTCGCCCAGAGCGGGGCGTGCGTGGTGCGACTCAAGGCCGGTGATCCGTTCGTGGTGTCCCGCGGGGGGGAGGAAGCGGTGGCGCTGGCTGGGGCGGGGGTGCCGGTGCAGGTGGTGCCGGGGGTGTCCGCCGCGGTGGCCGCACCGGCTGCGGCCGGAATCCCGGTGATGGTCCGGCAGATGTCTCGCACGCTCACCGTGGTGGCCGGCAACGACGACCCGGACGGCGTCGACTGGGCTGCGGTGGCCCGCCTCGGGGGCACCGTGGTGTTGCTCACCGGGCGCGCGGCGCTGCGCCGGGTGGTGGCCGCGCTGCGGGCAGGCGGGATGGCGGGCGACACCCCGGTGGCCGCGATCAGCGCGGCCACCCGGCCACACCAGCGCACCGTCCGCGGCACCCTCGACGCGCCACCGGACCCGCGGCTGCCGGCACCGTTGACCGTGGTGATCGGCGAGGTGGCGCGGTTGGACGTGGCCGGTTTCACCGACACCGCGGGGAGGTGAGCCGTGCACATCCCGGACGGCTTCGTCTCCCCCCCGGTCGCGGCTGCCGGTGCGGTGCTGGCCGCCGCCGGGCTGGGCGTGTGCGTGCGCCGCGCGGGGCGGGAGGTCAGCGAGCGGCAACTCCCGCTGGCCGGGCTGGCCGCGGCGTTCTTCCTGGTCCTGGAGGTACCGATCATCCCGGTGGCGGTGGGCACCAGTGGGCATCTGCTCGGTGGCACGCTGGCTGTCGCGCTGCTCGGCCCCTGGCTCGGCCCGATAGTGATCACCGTGGTGACCGTGGTGCAGACCCTGTTCACCGGCGCGGGCGGGATGACCGCGCTCGGGGTCAACCTGGTGAACCTGGCCCTGGTTCCGGCCGTGCTGGGCTATCCGGTGCTGCTCGGGCTGCGCCGGGGGCTGCCTCGAGGTTCCACCGGAACGGCGGTGGCCGCCGGGTTCGCCGCGGTGGTCTCGGTGCTGGCCGCCGCACTGCTGTTCACCGCCGAATACGCGGTGGGCGGGGCGGCCGGGGTGTCACTGCGCACCGTCGCCGTCTCGACCATCGGGGTGTACGCGGTGGTGGCGGTGTTCGAGGGAGTGGTCACCGCGCTGGTGGTGCGCGGGTTGCTGGCGCTGCGCGCCGATCTGGTCCGGGTGGCGCCGGAGCGGGTGCGGTGAGCGCGCACGATCCCGGCGCGGAGCTGCTGATCCTCGCCGACACCCCGGTGCACCGGCTGGCCCCGCAGTGCAAGGTCGCCGCGACGGCGTTGTTCGTGCTCGCCGTCGCCAGCACGCCGCGCGGCGCGTACTGGCCGTACCTGTGGTACCTGCTGCTGCTCGCGGTGGTCGCCGCGCTGGCCAGGCTGCCGCCGCTGATCCTGCTGCGCCGGCTGGTGGTCGAGGTGCCGTTCCTGCTGTTCGTGCTGGCGCTGCCGGTGCTGGGGGCGCCGCCGGAGCTGACCGTGCTGGGCGTCTCGCTGTCGGTATCCGGGCTGCACGCCGCCGCCGTGATCACACTCAAGGCCACCTTCGGACTGCTCGCCACCGGGATCCTGGCCGCCACCACGGCACTACCAGAAATCATCACCGGCTTGGAGCGGCTGCGGGTGCCCCGAGTGTTCACCGCGGTGGCGGCGTTCATGGTGCGCTACACCGAGGTGGTGCTCGCCGAGCTGGCCCGGATGCGCACGGCCCGGGTCTGCCGGGGCGGGGACCCGCGCTGGTTCTGGCAGGCTCGGGAGGTGACTTCGGGGCTTGGCGCGCTGGTGGTGCGCACCTTCGAGCGCGGCGAGCGGGTCTACCTGGCGATGGCCTCGCGCGGCTACACCGGGACCCTGCCCCCGGCGCTCACCGGCACCGCCGCCGCTCCGCGCGCCTGGGCCGCGGCGCTCGCCATCCCCCTGCTGGCCGCCATCGGGACGATGCTGGGATGAGGGCCATTCTGGTCGTGGGGCACGGCAGCCGGGACGCCGACGGGGTGGCGGAGTTCTGGGCGCTGGCCGAGACCATCCGCACCATGGTGGGCGAGCTGCTGACCGGCTTCGGCTTCCTCGAGTTGGCCTCGCCTCTCGTCGACGAGGCCATCGACGATCTGGTGGCCCGCGGCGCGACCGAGATCGTCAGCGTGCCGCTGGTGCTGCTGTCGGCTGGGCACCTGAAGAACGACGGCCCGGCGATGCTGGCCCGGGCCCGCGCCCGGCATCCCGGGGTGGGCTTCCATCTGGCCCGCGACCTGGGCATCGAACCCCGGGTGCTGGACATTGCCACCGACCGGATCCGGGCCGGTGCCGGGGCTGCCGGCCCGGAGAAGCTTGGCGTGGCGCTGATCGGGCGTGGGTCCAGCGACCCGGATGCCTGCGCGGATCTGTGGAAGGTGGGCCGGTTGCTGGCCGACCGGCGCGGGCTGGGCATCGTCGAGCCCGGGTTCGTCTCGGTCGCCACCCCTTCGGTGCCCGAGGTGCTGGAGCGGCTGCGGTTGCTCGGCGCGGCGACCGCCGTGGTCGCCCCGTTCTTCCTGTTCCCGGGGATCCTGCTGAACCGGATCTACCTCGAGGCGGCGGGCTGGGCGCAGGACCACCCGGAGGTCGAGGTCCGCGGCGCGGCTCATTTCGGTGCCGACCCGCGGCTGGCGCATCTGGTGCTGGAGCGCTACCGCGAGGCGCGCCACGGTGATGTGCGGATGAACTGCGACCTGTGCGCTTACCGGGTCCAGATGCCCGGGTCCGAGTCCAGGGTAGGCACCCCGATCTCGCTGAC
>DASTLT010000035.1:0-54065 GCA_035714625.1 Pseudonocardiaceae bacterium | reverse complement strand
TCGTCGATCAGGACATACAGTGTGATCAGGAGGGTATCGAGGTCTGTCTTCACAAACGATCATCGATGCCCTCCGCCCCGTCTCCGAGCAAGCCGCCACGCCGCACCGAGCCGGATTAGGAATCATTCATCTAGGGCGCGCTGTCGGTCAAATCAGGTAGGGGACGCACGCACGACTACCCCGACCTGAGGCTCAAGCCACTATCTGAGGATCAGCACCCTACGGCCGCTGCTACACCTAACCCCTGGCCAGAGACGGGTCCGGCCAGGGGCTGGCAGATGTCAGCTCAGGCGGGGCTTCGCTTAGCATCCCCTTCACGCCGTTCCTCAGGAGGGTTCTGGGCAGTGGCCGGGTCTGCCTCTTCGTCGCCTGCGCCGAGATTTGCTTGTTCGCCCATCTCGTCCACGCGGTCCTTCAGCTCATCCGCTGAGGGTCCTGGCTGGTTACCGGACATCTTTAGCGCTCCTCTCGTTGGGGCAACAACCCTTAGTTACCCCAAGCTGATAGGTTGTAAACTTCTCAGGTTCTACCGCGCAGCAACACCCAGACGAGTGAGAGGATCGCTCCGTTCCGTGGACGCGGTGTCGACTGCACCCCGCCCCGGCCTCCTGCGTGACGTGACCGCACTGCCCAGCGCGCCGGGTACGCTCAGCCAGCGGTGACTCACCGTAGCCGAGCTGGCACACCGGCTCGCCGCAGACCAGCGGACGGCGCCGCAGGGGGGAATCATGCTCCGCCGGCCCGCAGTCCGCCAGCCCGCGGTCCGTCGAGCAACTGCTGCTGCGGCGGGGGCACCGGTCAGCCTCGGAATCAGTGACGACGCCGTGCAGCCGGTGGTCCAGCCGGCTCGCCTCCTGACGTCGAGGCACCTGCCGCCGAGCGGCTACCGCGCCCGGCAGCGTGCTGCCCGGCCCGCAGCCTGGCTGATCGGGAGGATGCGCCGCCCGGCAGGGCACCTGAGCTGGGAGAGTGCCGGGCTACGATCGGGGTATGGCGGGTAGGGCCGGGAACCCGACGGCTGGTGTGGTGCTGGCTGGCGGGCGCTCATCGCGCATGGGCACGGCGAAGGCCGGGCTGGAGTGGCACGGCTCCACCCTGCTGCGGCGCACCCTGGGGGTGCTCAGCCGGGCAGTGACCGGGCCGTTGTTGGTGGTCCGGGCGCCGGGCCAGGAGTTGCCCGAGCTCCCCGCCCAGGTGCAGGTCGTCGACGATCCCGAGGAGGGGCTGGGGCCGCTGCAGGGAATCGCCGCCGGGCTGGGTGCCCTGACCAGGGCGGCGCAGGCCGCGTTCGTCTGCTCCACCGACCTGCCGTTCCTGCACCCCGCGTTCGTCCGCCGGGTACTGGCCGCGCTGACCCCCGACACCGAGGTGGTGCTCCCGGTAGCCCGCGGCTACCCGCAGCCGCTCGCCGCCGCCTACCAGGTGAGCCTGGCCCCGCTGGTCGCCGAGCTGGTCGCGGCCGGGGACCGGCGCCCGGCTTTCCTGTTCCGTCATCCCCAATGCCGCACCCGGCGGCTGGACGAGGCGGCGCTGCTTGCCGACCCGGCGCTGGCCGCCGCCGACCCGGCGCTGGACTCGGTGACCAACATCAACTCGCCGGACGACTACCGGGCCGCGCGCTGCCGGCCCGCCCCGCGGGTCACCGTGCAGCGCTATGGCGCGCTGGCCACCGCCGGGCGCGGGGGACCGCGCACCGTTCATGCCGCCACCCTCGGTGCGGCGGCCACCGGGGTCGGTCTGCTGCTGGACCGGCACGTCGTCGCCGCACTCAACGGAGACCAGATCAGCCGCGACGGTCAGACCCCGCTCACCACCGGGGACACCGTGGCCTTCCTCAGCGCGGATGCGGGCGGGTGAGCGCGGTGCCTCCCGGGGGGTACGCGGGCCGGGCACTGGTCGTCGACGTGACCACCGCCGAGGCCAGCGCCCTGCCGCTGCCCGAGCGGGTGCTGCGTGCCTACCTGGGGGGCGTGGGCCTGGGGAGCTGGCTGCTGCACCGGCTCGCGCCACCCGGAATCGACGCCCTGGCACCGGGCGCGCCGCTGGCGTTCGTGTTCTCCCCCCTGGTCGGCACCCCGCTGACCACCAGTGCCAAGTTCGCCGTGGTTGCCAAGTCACCGCTGACCGGGATGCTGAACGACGCGCTGGCGTCCAGCCAGTTCGCCATCGCCGGCAAGCTCACCGGGCACGACGCGATCGTGCTCACCGGCCGGGCAGCCGAGCCGTCGGTGTTGCTCGTCGACGGCGGCGGGGCGCGGCTGGTCGCGGCGGGCGAGGTGTGGGGCCAGCCGGCGGCGGTGGCCGAGGGGTCGCTGAAAGCCCGGCTGGGCCGGGGCTGGCGGATCGCCGCGATCGGCCCGGCCGGGGAGCGCGGGGTGCGCTACGCGACGATCTCCCACGACGGTCGGCACGCCGGACGTGGCGGGCTGGGGGCGGTGCTGGGTGCGAAGAACGTCAAGGCGGTCGCGGTCCGGGCCGCCACCAAGATCGCACCCGTCGACCCGGACGGGGTGCTGACCGCCGCCCGCGACCTGCGCCGGCGCTCCTTCGGCCCGGCCACCGCGAAATACCGCGAGCTGGGCACCTTGGGCAACCTGCTGGCGTTCAACGCCATCTCCACCCTGCCCACCCGCAACTTCACCGCCGCCACCTTCGACGACGCACCCCGGCTGGCCGCCGAGGAGCTTTCCGAGCTGCGCCGCGCCACTCGCAGCGGCTGCGCCTCCTGCAGCATCGGCTGCGAGCACATCTACCGGGGCCCCAGTTCTGCAGGTACCAGCACCACAGCCCGGGTGGAGTACGAGAACGTGTTCGCGCTCGGCCCGCTGTGCGGGGTGTCCGACCCCGACGACGTGCTGGTCGCCTCCGCCCGGTGTGACGAGCTGGGGCTGGACACCATCTCGGCGGGCGGCACCATCGCCTGGGCGATGGAGTGCGCCGAGCGGGGGCTGCTCGACGCCCCGTGGCTGCGGTTCGGTGACGGTGCCGCGCTGCTGCGGGCGCTGGACGAGATCGGCCGCGGCGAGGGGTTGGGCGCGCTGCTCGCGGAGGGCTCGCGGCGCGCGGCGACCGTCGTTGGTGGTGGGTCGGCTGAGTTCGCGCCGCACGTCAAGGGCCTGGAGTTGCCCGGCTACGAGCCGCGCACACTGCAGGGCATGGCGCTGGGGCTGGCAGTCAACGCCCGGGGTGCGGATCACAACCGTTCCGGGGCCTACGAGGCCGACCTGTCCGGCGACTATGACCGGCTGGCCGGCGGTCCAGCCCAGGTGGCCGCCGCGGTCGGCACCGAGGACCGGGCCGCGGTGCTGGACTCGATGATCCTGTGCAAGTTCCTGCGCGGGGTGTTCGACGAGCCGTACCGGGAATGGGCCGAGCTGCTGCGGGTGGTCACCGGCTGGGACATCGACGCCGCCGAGCTGGCAGCCACCGCGCGGCGGATCGTGCTGGCCAAGCGGGTGTTCAACTTGCGCGAAGGCTGGACCCCGGCCGACGACTGGCTGCCGGAGCGGTTGCTGCGCGAGCCGGTCCGGCTCGGCTCCGGGCGCGACGCCGTGCTGCGTCCCGACCGGCTGCGCGAGATGATCGACGGCTACTACGCCGCCCGCGGGCTGGCCCCCGACGGCACGCCGAGCGAGGCTGCGCTCGCCGACCTGGGGCTGGACCCCGAAGGAGTGCGGCTGTGACCGTCACATTCTCGTCTGCGGCGACCAGCACCGTCACCATCGACGGTCGTCCGGTCACCGTGCCCGGAGGCACCACGATCTATCAGGCGGCGCGACAACTCGGGATCGACATCCCGGTGCTCTGCCATGACGAGCGCTACGACCCGGTCGGGGTGTGCCGGATGTGCGTGGTGGACACCGGAGGCCGGGCCTTCGCCGCCGCCTGCGTGCGGGCCTGCGAGGACGGGATGGTGGTGCGCACCGCCACCGAGGAGCTGCAGCGCTGCCGGGCCACCCTCACCGAGCTGCTGCTCGCCGACCAGCCCCCGCGGGCCGCTGACCCCAAGCAGATCACCACCGGGGACAACCTGCTGCTGGCGCTGGCCGACCGCTACGGCGTGTCCCGGGAGAGCACCGCCGGCCGAGCCGGCCCCTCAGGCAGTCCACTGCCACCGGGATCCGGCCGGGGCACCGACGGCTCCAACCCGGTGATCGCGGTCGACCACGACGCCTGCATCCTCTGCGACCGCTGCGTCCGGGCCTGCGACGACATCCAGGGCAACGACGTGATCGGGCGCTCGGGCAAGGGCTACTCGACCCGGATCGCGTTCGACCTGAACGACCCGATGGGTAGCTCGTCCTGCGTGACCTGCGGGGAGTGTGTCGCCGCCTGCCCGACCGGGGCGCTGACCAACAAGCCCATCGGCGGTGTCCCGATCCGGCCCCGCGCCGAGCTGGATGCCGTCGACACGGTCTGCCCGTACTGCGGGGTGGGCTGCGCGCTGACCTACCACGTGGACCGCCACCGCGGCGCGATCGCCTACGCCGAGGGCCGCGACCAGCCCGGCTCGCAGGGCAGGCTGTGCGTCAAGGGCCGTTACGGCTTCGACTACGCCGCCTCCCCGCAGCGGCTGACCGTGCCGCTGATCCGCCGCACGGGCTCCTACCCCAAGGGCCCACTCTCGTCGGACGTGCGCGGCGGTCGAGCCAGCGGTGGCCGGGGCGACGGCGGGCGGGGTGAGAAGGGCCGCAAGCCGGGTGGTCTGGTGGACTACGCCGAGGTGCTGCCGCACTTCCGGGAGGCCACCTGGGACGAGGCGCTGGACCTGGCGGCCCGGCGGCTGACCGAGATCCACGGTGCGGGCGGGCCGGGGGCGATCGCCGGGTTCGGCTCGGCGAAGTGCTCCAACGAGGAGGCGTACCTGTTCCAGAAGCTGCTGCGCACCGCCTTTCGCACCAACAACGTCGACCACTGCACCCGGCTGTGCCACGCCTCCTCGGTGGCCGCGCTGTTCGAGGGCCTCGGCTCCGCCGCGGTGTCCACCACCTACGGCGACGTGCTCAACGCCGACGTCGCGCTCATCACCGGCAGCAACGCCACCGCCAACCACCCGGTGGCCAGCTCGTTCTTCAAGCAGGCCCACCGCCGCGGCACGACGATCATCTACATCGACCCCCGGGCCGACAAGCTGGCCGACCACGCCGACATCTACTGCCAGCTCAAGCCAGGCACTGACGTGGCGTTCTACAACGCCGTGCTGCACGAGCTGATCCGCCTCGGGCTGATCGACCGCGACTACATCGCGCGGCGCACGTCGAATTTCGACGAGCTGGCGCGCACGGTCGCCGACTACCCCCCGGAGCTGGCCGCCCAGATCACCGGGATCGACGCCGAGGTGATCCGCGAGGTGGCCCGGGTCTGGGGCAGCGCCGGTGCCGGGATCATCTTCTGGGGGATGGGGATCTCGCAGCACACCACCGGCACCGATAACGCGCGCTGCCTGATCGCGCTGTGCGCGATCACCGGCAATATCGGCAAACCGGGCGCTGGGCTGCACCCGCTGCGCGGGCAGAACAACGTGCAGGGCGCATCTGACGTCGGGTTGATCCCGATGTTCTATCCGGGCTACCAGCGGGTCGACACCCCGCAGGTGCGGGCCCGGTTCGAGCGGGCTTGGGGGGTCACCGGGCTGGACCCGGCGAAGGGCCTGACCGTCACCGAGATCCTCGGGTCGATCCTGGGCGGCGGCGTGCGCGGGATGTACATGCTCGGGGAGAACCCGTTCCTGTCCGACCCGAACATCAACAAGGTCCGCAAGGCACTGTCCGCGCTGGAGTTCCTGGTGGTGCAGGACATCTTCCTCACCGAGACCGCCGAGTTCGCCGACGTGGTGCTGCCCGCGTCGTCCTACCTGGAGAAGGACGGCACCTACACCAACACCGACCGGCGGGTGCAGCTCGGCCGTCGCGTGCTCGACCCCCCCGGGCAGGCCCGCCTGGACTGGCAGATCGTGCAGGACCTCGCCCGCCGCCTCGGTCTGGACTGGCACTACCCCGGCCCGCGGGAGGTGTTCGACGAGCTGGTCTCGGTGATGCCGCAGTACGCCAACCTGTCCTACGACAACCTCGGCCCCGCCGGCAAGCTCTACCCCAACCCCGACCCGGAGCACTCCGACGGCACCGTGGTGCTGTTCAGCGAGCGGTTCAACACCGACGACGGGCGCGCGCACCTGGTGCCCGCCCGGTGGCTGCCCGCCAAGGAGCTGCCCGACGCCGACTACCCGCTGATCCTCAACACCGGCCGGCTGCTGGAGCACTGGCACACCGGCTCGATGACCCGCCGCTCCTACGCGCTGGACACCCTCGCGCCGCAGGCCGAGGTGTACGTGCACCCCAAGGACGCCGCCGACCGCGGGCTCGCCGACGGTGAGCTGGTCCGGGTGCGCTCCCGGCGCGGGCAGATCGAGCTGAAGCTGAAGCTCTCGCACCGGGAGGCGCTGGGCAACTGCTTCATCCCGTTCCACTTCCGCGAGGCCGCGGCCAACGTGCTGACCATCGACGAGATCGACCCCTACGGCAAGATCCCCGAGTTCAAGTTCTGCGCCGTCGAGATCGAATCCTTGGCTGCCCTAGCACCCAATGCCACTCACGAGGCGGCGCAGGTGTCCTGATACGGCAGTCCGGAGACGTAGCGGTCCCACTCATCTTGATCGAGACCGGCCCCGGTGAGGGCGCAAGCTCGCTCCACCGCGTGCGCTCGCAGGCTGTTGAGACCGGTGAGATCCCACCGGGTGACGCTGCCGTCGTTGTGCCCGGCGACCAGCGTGTTTCCGCCGGACGCGTATGCCAACGACGCCACGACGCTGTGGTGACCGGGTAGCGGTTGCCCGAGGCGGCGGGGCCGGTTCCGGTCGGTGAGGTCCCACAGGACGACGGTGTCGTCGCTGCTCCCGGTGGCCAGCGTGTTTCCGCCGGGGGCGTACGCTACCGCGGTCACGCTGGTCGACAGAATGCCGGTGTGTCCGGTCAGGGGTTGCCCGAGCCGGCGAGGCTGGGCCCGGTTCGTGAGGTCCCACAGGATCACGGTGCCGTCGTCGCTGCCGGTGGCCAGCATGTTCCCATCGGGTGCATACGCCAATGAATGCACTGGATTGGTGTGGCCGCCCAGAGGCGGTTCGATCCGGCTGGGTCGTGCCGGGTCGGTCAGATCCCATTGCATCGTCTCACCCAGCCCGCCGGTGGCCAGCGTGCCGTGCTGGGAGAACGCCACGGCGGCCAGCCGGTCCCGCGGGCCGACCAGGGGTGGCTCGAGGCGGCGGGGCCGAGCCCGGTCGCGCAGGTCCCACAGGGTGACGGTGCCATCGTGGGAGCCGGCGGCAAGCGCGCCGCCGTCCGGAGCGTACGCCAGCGAGGCTATGCCGCTACCGGCCCCGACCAGAGGTGGCTCGAGGCGGTGCGGCCGGACTCGGTTGGTCAGATCCCATCGGATCACGGTGCCGTCCACCGCGCCAGCGGCCAGCGTGTTCCCGTCAGGAGAGAACGCCACCCCGAACACCGTAGCGGTGAGGCCGGTCAGCGGCGGGCCAAGTCGGCGGGGTCGGGCTGGATCGGCCAGGTCCCACAGCAACACCGGACCGTCCAAGCTACCGACGGCCAGGACGCGCCCGTCCGGGGAGGACGCTATGGCGAACGCCGTGCCGGCGTTATCGATCTCGGGTGGTCCGAGGCGGCGGGGCCGACCTTGACCGGTGAGGTCCCACAGGATCACGGTGCCGTCCACTCCACCGGTGGCCAGCGTCCTTCCGTCCGGGGAGAACGCGATGGCGGAGGCGTCGTTGCGGTGGCCGGTCAACGGGGGCTCGAGGCGGCGGGGATGGGCCCGGTCGGTGAGGTCCCACAGGATGACGGCAGCGGCCGCGCCGCCGGCGGCAGCCAGAGTTGTTCCGTCGGGCGCGAACACCAGCGAGCCACTGGATCCGGTCAGAGGTGCGGCAAGTTGGCGTGGCTGAGCCGGATTGCTGACCTCCCACAAGCTCACGGTACGGTCGACACCACCGATGGCCAGCGTCTTCCCATCCTGGCTGAACGCTGTCGCGTCCACCGCGCCGGTGTGGCCGGTGAGGGGCGGCCCGAAGGGGCGGGGCCGAGCCGGGTCGCTGAGGTCCCACAGCGTCACCGCGCCCGCACTGCTCCCGGTGGCCAGGATGTCCCGGTCAGGCGCGTACGCCACCGCGAACACCGGGCCGGTCGGGTCGCCTAGCGGTGGCGCGAGGGGGCGCGGCCGAGCCGGGTCGGTGAGATCCCACAGGGTCACCATGTTCTCCATCCCGCCAGTGGCCAGCGTTTTCCCATCGGGAGAGAACGACACCGCGAATACCGAAGTGGTGAATTCGGTCACGAGTGGTCCCATCCGGTGAGGATGCGCTCGATTTGTGAGGTCCCACAGGACTGCGCCTTCGTCTTCGCTGCCGGTGGCCAGCGTCTTCCCGTCGGGGGAGAACGCTGCCGCGGACACCGAGCTGGTGTAACCGGTGAGGGACGGCCCAATTCGGCTGGGATGAGTCCGGTCGCTGAGATCCCACAGGAGCACCGTGTTGTCGTTGCTGCCGGTGGCCAGCGTATGTCCGTCGGGGGCGAATGCCACGGCGCGCACCGGTTCGCTGTGCCCGGTGAGGGTGCCCGCGTAAGGGGAGGTGGTGAGGGCATTCACCAGGCTGGCGCGGGTCTCCCCGTCGGAATGGATGCGCTCGGCGGCAATGCCCAACTTCAGTGCCGTGCGCGGGTCGGGTTCGAGGGCTGTTTCGGCCTGGGCCACGAGCTGGCGGGCGATGGCGATCCGCTGCCGTTCCTGGGCGAGGCGTTGCTGGGTGATCGCGATGCCCGCGGCGACGAGTGCGAGAATCAGCAGCACCGACAGCACCGTGACGGCGCGTCTGCGCCGGTAGCGGTCGCGGCGGATGCTGGCCTGCAGAAACTCGCGAGCCGCGGAACTGAGCTCGACGCGGTCGGTGACCAGCCGGCGGCCTCGCCTTGGCAGCCAGCCGGCTACCGGCGGTGCGTCGGCCGGTGCCACTCGGGCTCCGGTGTCGGTCACGGCGGCGGCGAGCTGCCCGCCGCCCCACAATCGGGCCGGCGGGCGGTGGTTCTGATGCCATTCCGCGGCGGCGCGTTCGACCGCCCGACGGGCGCGCAGCGCGGACGCCGACCGGGTGATCGCCTCGGCCAGCGGGGGCCAGGCGGTGAGAAACGCGTCGTGGGCGACGCTGATCACCACATTGCCGTTATCGGTGTCGGTGCTCAGCAAGCGTCGTGCGACGTAGGTGTCCAGCTCGGCGGCCACCGGACCGGACAGTTCGCAACGGGGCATCCGCCACCGGGTCGGGCGGCCCTGCTCGTCGACGGTGACCAGCCGCAACAGCTCGGTGATCACCTCCTGGCGGTTGCGCCCACCGGCCGCGACGGCCTCCGCGAGGGCCGCGTCGGCCTCCCGCCGCAGCGCCCCCTGCACCCCGCCGAGCTGCTCGTATCGCATTGCGGAGAGCTGCCCCCCGCGGCGGATCCCCTCGGCGAGCTGGGCCAAGGTGAACGCCAGCAGCGGCAGCGCTTCCCCACTGTCGGTGTCCTCGACCAGCCGGGCCACCAACGGCTCGTCCACCCCGATTCCGGCCATCCGGGCTGGCTCTTCGATGACGGCACGCAGCGCCTCACGACGCAGCGGCCGCAGCGGGTAGGTATTAGTCGGCAAGGCGGCGAGTTCGGGGTCGCCGAGCATCTGGTCGAGGAACTCCGACCGAAGCGTGCCGACCATCTGCACCGGACCGGTCAGCGCCGGGCGTAGTACCTCGGCGAAGCGGGCCCGCTGCGCTGGAGCGGAGTGGGTGAGCAGTTCCTCGAGCTGATCCACCACGACCAGCAGGCGGCGCAGCGAACCGCCAGGAGCAGCGCGCAGCAACTCCTCGGCCAGCCCCGCCAGGTCGCCCTTAGCGAGCTGGTGACGCACACGATCCGCCGTCCAGCCCAGCCCGATCTGCTGCGCTGAAGTGGTCAACCCACGGACCAGCGCCGCCACCGGATCGGCACCCGGCACCATTGGCGGCAACGCCCACCAGCCTGGTTCTCCCCCCATCACCGGCAGCAGCCCGGCTCGAACCAGTGACGACTTGCCGCACCCCGAAGGACCCACCACCAGCAACGCGGCGCCCTCGGCGCGTTTGGCTGCCGAGCGCAGTAGGCCGGCGAGCTGTTCGATGTCGCGGGTGCGACCGAAAAACACCCGATGCCGGTCGACATCGAATGCAATCAGCCCCGGGAACGGCGACAGCTCATCCGGCCAGCTCGAATCCCCCGCGGTATCGACCCGCCGCAAGGCTTCAGCCAGGGCGGTCTGCGCGGCCACCCGATCCAGCGTCAGGTCTGTGTGTTGGATCTCGGTCAGCAAGGCGTGCTCCACACCGGGCTCGGCCCGCACCGGCAACAGCCGGTTACCCCGCGAGCGGGCGATGCTGACTTCCGCCGTGCACCATTCTGAGGCCAGATAAGCCGAGGTGACCACGCAGACCACTGCGTTGGCCCACCGCAGCCGCTCGTGCAGCCGTTGCTCCCACTGCTCACCGACCGCGATACCGTCACGCAGATCCTGATCGAGGAACACCTCGTGACCGTCCTGGTCTAGCCACCGGTGCAACTCCACCGCCACCGCGAGGTCCGCGCTGGCATGGCTGATAAATACCCTGGCCATGTGCATCTCCCCACCCGTGGCCGGAACCCACATTTAACCAGATATCTGCTTGCGTAGCTCCATTGCCACGAACGCGCAAGCAGCCCACCCGCGAGACGCGGGTCAGCCTTCAGCCGCTCACGTCCCACGAGCGGCGATCAGCCGGATCATCACCCTCAGCTCGGCCACGCTGCGCCTTCGCGATAGTGGCGCCTTTTCCCGCTGGCGGCGTCAGCCGGGGCGGCCGGCGTCGGAGCCGAAGTCAACCGCAGCGCGAGGGACGCGGTCGACCACTAGGCGCAGCACCTCGGGGCGGGCGTAGTGGCCCACCGGGTCGAACTGGCGGCGGGCCTGGCGGGCGGCGTCGATGTCGAGGTCGGCGTAGATGATCCCCTCGGTGCCCTCCAGCGGACCGGCCAGGATGGCGCCGTCCGGGCCGACGATGGTCGTGTTACCCCGGGCCAGCCAGTCGTCCGCACCGCCGTACCAGTCGTCGGCGTCGGGGAGGTCGCGGGGGATGTCGCAGCCGCGCAGGCAGAAGTTCACGCCGACGACGTGGATGCGCCCCTCCTTGGCGATGTGGCGCAGGGTGGGCACCCACACGGCGGAGTTGTCCCAGGTGGGGGCGAGGTAGACGTCGATGCCCTGGGCGTAGAGCGCGGCCCGGGCCAACGGCATGTAGTTCTCCCAGCAGGTGAGACCGCCGAGGCGGCCGAAGGGGGTGTCGTAGACGGTCAGGGTGGAGCCGTCACCGCAGCCCCAGACCAGGCGCTCGGCGCCGGTGGGCATCAGCTTGCGGTGGGTGCCGAGCAGGGTGGCGTCGGGCCGGAAGTACAACTGGGTGTTGTAGAGGGTGCCGCCGGCGCGTTCGTTCACCCCGACCGACAGGTAGACCCCGGCCTCGGCGGCGGCTGCGGCGAGTGCTTCGGTGGCCGGGCCCGGCAGGTCGACGGCTTGGTCGTAGAGCCGCTGGTACCAGGCACTGTCGGTCCATGGGCGGGCGCGCCACACCCAGTCGGGGTAGCCGGGGACGAAGGTCTCGGGGAACACCACGAGGCCCGCCCCGTGTCCCGCGGCCTCCCTGGTCAGGTGCGCCACCTTGTCGATGGTGGCATCGCGCTGCAGGAACACCGGTGCTGCCTGCACGGCCGCCACCGTCACCCTGGTCGTCATGTCCAGCTCGCCTCCTGCCTCGGTTCCTTCCCATCACGGGACCTGGTCACCATCATGGGACCTGGTCGCCGAATGGCGTGCGCGGCGCCAGGCGGCGGGCCCGGCGGGCGAGGGCGAGCACGGTGGGGATGGCAGCCAGCTCGTCGCGGACCAGCACGGCGTCGGCGGTTTTGGCAGGTGAGGTCGGCCCCGGCGCGGGCCCATGGTGAGGCCGCTGTGCGCGGCGGTGAGGGCGGGGGCGTCGTCAACGATGACCACCACGGTGGTGCGCCCGGCGGCGAGCAGCCGGTCGACGTCCACCCTGGGCGGACGACTTGAGACACCCGGCCGGGACTGATGCCGAGTAGCGAGGTGCAGCCTGCCTGGCTCTCGTACCAGGCTGGTCCATGGTGTCGGGCACCCCGGCCTGGTACGAGTCGTCTGGTGACGCCACGCCCGCGGTTGCTGGCCCTCATGGGTTCTGGTGAGACTGCTCCGACGATGGCGAGGGTGCACCGGCTGCTCGTCGAGCGCCTTGGCCCTCGGCCGGTCGATGCGGTGCTGCTGGACACCCCGTACGGGTTCCAGGAGAACGCGGAAGAGATCTCCCGCCGGGCGGTCGGCTACTTCAGCCGCCATTTGGGGATTGGGCTGCGGGTGCTGAGCTGGCGCAGTCCGCGGGATGACTTGTGGCCGCGCGAGCAGGTATTGGCGCAGGTCCGCGGCGCCGACCTGGTCTTCGCCGGGCCGGGGAGCCCGACCTATGCGCTGCGGGTCTGGAAGGACGGCGGGTTGTGCGACGCGCTCGCCGACACACTCGCCTGCGGGGGCTGCGTGACGTTCGGCAGCGCAGCCGCGGCGTCCCTCGGCAGCGCTGTCGTGCCGGTGTACGAGATCTACAAGGTGGGCGCTGATCCGCATTGGGTGGAGGGCCTGGACCTGCTGGGCGTGCTCGGGCTGCGGGCGGCGGTGATCCCGCACTACGACAACACCGAGGGCGGCACGCATGACACCCGGTTCTGCTACCTGGGGGAGCGGCGCCTGCAGGTGATGGAGGCGATGCTGGACGCCACGACGTGCGTGCTCGGCATCGATGAGCACACCGCGGGCGTGTTCGACCTTGACGCGGACACGCTCACCGTGCTGGGGCGAGGTGGGGTCACCGTCCGAAACCATGGGATGAGCACGGTGTTCGGCACCGGCTCGACGGTCGGCATGGGCCAGCTACGGGCGGCTGCGGTTGGCGACGGTTCCGGTGGCGGCACCGACCGGGTGTCCGGGGTGGACCCGGGTGGGCGGGTGGTGCCGTCCCTGCGGGCCGAGATGCAGCGTCTGGAGGGCGCCTTCGATGCCGGGCTGCGCTGCCGCGATGTCGAGGCTGCGGTGAGCGCGGTCCTCGAGCTCGAGCAGGCCATCGTGGACTGGGCGGCCGATGCCGAGGAAGAGGACGGCCCCGGCGCGCCCCGGGCCGCGCTGCGGCGGATGGTGCTGAAGCTGGGTGAGCTCGCTGCGGTGGGGGTCCGCGATCCGGCCGAGGTGGTCGCCCCTTTCGTCGAGTTGCTGGTCGAGTTGCGGGACCGGGCCCGCGCGCAGCGCTGGTGGTCGCTGGCCGACGAGCTGCGGGAGCGACTCACCACAGCGGGCATCACGGTGCGGGACACCCCGGCAGGTACTGTCTGGGAGCTCACGTCACACTGATCCGCCGTTCATCTGCAAGAACGTTGTAGTTGCATATCAGTGGCGGATTCGGCACGCTCTGGGTCCCACAGACGCTGGCCCCCGACGCTGGCCCCACAGACGCTGCCCGACCAGGAGGGACCGGTGGCGGACTCCCACCTCTCATTGGTGAACCCGATCGTCCCCGGCGAGGATGCGGTGCCGTTACCGGCTCGGGTGCGGTGCGAGATCCTTCCGGTGGCCTGCGCGGCCAGGCGGATCGTCGCCCTGACCCGGGACACCCCTGCCACTGCGCCGGTGCCCGGCTGGTGGCGTGAGCTGCCAGCGGGACGGCACCCGACCCAGGTCGTGGTCGAGGCACTGGCGGGCGAGCTCGGCGGGGTGTTCGACCCGTCAAGCTCGGTGGTGCACTCCACCTCGTGGCGTTACGAGGACCAGCAGTTGGTGCTGAGCTACCTGGCCGCGCTGCAGCCACTGGCCGGCGCCCCGCCCGGCTTCGTGCTGCACCCGGTGCACACCAGGCCGGCGGGGCCGGCCCGGACCAGCGATCCTGCCGCCATCCCCGTCATGGCCGTGCTCCGCCACGGGCTCCGCCATCTGGCGATGCTGCGGGTCAGCGACCCCATGGTCGCCAAGACCCTGGCGCGGTGCTGGCACGAGCTGCTGGCCGACTGGCATCCGTTACCGGCTGGTCTGCTCGAGCACTGCCTACCTCAAACCTGTTGACCTTGACGTCTTCGGTCTGGCCGGAATCGAATGCACCGCTCGGCTCCATCTCGTTCTCGTGCCGCTCTTGGTGAGTCTCTCCGGTCCCGGCAACTCGTGACCGGAGAGACTTAAGGTGAGATCGGCTTGACGGTGATCAGTGGGCGTGCTCGTGATCTTCCTGGAGGTCCCTTTCGTGCACATGCGGGTGCTCGTGGCTGGTGCCGTCGTGGCTGTGCTCGTGCTGGTGCTCCACATGTTCGTGCTCGTGGCGGATGTGCGTGTGGGCGTGCGTAGTGCCGCCGTGCGTGTGCTCGTGGCTGTGCGGTGTCTCGGCCATTTGCTGCTCCGTCCTGATTAATGGTTGCACCAAACCTCCCTGTCCACACATTACACTTCACATGAACAGCATGGAAGGTGCGATTATTAATGCGGCAACATGGCAACTGGCGCAATGGCACAGTTGCACCCATCTACAGTTGCAGTCATGCACAGTTGCACTTATTGATCGCCGGAAATTGGGAGGAATAATTTGCCACGATCCGAGCGGAGGGGCGCACTGCACCTGGTGGCGGCCAACCGGCCGTTCCGGCTGCTCTGGACCGCGCGGACGGTGTCGTTTCTGGGTGACTCCCTCGGCCTGGTCGTGCTCATGCTCTACGTCGCCGACACCACTGGGCACGCACTCGCGGTGGCCCTGCTGCTGCTCGTCGGCGACTTCGCGCCCGCTCTGCTCGGCCCGCTGACCGGCACGGTCAGCGACCGGTTCGAGCGCAAGCGGGTCATGATCGGCTGTGAGGTGGCCCAAGGCGGCCTGGTCGCGGTGATCGCGCTGTGGCTGCCGGCGCTGCCCCTGCTGTTGGTCCTGGTCGCCCTGCGGGCGATCGCCGGGCAGGTCTTCCAGCCCGCCGCCCGGGCCACCGTGCCCGCCCTGGTGCGCGATCGGGACCTGGACAGCGCCAACGCGGCGGTCGGGATCGGCACCAACGGCGGCGAAGCGCTCGGCCCGCTGCTGGCGGTGGTGCTGTTGCCCATCCTGGACGTGCGGGGTGCCCTGCTCGTCGACGCTGCCACCTTCCTCGGCTCCGCCGTCCTGCTGGCGTTGCTGCCCCGGCCGGCCCGGCCCGGCCCGGCCGGTGCCGAGCCGAGCAGTTTCTGGGCGGACACCCTGGCCGGGCTGCGGTACATCTCGACCACCCCACTGCTCCGGGCGATCGGGCTCGGGTTCTTCGCGATCGTCGCGTTCAACGGCATCGACGACGTCGCCCTGGTATTCCTCGCCACCGACACCCTCGGCGGCGGTGAGCGCGCCGCCGCCGCCTTGCTGGCCGCAGTCGGCATCGGGCTGTTCGCCGGCTACGCACTCCTCGCCCGGCCGCACCGGATCGGCATGGTGGCGCTGCTGCTGGCCGGCTTCGCGGTCAGCAGCGCCGGCAACCTGCTGACCGGGCTGGCCTGGGCGGTCGCCGCCGCGTTTGTGCTGCAGACCGTGCGCGGGCTGGGCATCGCGGCGATGGACATCGCCGTGCACACCCTGCTGCAACGCCACGTGCCCAGCGAGTTCCTCGGACGCGTCTTCGGCAGCCTCTACGGCGCCATCGGCGTCGCCGCGGCGCTCTCCTACCTGCTCGGCGGGCTGCTCATCGACATCACCAATCCCCGCGTGGCGTTCCTCGTGGCGGGTGGCGGCGGACTCCTCATCACGCTGGCCGTAGCCCACCGGCTCGTGCCCGGGGACCCGTGACGGGCCGTCGAGGGCCTGCTCAGCAGTCGGTGAGGTCGTCGGCGAACATCCCGATCCGGCGCAGACCAGTAGCGTCGGCCACGCCCCGGAACATTCCTGTGCTGGTGAACGGCATCGCCACCGTGCCGTCCGGTGTGACCGCGATGCAACCACCGGTGCCGGCCCTGACCGCGAGCTCATGCAGCGCCTGCTGGCAGGCCGCTCCCAGACTCATCCCGGCGAGCCGCAGCAGCGCGTCGACCTCATGCGCGAAGACGCTGAGCATGAGCGCCTCTCCGTCCCCGGTCGCCGAGACCGCGCAGGACCGGTCGTCGGCCCAGGTGCCGGCCCCGACCAGCGGGCTGTCCCCGACCCGGCCGGTGAGCTGGCCGGTGGTGCCTCCGGTCGAGGTCCCCGCCGCCAGGTGCCCCGTGCCGTCCAGCGCGACTGCGCCCACCGTCCCACCCTCGGCCCCGGGAGGGTGACTGGACCGCAACCCGGCTAGCTGCTCCTGTCGGCGCGCGGTCACAAACCACTCGGGCGGCACGAACTCGAGACCTTCCTGACCGGCGAGCGCGTGGGCCCCCGCTCCGCTGAGCAACACATGGGTGGTCCGCTCCAGGACCGCTCGCGCGGCAAGTACCGGATTGCGGATACCGCTCACACAGGTCACTGCCCCGGCGCGGCGCGTCGCCCCGTCCGCCACTGCGGCGTCATGCTCCACCCCACCGGCAGCGGTGAGGACGGCACCCCGGCCGGCGTTGAACTGCTCGTCGTCTTCCAGCACCGCCACGGCAGCGACCACCGCGTCGAGCGCCGGCCCGCCGACGCGCAGGATCCTCAGGCCCGCGGCCAGGCTCTGGCCGAGTCCATGCCGGGCCGCGGCAGTTCGCTGCGGGCTGTACTCCTGCGCCATGATGCGCCCGGCACCGCCATGCACCGCCAGCACCGGGGCGGTGGCCCGCCAGACGGCGGAGGCAGCCGGGTTTCGCACCACGCCTCAGCCTAGTCAGTTCTGTCGGCGACCTCGACCGGCTGGACCGGATCCGGGTACTGCTGGGGGAGCGGGGTCACGACCCGGCGTCGGCCGCAGCGCCGGACGCATCGTGGCCCGCTCCGGCCACCGGGTGACGATTACGACGATGATCCTCTGGAGTGGTGGTCGGCGTGACGCGTGGGCTGGCTGCGGGGCGATGAGTTGGCACCTCGCCCACCTGCACGCCCGCGACACCTTAAGGGACCGAGGGTCGCTGCGTGCCGGGGCAATACCGGCGCGCTGAGCTGCGTTAGCCTCGTGACTGTGGGCCAGGACACCGGTGCCGGTCGGCCGCGGAGCGTCGGCCGAAGCTCGCCTCGCCAGGTGCCGGGTCTCGAGGCCCGGGCCGGGCGGTTCCCAGGGCCGAGCCTGATCCCCGAGCTGCAGGCGATCCAGGCCCGGCTGGGTTGGCTGCCCCGCGACGAGCTGGTGGCGCTGGCCCGGGCGATGCGCCGGCCGCAGTATGAGATCGAGGGCCTGATCTCGTTCTACCCGCATTTTCGCACCGAGCCGCCGCCTGCGGTGGCGCTGCACGCCTGCCGGGACCTGTCCTGCTGGCTCGCCGGGTCCGAGCGGCGGCTCGCCGAGCTGACCGCACGTTACGGCGCCGAGCCCGACGTGGAGTTCCGCGCGGTGTCCTGCCTGGGGCGCTGCGACCTCGCGCCTGCGGTGGCCGTCAACGACCGGCCTGCCCCGGCCGGGGCGAGCGGGGAGCTGGTGGCTGCGGCCCGGGACGGGAAGCTGGAGCAGGCCGAGGCCACCCGGTCCGGACGCAGCGCGCCCTGGCCCAACGATCCGTACGCCCCGGGGGAGCCGCGGTACCGGGTACTGCGCGCCCTGCTGGCCGGGACGCAGCAGCCCGCCGCGGTGATCAGCGCGCTGAAGGACTCCGGGCTGCGCGGGATGGGCGGCGCGGGCTTTCCCACCGGTATCAAGTGGGAGCTGGTCGCCGCCCAGCCGGAAGGCCCCAAGTACGCGATCTGCAATGCCGACGAGTCCGAGCCCGGCACGTTCAAGGACCGGCAGATCCTCACCGACCAGCCGCATCTGGTGCTGGAGGGACTGCTGATCGGCATGGTGTGCGTGGGCGCCGAGCAGGGCTGGGTGTTCATCCGGCACGAGTACGGCCCTGAGCAGCGCCTGCTGCGCGCCGAGCTCGACGCGCTGCGGGCCGAGGGACTGCTCGGCACCGACGTTGCGGGCAGCGGGCGCAGCCTGGCGCTGGAGATCTTCACCTCACCGGGGGGTTACATCCTCGGTGAGGAGTCCGCGCTGATCGAGTGCCTGGAGGGCCACCGCGGTGAGCCGCGCAACAAGCCGCCGTTCCCGGGGGTGCACGGGCTGCACGGCCGCCCCACCCTGATGAACTCGGTGGAGACCTTCGCCGACCTGCCGGTGATCGTCGAGCGCGGCGCGCAGTGGTGGCGCGACGCAGGTCTGGGCGAGTCGGTGGGGTGGAAGTTCTTCGCCGTCTCCGGGCACGTGGCCCGACCGGGGGTGTACTGCGTGCCGCTGGGCACCCCGATCCGGTCGTTGCTGGCCGAGGCGGGCGGGATGGCCGGTGGGGCGGCGTGCGGCGCGGTGCAGCCCGGCGGCGCGTCGTCGAACTTCCTGGGCCCCGAGCAGCTCGACGTGCCGCTGGACTTCGCCCCGCTGGCCGCCGCCGGGTCGATGCTGGGCTCCGGCGCGCTGGTCGCGGTCGCCGAGGGCACCGACCTGCTCGCCGCGGCCACCAACGTGCTGCGGTTCTTCCGGGACGAGTCATGCGGCAAGTGCGTGCCCTGCCGGGTCGGCTCGGCCAAGGCCCACACCCTGCTACGCACTGCGCTGGCTGACCGGAACAAGCTGGACGACGCCGCGGCGGCCCGGATCGCCGAGCTGGAGCACGTCATGCGCAAGACCTCGATCTGCGGGCTCGGCCAGGTCGCGCTCGGCCCGGTGCTCAGCGTGCTCCGGGCGGGTACCGGAGCCGACCAGACCGGAGCCGACCAGACCGGAGCCGACCAGACCGAAGCCGATCAGGTGCCGTGAGCCGGGAGTTCTTCGCCACCCGCACGGTCGCTGAGGCGCTGGCTGGCTTCGTACCGGGCCTGCGCACGCCGGTGCAGGTCGCGGCGCTGGCTTCGGCATTGCACCGGGTGCCGGCCCGCGACGTGCCGGCCCCGGGGCCGCTGCCCGGGTTCGCCCGGTCCACCGTGGACGGATATGCGGTGCGGGCGGCCGACACCTACGGCGCGTCCGAGGGGCTGCCCAGCTACCTGACCGTGATGGGCGCGGTGCGGATGGGCGCCGAGCCGGAGGTCACGGTGACGGCGGGCACCGCGGTGGAGATGCCCACCGGTGGGGTGCTGCCCGCGGGCGCGGACGCGGTCGTCATGGTCGAGCACACCAGCGAGACGATGCCCGCCGTGGTGGAGGTGTTGCGCCCGGTCGCCCCCGGGGACGGGGTGGTGCAGGCCGATGACGACGTCGCGGCCGGGGCGGTTCTGGTTCCGGCCGGCCGGCCGTTGCGGGCCCCGGATCTGGGCATGCTCGCCGCGGCGGGGGTCACCGAGGTGCCGGTGCACGCCCGGCCGCGGGTGGCGATCCTGTCCACCGGCGACGAGGTGGTGCCCCCGGCGACGGTCACCTTGCGTCCGGGCCAGGTCCGCGACGCCATCGCCGCGGCACTGGCTGGGCTGGTGCTCGACGCCGGTGGCACGCCGCTGCCGGGCGGGATCGGGCCCGACGACCCGCCCGCGCTGCGTACCGCGCTGGTGACTGCGCTGGCCACGGCGGACCTGGTGGTGGTGTCGGCTGGGTCCTCAGTCGGTGCCCGGGACGCCACCGCGGAGGTCGTCGCCGGTCTGGGGCCGCCGGGCATCGTCTGCCATGGCATCGCGATCAAGCCGGGCAAGCCCACCCTGCTCGCCGAGTGTGACGGGGTACCGCTGATCGGGCTGCCGGGCAACCCGCAGTCCGCCCTGGTGGTGTTCCGGCTGGTCGGGGTGCCGCTGGTGTGGCGCCTGGCGGGCTGCCCGGTGCCGCCCCCGGAGCCGTCGGTCCGGGCCGTGCTGGCCCGCGACGTGCCGTCGGAGGCGGGCCGGTTGGACGTGGTGCAGGTGCAACTCGCCGAGCGTCCTGGTGGGACGCAGGCCGAGCCGCTGTTCGGTGCATCCGCCCTGCTCTCGGTGCTCACCCAGGCCGACGGCTACCTCGTCGTGCCCGAGCCCGCTACCGGACTGGAAGCCGGCACCGAGGTGCGGGTGACCCGCTACCGCTGAGCCGCGCCTGTGCCATTGGTGATATCCGAATATCCACGCTCTTGGCTGTGACGAAGCGTGGTTATCCAGGCCCGAGAAGTTATTGTTGAAATCGTTAGTGAGGCGGCTTACGGTAGGGGGTGGCATTGGTCATCAGGAAGCGGGGGGTGAGCCAGTTCCGATCATCGGGCACATATGCGTGAATCTGTAACGCATGCCGTGATCTGTCGAGGTTTAGGGTCTTCTTGATTCCGTGCTCCTCCGTCGGCCGCAGGCCATTTCGGCTGACGGCGGAACGCATCCGATCATCTCCTGGGAAGGCAAGTCTCCCGGGACGTGAAGAAGGAGGGCACATGAGGATTACAGAGATCTTCAAGCTGGGTCGTTACAGCGGGGGCCGCCGTGATGACGATGGTAACGACTGGGGTGGTTGGGGGCACTGGGGGGATTGGGGGCACTGGGGGGATTGGGGCGGCTGGGGCCGGTGGGGGAGCTGGAATAATTGGGGTGAATGGGGCGGCCATGGCAGGGGCTGCTAGGTAGCTCACACCCCGCACGTACTGGGCGGTGCCTCCCCTGCCAGGCCAGTGGGAGTGCGGTCAGTGGAGTGCGGGGGGGAGGCGCCGTCCGGACCAGCTTCAGGTGCCGGCCAGACCCTGACGGGAGTACCCATGCGGGAGGTGGCGAGGTCCCTGCTACGCCCGGCGGCCGCCGGTACCGAGGCAGTGGTCGAGGCGGCACCCGGGGTGAGCGTTCGCCAGATCTTCCGGCGGTTCTGGCCCGATGCCCGGCCGTTCTGGAGATGGCTGTGGCTCAGCCTGCTGCTGGTCACGGTGGCGCCGTTGCTGGACGCGGCGGCAATCTTGATGTTCAAGGTCCTGGTTGATGATGTGCTGACCCCACACGATTTCGCGGCCTTCCCCGCGGTGGCTGCGGCCTATGTGGCCATCACGCTTGTCGTGGGCGCGGTGGGCTTCATCCAGCAGTATCTGGCGGCGTGGGTGGGAGAGCATTTCCTGCACCGGCTGCGCACCCGGGTGTTCGCCCATCTGCACACCCTGTCGGTGAGCTTCTTCGATCGCCACCGTCTGGGCGACACCCTGAGCCGGCTGACCGGTGACGTGGCCGCGATCGAAAGCCTCGTGCTGTCCGGGGTCACCGTGATGGTGGCCAACCTGGTGAAGATAGTGGTGTTCACCGCCGTGCTGTTCGTCCTCGACTGGCGACTGGCGCTGGTCTCCCTGATCGCCGTACCGGCGTTCTGGCTCACCGCCCGGTCCTTCGCCCGCCGCATCAAGATCGCGTCCCGCGACGTGCGCCGGCGCGCCGGGTCGATCACCGTCGTGGCCGAGGAGAGCCTGGGCAACGCCACCCTGATCCAGGCCTACGGCCGCGAGCCCGCCGAGGTCGCCCGCTTCGCCCGGCAGAGCCTGGGCAGCGTGCATGCTGCGCTGGCGGCCACCCGGCTGGGGGCGATGTTCTCCCCGCTCATCGACCTGCTGCAGGTCACCGGGGTGCTGACCATCCTCGGCTTCGGGATCTGGGAACTCAGTGCCGGTCGTATCACGCTCGGCGGGCTGCTGGCGTTCCTGGTCTTCCTGTCCCAGCTCTACAACCCGATGCAGGGCCTCGGGCGGCTCTCCACCTCGCTGTACGCCGCGGCAGCGGCCGCCGAGCGCATCCTGGAGCTGCTCGACCAGCAACCCACCGTGACCGCCCCAGCGGGCCCGGTCCGGCTCAGCCGGCCCCGCGGGCACCTGCTGGTCGACCAGGTGAGCTTCCGCTACCCGGACACCACCACCGACGTCCTGACCGAGGTCAGCCTCACCGCCCGGCCCGGCCAGACCATCGCCCTGGTGGGCGCCAGCGGGGCCGGCAAGACCACCCTGACCAAACTGCTGCTGCGCTGCTACGACCCCACCCGGGGCCGGATCACCCTCGACGGTCACGACCTGCGTGACCTCGACCCCAGGCAGTTGCGCGCTGCCATCGCCGTCGTCCTGCAGGAGACCCTGCTGCTCGACGGCACGATCGCGGACAACATCCGCGCTGGGCGCCCCGACGCCAGCCGCGCCGAGCTGATCCGAGCCGCCGAGGCCGCCGACGCCCACGAGTTCATCCAGGCCCTGCCCGACGGCTACCACACCCGGGTGGGGCAGCGCGGCCGGTTGCTCTCCGGCGGGCAACGCCAGCGCATCGCCATCGCCCGGGCGATGATTCGCGACGCGCCAATCCTCGTCCTGGACGAGCCCACCACCAGCCTGGACGCTGCGGCCACGCAGCGCATCCTCACCCCGCTGCGGCGGCTCATCACCGGTCGCACCACCCTCGTCATCTCGCACAACCTGCTCACCGTCCGTGACGCCCAGCAGATCCTCTGCCTCGATCACGGCCGGGTCACCGAGACCGGCACCCATCACGAGTTGCTCGCCCGCAACCTCCGCTACGCCCAGCTCTACCGCCTGCACCACCCCCCAGCCGACCTCGGAACCGGGGCGCAGCCATCCACGAACGGAGTGGCGCCATCATGAGGATCGTCTGTGTCGGTGGCGGACCGGCGGGTCTGTACTTCGCCATCTCGGCGAAGCTGCGCGACGCCGGTCACGACATCACGGTCATCGAGCGCGACCCGCCGGGGGCCACCTACGGCTGGGGGGTCGTGTACTGGGACGACCTGCTGGACCTGCTGTTCCGCAACGATCGGGAGAGCGCCCGGAAGGTGCGGGCCGCCTCCGTCCGGTGGCAACTGCAGGAAGTGACCCTGCGCGGTACGCAGACGGCGTACCTGCCCGGATACGGCTTCAGTCTGGGCCGCGCGGTGCTGCTGGACATCCTCGCCCAGCGGGCACTGGACCTCGACGTCGACGTCCAGTACTGCCGGGAGGTCCCCGACCTTGCCGGTGCCGACCTCACCGGTGCCGACCTCGCCGGTGCCGACCTCGCTGGTGGCGGTGCCGACCTGGTCGTGGCCGCCGACGGAGCGAACAGCCGGCTCCGGGCACAGCACGCCGACCACTTCGGTGCGCGCATCGACGTCGAAGGAAACCCCTACCTCTGGCTCGGCACCGACAAGGTGTTCCACAGCTTCACCTTCGCCTTCGAGCAGACCCCCGCCGGGTGGATCTGGTTCCATGGCTATCCCTCCAGCCCAGGGCTCAGCACCTGCATCGTCGAGTGCGCATCGAGCACCTGGCAGGCCCTCGGGTTCGACTCGCTCGGCAACGAGGACAGCATCCGGCTGCTGGAAAAGATCTTCGAGCGACCCTTGGCGGGCCACTCGTTGATCAGCCGGTCCCGGGGCGAGCCGGCCCGGTGGCTGCGCTTCACCCAGGTGAGTAACCACACCTGGTGCCACGGCAACACGGTGCTGGTCGGCGACGCGGCCCACACCACTCACTTCACGCTGGGCTCGGGCACCAGGCTGGCGATGATCGATGCGGTCGCCCTCGCCCAGAGCCTGCACCAGCACCAGGACCTGACCGCCGCGGTGGCGGACTACGACCGCCGAGGCCGCGCCGCGCTGCGCCCGATCCAAGCCGCGGCGCGGACCAGCATGGCGTGGTTCGAGCGCGCCGACCGCTACCTGGACCGCGACGCCGTGGCCTTCGCCTACGCCATGGCGGGGCGGGGCCCAGCCGCCGTGGCGCTACCAGACCTACCTGGCCACCCAGGTCCGGGCCCTGCGCACGCTGCAGCGCGGGTACCACTCGGCCCGGCGCTGGTACCGCGCCCGCCGCCGGGGGGAGCCCTGAGCGGGCCGCGCGCTAGCCTGGGGTCCCTTTCCGTCCCCAGCGCTGGAGACCGTGGCACCGATGCTCGACCGAGCGGTCATCGACTCGCTGTTCCCCGCCGACCTGCCCGAGCCAGAGCACTGGGAGCAGCGCTACCCGCCGCGGCAACTGCCCACCGGCGCCGAGGTGACCCGCTTCGCGCCGTCGCCGACCGGGGTGATGCACATCGGCTCGGCCTACGTGGCGACCATCGACCGCGATCTCGCGCAGCACAGTGGCGGGCGCTACCTGGTCCGCGTCGAGGACACCGACCAGGCCCGCGAGGTCGAAGGGGTGCTGGCCCAGTTCGCCCGGGCCTTCGACTATCTCCAGATCCAGCCCACCGAGGTCGAGGGCTACGGGCCGTACCAGCAGTCCGCCCGGGCGGACATCTACCTGAGCTACGTGCGTGAGCTGCTCCGCCGCGGCGCGGCGTACCTGTGCTTTGCCACCAAGGAGGACCTGGCCGCCCTCACCGCCCGGCAGCAGGCCGCGCAGGTCCCGCCGGGCTACCACGGCCGCTGGGCGCTCTGGCGCGACGCCCAGCCCGCCGCCGTGCTGGCCGAGCTGGACCGCGGCACCCCCTACGTGGTGCGCTTCCGCGCGCCCGAGGACGCCGCAGGGCGGCGGGTGCGGTTCACCGACGCGATCCGCGGTGAGCTGGCGCACGAGGCCAACCGCAACGACGTGGTCATCCTCAAGTCCTCGGCGCAGGCGCCAAGGCTGCCGACCTACCATTTCGCGCACGCCGTCGACGACCACCTCATGCGCGTCACCCTGGTCATCCGCGGCGAGGAATGGATCTCCTCGGTCCCGCTGCACCTGCAGTTGTTCGACGCGCTCGGCTTCGCCCCACCCCGGTACGCGCACATCGCGCCGCTGATGAAGCAGATCCCCGGCGGCAAGCGCAAGCTGTCCAAGCGCAAGGACCCCGAGGCCGGCGTGGACTTCTACCTCGAAGCCGGCTACCCCGCCCCGGCGGTGCTGTACTACCTGCGCGGGCTGGCCAACGGCCGGCTCGCCGAGCTGCCGCTGGCCGAGGCCCTGGCCGCGCCAATCAAGCTGGCCGAATGCGGCGTCGCCGGTCCGTTGGTGGACCTGGTCAAGCTGGCGGACATCTCGGCTGACCACATCGCCACCCTGCCCGGCGCCGAGATCCTGGCCGCGGTCCGGGCCTGGGCGGCCCGCTACGACCCCGAGCTGCTCGCCGTGCTCGACGTGCGCCGCGAACTGGCCCTGCAGGCGCTGGCGGTGGAACGCGACGGCGTCCCCAACCCGCGCAAGGACCTGCGCACCTGGTCCGATTTCCGACCCGCCTACGGGTTCTTCTTCCCCGAGCTGTTCGCCCTGGTCAAGCGAGCCGACGACGAGCGCTTCGGCGGGCTGGACCCGAACCTGGTGCACGGCTTCGTCACCGATCTCGCCGAGAGCTACCGGCCGCTGGACGACCCGCGCGACTGGTTCGACCAGATCCGCCAGCTCGCCGCCAAGCACGGCTTCGCGCCCAGCGCCAAGGACTACAAGAAGAACCCCGACGCCTACCCCGGCTCGATCCGCGAGGCAGCGCAACTGGTCCGGGTCCTGCTCACCGGCTCCACCCGCAGCCCCGACCTGCACGCGGTGGCCACCACCCTCGGGCCCGCGGAGGTCCAGCGCCGGCTGCGCGCGCTGTCCGAGCCATCCGCTCCGCCTGGCCGGGCCCAGGGGTAGCGTCCGGGGGCGTGCCGCGCAGCCCATTCTTTCGTGACGTGCCGGTGGCACAGGCGCTGACCGTGTGGCGGCAGGCCTGTGCCGCTGCCGGGTGCCCGGACCGGGTGGACGCCGAGAAGCTGGGGCTGGCCGAGGCGATCGGCCGGGTCACTGCCGCGCCGGTGTGGGCGGCCCGCTCATCCCCGGCGTTCGACTCCGCCGGGATGGACGGCATCGCGGTGCGGGCGGCGGACACCGTGGGGGCCAGCGCCACGAGCCCGGCCACGGTGAGCGACTTCGACGTCGTGGACACCGGCGACCCGCTGCCCGCCGGCCGGGACGCGGTAGTGATGCGCGAGCACCTGCACCGGGTCGCCGAGGGGGTGCAACTGGTTGCGGCCGCCCCGCCCTACCAGCACGTCCGGTCCATCGGTGAGGACGTGGCGGCCGGGGAGCTGCTGCTGGCGCAGGGGCACCGGCTGCGCGCGGTCGATGTCGCAGCCGCCGCCGCGGCCGGTGTCACCGAGATCGTGGTGCATCGCCGTCCGGTGGTCGCGGTGCTGCCCACCGGTGACGAGATCCGGCCGCTGGGCACCGACCTCGGCCCCGGGGAGATCCTGGACAGCAACTCGCTGATGCTCGCGGGTCAGGCCACCGAGCGCGGCTGCCAGCCGCGCATCCTGCCCATCGAGCCGGACGATCCGCAGCGGATCGCTGCGGCGCTGCGCGCTGCCGCCGAGCACGCCGACCTGGTGGTGCTCATCGCCGGGGCGAGCGCGGGCCGCGACGACCACACCGCCGCGGTGCTGGCGCAGGTGGGCACCCTGGCGGTGCACGGGGTGGCGGTGCGGCCGGGGCATCCGGTGGTGCTGGGTACCGTCGCCCGGACGCCGGTGCTCGGTGCGCCGGGGTACCCGGTGTCGGCGGCGCTGACCTTTGAGATCTTCGCCGGGCCCCTGTTGGCGGCTCTGCAAGGTACCGCACCCCCGTCCCGCCCGACGGCCCGCGCCAAGCTGGCCCGCAAGCTCGCCTCCCCGCTCGGGATGGACGACTGGGTGCGGGTGCGGCTGGGCCGGGTCGGCGGGCAGGTGGTGGCCACCCCGCTGCCCCGCGGGGCCGGGGTGCTGACCTCTCTGGTGCGCGCGGACGGGCTGCTGGTCGTCCCGGCCGGGCTGGAGGGCCACCACCCGGGCACCGACGTCGAGGTGCAGTTGCTGCGCGGGCTGGCCGAGATCGACCGGACGATCGTCGCGATCGGCTCGCACGACCTGGTGCTCGACCTGGCCGCATCGGCACTGCGGGCCAGCGACCCGGGGCTGACGCTGGCCTCGTCCAACGTCGGCTCGCTGGGTGGGCTGGTGGCGCTGCGCGACGGGCTGTGCCACCTGGCCGGCTCGCATCTGCTGGACCCGGAGACCGGCGAGTACACCCTGCCCTACCTGCCGCGGGTGTTCGGTGCGGGCGCCGATGTCGTGGTGGTCCGGCTGGTGCACCGGGCGCAGGGGCTGATCGTCGCCCCCGGCAACCCGCTCGGGCTCACCGGGCTGGACGACCTGAGCCGTCCTGGCCTGCGCTATGTCAACCGGCAGCGCGGCGCGGGCACCCGGGTGCTGCTCGACCACGAGCTGTGCCGTCGTGGCGTCGCCGCCCACGGCATCGTCGGCTACCAGCGTGCGGAGCACACCCACCTGGGCGTCGCGGCTGCCGTGGCGGCCGGGCGGGCGGACACCGGGCTGGGCATCCTGGCCGCCGCGCGGGCCTTCGGGCTGGACTTCGTGCCGGTCGTCGAGGAGCCCTACGACCTGGTGCTCACCCGCGAAGCGCACGACTCCGCCCTGCTCGCCCCGCTGTGGGAGCTGTTGGCCGACGAGAAGTTCCGCGCCGCCGTCGAGAGCCTTGGCGGCTACTCCTGCACCCACACCGGTACCCGCGTGCGTTAGCCCCGCTCGACCCGCCATTCAGATCCGAACCGCACTGCTGGCGCGCCGCCGGGAGTGGCGGCCTGGGCAGGTGGATGGTGGGATCGG
Organism: Pseudonocardiaceae bacterium; assembly: GCA_035714625.1. Taxonomy (GTDB): domain Bacteria; phylum Actinomycetota; class Actinomycetes; order Mycobacteriales; family Pseudonocardiaceae. The sequence goes on along the minus strand of DASTLT010000035.1, from coordinate 26,385 downwards.
GGGCATGGAGACCGAGAACTCGCTGCAGAACGTCACCTTCGCGGCGGAAGGGGCCACCGCGCACGGCTACCTGGTGCTGCCCGAGTCGGGTAGCGGTCCGGGTGTGGTGGTGATCCAGGAGTGGTGGGGACTGACCAGCCATGTCGCCGACGTGGCCAACCGGCTTGCCGCGGCGGGTTTCGTCGCGCTGGCCCCGGACCTCTTCGGCGGGGCCACCACCCACGACGCCGAGGAGGCCGACCGGCTCATGGCTGAGTTGCCGGTGGACCGGGCAGCCCGCGACCTGGGCGGTGCGGTGGACTACCTGCTCGCTCACCAGGCGGTCACCAGCGCCCAGGTCGGCGTCGTGGGCTTCTGCATGGGCGGCGGGTTCGTGCTGGTACTCGCCGCGCAGCAGGGCGACAAGATCGGCGCCGCGGTGGCGTTCTACCCGGCGTTCGGTGCGCAGTACCCGAGTTTCGCCGGCCTGTCCGCCCCGCTGTTGATTCATGCCGCGGAGCAGGACCAGATGAGTACCCCGGACGTGGTGCGCGAGCTAGCCGCGACCATCGAGCGGCAGTCCGGCCAGCACCCAGAGGTCCGCTTCTACCCGGCCGGGCATGCCTTCGTCAACGACGAGAACCTGCTCGGCACCTACGACCCTGAGCAGGCCGCCGAGGCGTGGCAGGCCACCCTCGCGTTCCTGCGGGACCACCTCACCGGCCAGTAGCGGCGCGGTCGAAGTGGTGATGACTAAAAGTAGTTTACTGGTAGCTCACGCCAACCTCGAAAGAGTTGTGGCGCCGGAAAGTCATCACCATGGGTGATAGCAGCTTGGCCCCGTTCGGTGTCACTGTCAGCTCCCCAAGGTTGTAGCAGCACGGTGGAGCCCTACGGCGACGCGCACGGGGTGGTGATGACCTTCCTCATGGACTGGGCCCGAACCGCGCCCGGCGCCGTCCTGCTGGCGAGCGTCGCCCCGCCGCTGCTGAGGAGCGATCATGAGATACCGCGGTCCCGTTATCACCCTGCTTGCCATTGCCGCGCTGGCCACGGTGCTATTTGCGGTGAACCTGACAACGGTGGCCCAGACCGCCGCCAGGGCCACCGCCCCGCCGGGCTCCGCCCAGCCTCCGGTTCCTGCCCAGGAATCGACTGCCCAGGAACCGGCTGACGCGCCAGAGGCTGGACCGCAACCGGATGCCGCGGACCCGGCTGCGCCGCCCGCGGTGGCCGCCCCGCCACCGGCCGCCTACGCCGGGCGCAGCAGCGGTAACGAGGTCACCATCGCGATCAAGGTGCGGGGCAGCGAGGCGGCTGCCTACGTCTGTGACGGCAAGCGGATCGAGTCCTGGTTGCAGGGCACGCTCGAGGACGGCCAACTGAGCCTGCAGGGTGCCGAAGGAGCCAAGGTTACCGGCGCGGTGCAGGACGAGGCGGTGTTCGGCACGGTGCAGGTACAGGGCAAGCGCTGGCCGTTCGCGGCAGAGACGGCCAACTCCCCCGCTGGTCTCTACCAGGGCGACGGCACGGTCAACGGCGCGCCGGCCCGGGTCGGCTGGATCGTGCGACAGGACGGCAGCCAGGTGGGGGTAGCCAACGTCGGCGGCGTCCGACAGCCGGCTCCCGCTATCGACCCCAGCCACCTGGGGGGCGTCCAGGTCGGCGGGATCACGATCGTCCCCCGGCCGGTGACCGGAGCCGACGACGTGCTCCGGCCCTCTTCGTGAGCTGGAGGACCACCGATGACCCAGCGGCACTTCGCGTCGAGCCACCGGGCGCAGACCTCCCGTCCGGGCGCGATCCTGACCTCGCTCGTCGCCGGTTCTGCGGTGGCCGTCGCGCTCGGCGGGTACGGCAAGCTGCACCAGCCGACCGGCATCGCGGTGAGCATCGCCGGCTTCTCCGGCGCGCAGGCGGCCAAGTCCTGGCTGACCACGGCCGTCTTCCTGCTCGCCCTGGTCCAGCTCGCCTCGGCGCTGGCGATGGCGGGCAAGCTGCCCGGGGGCCGCGCTCCGCACTGGACCCCCGCGCTGCACCGCTGGTCAGGACGGAGCGCAGTGCTGCTCGCGGTGCCCGTGGTCGTGCACTGCCTCTACGCGCTGGGCTTCCAGTCGGACGCGCCCCGGGTGCTGATCCATTCCCTGCTCGGCTGTTTCTTCTTCGGGGCGTTCGTGGCGAAAATGCTCCTGCTGACCCGTCGCGGGGTGCCCGGCTGGGCAATCCCGATGATCGGTGGTCTGGTGTTCACCAGCCTGGTCGGCCTCTGGCTGACCTCATCGCTGTGGTTTTTCACCACAGTCGGCGTGACCTTCTGATAGTCCACCTGTGAGGAGTGAGGGTGTCCCACCACACGCAGACGGCCAACCCCGGCCAGACGTCCAACCCCGGCCAGGCGTCCAACCCCGGCCAGGCGTACGCCCGCCAGCAGACCGACGACGCCCGGCCCGGTGGCGCCGGCTCGATGAACCGGCGCACCCTGGTGGCTGGCGGAGCCGGCGTCCTGGCGCTCACCGCGGCGCTGGCCGGCTGCAGCAGCTACGGCGGCCAGCAGGGGGCGACCGGCACCGGCGGGGGCTACCCGTCCCCGGCCGGAACACAAGGTGCCCCGGTGGCCCCGCAGAGCCAGGGGCTGGCCCGCACGAGCGACATTCCCGTCGGTGGTGGGCAGGTCTTCCGGGCTGAGGAGGTGGTGGTGACCCAGCCGGAGCCCGACACGTTCCGGGCGTTCTCGGCGATCTGCACGCACCAGGGCTGCACGATGCAGGATGTGGCGGGGGGGACGATCAACTGCCCGTGCCACGGGAGCAAGTTCGCCGTCGCGGACGGCTCGGTCGTCAACGGCCCGGCGAAGCGGCCCCTGCCTTCGCGCGACGTGGTGGTCGAGGGTAACTGGATCCGCGTGGTCTGACCTGCCCCGCTCCCTTCCCCGGTCACCGCCACGAGGGCAGCCACAGCTCGGCATCCCAATGCCCCGGAGTGATCGAGTCACCGGTGAGAATGGGCCAGAGCCAGGCGAAGTTGGCCACCACGAGCCCGAGGTAGATGCAGACCAGGAGCAGCCCGGTACCCTGCCGCTCGGTGCCGTCGCCGACCCGGCCGAGTAGCTCGCCCAGCACCAGGGTCACCGCGATGACCAGGAACGGAGCCACCGGCGCCATGTAGAAGAAGTACATCTGGCGGTCGATGTTGATGAACCAGGGCAGCCAGCCTGCGGCGTAGCCCACCAGCGCGGCACCGTAGCGCCAGTCCGGGGTGGTGGCCGCCCGCCACAGCGACCAGCCCAGCACCGGAAGCGAGATCCACCACAGCGCGGGCGTGCCGATGAGCATCACGGCGCTCACGCAGTCGCCCCGGCCACAGCCGGACGCCGCGGGGCCGGACTCGTAGTAATAGAGCATCGGCCGCAGCCCCATCGGCCAGCTCCAGGGTTTGGACTCCCACGGGTGTGGCTTGGCCGGCGTGGTCAGGCCGGTATGGAAATCCAGTACGTGGGCGCTGTAGTACCACAGTGCCCGCAGCGGTGCTGGCATGAAGGAGAATGGGCCACCGCTGCCGATCTTGTCACCCACCACGTGCCGGTCGATGCCGGTCTCGCTGCCAAACCAGGCCCACCACATCGCCAGGTAGGCACCCAGCGGCACGGTCGCCATCGCCCACAGCGCGGGCCCGAGATCCCGGACCGCGGTGCCGGCCCACGGTCGGCGGGCCCCCGCGGTGCGCCGGGCGCAGGCGTCCCACACCAGGCTCATCGCGGCGAAGGCGACCAGGTAGTACACCCCGGACCACTTGGTGGCGCAGGCCAGCCCGAGCAACACCCCCGCCCCAAAACGCCACCAGCGCACTCCGAGGCGTGGGCCGAACTCGGTGTCGTCGATCCGGCCCTCCCGGACCACGGTGGCCAGCCGGGCGCGCACCTGTTCCCGGTCGATGACCAGGCAGCCGAACGCGGCGAGCACGAACATGGTCAGGAAGATGTCGAGCATCCCGATCCGGGACTGCACGTGGCTCACCCCGTCGACGATGAGCAGCACGCCCGCGATCCCGCCCAGCAGCGTCGAGCGGGTCATCCGGCGCACGATCCGCACGATCAGCAGCACGCAGCAGGTGCCCGCCAGCGCGGCCGACAGCCGCCACCCCCACCCGTTGTAACCCAGTGCCAGCTCGCCGAGCGCGATGAGCTGCTTACCCAGCGGCGGGTGCACCACCAGCTCGTAGCCCGGGTTGTCCTCCACCCCGCCGTTGCGGATCATCTGCCAGGCCTGCGGCACGTAGTGCTTCTCATCGAAGACCGGGGTGCCGTGATCGGTGGGATGGCCCAGGTTCCACAATCGCACCAGGCCGGCGATCAGGGCCAGTCCCAGCGCCACCGCCCAGCCCCGCCCCCGGTCGGTGAGCGGGCGCGGCACCAGCCGCCGTTGCGGGCCGGCCGGTCCGTTCGGTGCCTGTGCCGGGTGTCCGGGACCGGCTGACAAGTTTGTGCTGCGCGAGCGGCTCGCCTCCCGGGTCATGGTCACGGCCACGATCGTAGGCTCGGCTGGGTGTCTGGTGCTCTGGTGCTGGCGGCCACCCCGCTCGGCGACTCGCGCGACGCCTCGCCCCGCCTGATCGAGGCGCTGGGCTCGGCGGATGTGGTCGCCGCCGAGGACACCCGACGGCTGCGGGCGCTGGCCGCCGCGCTCGGCGTCACGGTCACTGGCCGGGTCGTTGCGCATTACGACGCGGTGGAGGCGGCCCGGATCCCGGCCCTGCTGAGGGCGATCCGGGAAGGTCAGACGGTGCTGCTGGTGACCGATGCCGGGATGCCCGCGGTGTCCGATCCCGGATTCCGGCTGGTGGCCGCCTGCGTGGCGGAGGCATTGCCGGTGACCTGCCTGCCTGGCCCCTCAGCGGTCACCACCGCGCTCGCCGTCTCCGGGCTGCCGTCCGACCGGTTCTGCTTCGAGGGGTTCGCGCCGCGCCGCGCCGTTCCCCGTCGGCGTTGGCTGGCCGCGCTCGGCAACGAGCCGCGTACCTGCGTGTTCTTCGAGTCACCGCATCGGCTGGCCGCGACGCTGGGGCAAGCCGCTGAGGTGCTGGGCGCGGACCGGTCGGCGGTGGTGTGCCGGGAGCTCACCAAGCCGTACGAGGAGGTACGCCGGGGTGGTCTCGGCGAGCTGGCGCAGTGGGCCGCCGGGGGGGTGCGCGGCGAGATCACCGTCGTGCTGGCCGGCGCGCCGGCGCGCGCGGCGCCGGACGCGGCGGAGCTGGTGCGCGAGGTGCACGAGCGGGTCGCGGCCGGGCAGCGGCTCAAGGATGCCGTCGGCACCGTCGCCACCGCGCACGGCATCGCCAAACGGGACCTCTACCAGGCAGCCTTGCACCCAGAGTGACTTCGGCGGGCGGGCAGATACCCGCGGGCAACCTGGACCTACCTGCGGTGGCTCCAGCCGGCTGCGGCGGCCAGGAAAAAAATGCCCGCAGTGAGGGCCACCGTCAGCGGTATCACGGCCAGCACGATCCACACCATCCCCGCCAGCAGTGCGCTCACCAGCAGGGCGTCCCGCAGCACCGGACGCGGGCGGTGTGCTCGAAACGACCACCGGCGACCCGCACTCGCTGGCACGATCGTCTGCACCGGACCTTCCGCATTCGCCGGGTCCCCTGCGCTTGCCGTCGGTGCTGGGCTTGCGGTCAACACCTCGTTTGAGGGCGCGGACGTCGCAACGGTTCGCCGCCGAGGGCTGTTCCACCGGCCGGTGGACCTCGTGCGCCAAGCCTGTTGCAGTGTCCAGAGAGCCGCTGTCGAGTCGAGCAGCCGGATGAAGAGGAAACCCAGGCCATAGAGCAAGAGACTGGGCCGGCGCAGCCAAATTGCCACCGCACAGGTCAGGATGTAATCCGGAACGAAGAGGAAAAGTAGTAGATTCATGGGTGACAGCACGTCGGAGACAAGACTGTAGAACGACGTGTACCAGCCCATCTGCAGGACGCGCCCGGCACTGAGCGGATCCACCGCGAGCAGCACAACAGCCAGCGCGATAATTATGAGCACCGAACTCGCTACCGTTACCTCCACGAGGAACAGGCATAAGGCGGCGGAGAACCAGCTCACCCACAAACCGTGACGACGAATGGTCTGCCAGAACCCGAGCCACCACCGCTTTATCTGACGGTAGTAGTCCTGCAGGTTGTCGGGGTCCTGGGTCCGGCCGAACACCGAGGGCTCGAAGGCCACTTTCCCGAGCCGCTTGTGATGAAGCTCGAAGGTCATGTTGAAGTCTTCGATCACCAGACCTGGTGGATTAAGGTCCATCTGCGACAGGGCCCGGGTGCGATACATGCTGGCAAAGCCCGGAACGATAGGAGTGACATTGGTATACCGCCAGGTCTGCCCATATTTGATCCACTGCATCACGGCGTAGAGCCGGGTCCGGTAGGAAACAAGAAAGCGACCGAGCATGGTCAGTTGCTCGGGCTGCCAGGTGGTATGCGCATAACCGGCGACGGCGCTGAAGGACGGGTCGTTCAACAACTTCAGCCCGCGCTCGATATAATTTTCATCCAACTGGGTGTCGGCATCGAGGATCAGCAGGACAGAGAATCTCCGGCAGAGATCAAAGTGCTGCACTGCGCCTTCGATACCTGCGGCCTTGCCGCGGGCCGGGGAGAAGGGTAGGACATTCACCCCGTAACTGCGGGCAATCTGCGCGGTGTCGTCATCACACCCGTCGGCGACCACGTGGATGTTGGCTGCGGGAACCAGCCGTGTGGCGGACTCCAACGTGGCCCCGATCGTGAGCTCTTCGTTGTGGGCTGGAACGACCACGGCTACCTCGGTCACAAACAATTTCCGCCGTCCGAGGTCGGCCAGATCTCGTTTCCGACTGGTGCTGTACTGCTGAGCGAAGCGTAGCACGCCGACCGTCATCCACAGCGTGAAACTGACGCCGAGCAGGAGCAGGATTACCGCCCACTGCATGACACCGCCTCGCTTTCCGCACGTTGCGTGCCCCGACGCCGTTCCTGGTCCGGCCGCCTAGCAGATCCGCCTCCTAGAAGACGCCGCGTAGCAGGCAGAACCCTTCCGCAGCCTCCAGGCTGGTTTCCCGCCCCCGGGTGCGTGTCGCCAACTCGAGACCTTCGGGACTGCCGTGGTAAAGCGGTCCGCGAACCTGCGATGCATGCATTTTCAACGCACTGATCTTGGTGTCGAGAAAGGACGACACATCGATGTAGACGTTCGGGTGGAAACGTGTGCCATCGCCGGACCAGAACAGGGATGTGTTGTCGTATGTGAGCACGAAAGGAACGGTGTACTTCTGGCCGGGTGCGCCCGGGCGGGTTGCCGTGACGCCCGCCCGGAAAAGCGCCTCGTGATCCTGGTTGTAGCTGATCGCCGGAATCATCACCATGGTCGGCTGGAGGTTGTCAATCGATAGCCGTGCATCCGACTCCAGGAGCCGTACCAGATGCTTCCGGGGCACGGTGTCGAGACTGAGGTGCGTCTGGGCGTCGGTAAAGAGAACCTCCCAGTCGTCCACTTTCAGATACCGCATCACCGCGGCGAACTCATCCAGCCGGGTTTGGTGTGATACCACGGTCTTCACCGATCCGTCGTCGGCCTTGCCGTAGTGGGCGAGATCGGCCACCGAGACGAGTATGACGTAGACCTCACCACCAAGTGACTTGATCCGGGCGATGCTACCGGCGCATCCATAGGTCTCGTCATCGGCGTGCGGTGAGATTACGAGCATCCGCTGGCTGGCCAGAAATTCGTCACAGAAATTGAGCATCACTAATCACCCCGCAGCACAGTGACGGCACCGCGGAGCCTGGCCTCGGCGCCAATGCCAGCAATTTCTCTCATCGCCAGTGCCGCACCTGGCGGCTCGGCCATCCGAGCCACTTGGTGGTCGATCACTCCGAGTAGGATGTCGTCCAGGCCCAGTTGAGGGTCGAAACCGATGAGCTCGCGCGCCCGGGAGATGTCAGGGACGCGGCGGCTCATATCCTCGAAGCCCTCGGGGTAAGCCTCTGAGTAGGGCACGTAACGAATGGTGCTCGACGAGTTTGCCCGCTCGATGACTCGTTCTGCGAGCTCGCGGATCGATATCTCGTCAGCGCGCCCGAGATTGAATACCTGACCGTAAGCCTGGGGGTGCTCGATGAGTGCGGCCAAGGGGCCGACAACATCGCTGACATGGCAGAAGCACCGGGTTTGGGTGCCGTCGTCGTAGACCGTCAGCGGCTCCCCGTGCAGGGCTTGGTCGACGAAACGGGGAATAACCATGCCGTAACGTCCGGTCTGCCGGGGGCCGACGATGTTGAATGGCCGGACTATGACCGTCGGCAGGCCTCTGTATCGCCAGTACGCATAGGTCAGGGTCTCATCGACCGCCTTCGCTTCAGCGTAGGACCAGCGCACGGTGAGGGGCGACCCGAGGACCCGGACCGCGTCCTCTGCCAGGGCGTCGGAAGTGTTGTGCCCGTACACCTCGCTCGTGGAGGCGACCAGGATGCGCACGCCGTGCCGGTGGGCACTGTCCAGCACGGTCTCGGTGCCCCGCAGGTTGGTGCGCAGACTACCCAGGGGATCATCGACGATGGTCCGCACACCGACCGCGGCAGCCAGGTGAAATACCGTGTCCGACTCGGCAGTGAGGTGGTCCATCAGGTCCGGATCGAGGACCGAGCCCTGGACGAACCGGTGCCCGTCGCGCCCCGCCAGATGCGCCATGTTGCGCCAACTGCCCGTGGACAGGTCGTCGACCGAGATCACCTCATGCCCGTGCTTAAGCAGATACTCGACCAGGTGGCTTCCTATGAAGCCGGCTCCACCGGTGATCAGTGCCTTCACGAGGGCCCTCCTTCTCAGTAATCACCGGGTCCGGCGGGACCGGTTACCGGCCGGTGCAGGTCATGACCCTTGCTCAGGGCAGAACTCGGCTCGGCAGATGAGCCGCCCGATAGGTCGCATCGAGCACGACCGGGAATTGGGCGAGCCAGCCGTAGTCGACGTCGGGGTGCAGCGTGTGGACGACGGCGATGTCGTAGTGGCTGGGGTTCGGCCGTGGCACGCTGGTCAGCTCCTGGTCGGCGAGGCGCACCGACGGCACATGCGGGTCGAAGTACGCCACGGTTGCGCCGGCGTCCCGCAACTCGGTCATGATTTCAAGGGCGGGCGACGCGCGCAGGTCAGCAATACCCGGCTTGTAGCTCACCCCGGTCAACAGCACCCTGGCCCCGGACACCCGGTGGCCGGACTCGCCGAGAATGTCACGGACCCGAGCGACGATATACCGCGGCCGGATGGCGATGGACATCATCGCGGTCTCGGTCACCGGCAGCCGTGCCCGCCGGGCCCGCAACTGCCATAACAGATAGTGCGGATCGCACGGGATACAGTGCCCACCAACACCTGGCCCGGGATAGAACGGCATATACCCGTACGGCTTGGTCGCCGCCGCCTCGATGATCTCGACAATATCGAGGTGCAACTCGCCGCAAACATCCGCGAACTCATTAGCCAATGCGATGTTGACAGCCCGGAAGGTGTTCTCCAACAGCTTTGTCATCTCTGCCGATTCGGGCGATGAGACGGTGTGTGGGAGCGTGGTTATCCGCACCAATACTTCCACCGCCCGGCGCCGGCATTCCTCGGTTACGCCGCCGATGACACGGGGGATCAATTCGTGGCTCGGCGTGGCGTTGCCCGGGTCGAGCCGCTCCGGGCTGAATGCCACAAAAATGTTCTCGCCAATCCGCATGCCCCGCGCCGTCAACGGTTTCACCACGAGCCTGCGAGTGCACCCGACGTATGTCGTCGAAGTCAATATGATTACCTGCCCAGGTGCCGCATAACGAGTGGCGGTCTGACATGCCGCGGTAAGTGCACTGAGGTCTGGTACCAGGTACAAATCTATCGGTGTCGGCACGCAAATCATGACCGCGTCGGCTGAGGCAAGCATGGCCGGATTGGTCGTCAAGGTAAACGAGGTCGATCCCAGATGCCGACTGAGCCGGGCATGGTCGGCTGGCAAAATATCCACTGCAGCGGCCTTGATAGCGGTGAGCCGTTCTTCGCTCGTGTCGTAGCCGACTACCGCGCAGCCGGACTCGGCGAAGGCGATGGCGGTCGGTAGGCCGACGTAACCCAGACCCACCACGGCAACGGTGAGGTCCCGGGCCTGGTGCTGGGCGTCGAGCGTGGTGGCCGCAGCCGGTGCGAAGATCGCTCGGGCGGGCGGGCGAAGTGTTCGCTCGGGTGGCTGCAGCTCCTGCGATAACGCGGGTGAGTCTGAGTCGGCGTAGTCCATGTCACGGCCCCTCTTCCCGAGCCTCAGAGCGCACAACTCGGCGTGCTGAGGCTCCGTGTCACGGCGGCCAGCAGTGGCTGCAGACCGCACCCCCTGTCGTTCATATCTGCTACAGATGCTCACTCGTTACCCCCCCGGTGTCACCCGTTTGGGTATTTCTCGCTCAGATGTCGATCTGCGGTTGGTCGCGTGCCGGTTACTCGTTGTTAACAAGGTTAGGCATGCCTTACTGCGGCCCCACCGAAAAGCAATCTGGGAACGTCCAGGAATAAGGCCGAAGGCGTGCGCTACGCCGCCTATTCGCTGCCGGCTGGGGAGGCGGGCAGCGCGGTCTGCAGCGCGGTGCCCGCCTGGATCAGCTTCCTGGCGGCGGACGGCCCCAGCCTGGCTACCAGATCGATGATCGAGAGGTCGGGTGCGAAGTCATCGTGCGGGGGCTGCGGATAGGCAGGTGATGTCCAGTCGCAGAAGGTGACCCCGAGACCGGCGTCTTGCCATCGTGACAGGTCCATGTAATTGCGGCCGCCGACCCCGGACACGTACTCGCTACCGCCGACCTGAACCATCAGGTCGATCAATCTCTGGTCTGCATTCTGCTCCCAGGTATCCGGTCGCAAGGAACTTGCCCGTATGATCGGGACATCAATGCCGAGCAAGGCGGACAGCCGCTCCAGGCACATCCCGGCTACGTCGACGAAGTGGTCCTGGTTGAGTTCCTGGATCCAGTGCAGCTCCGCGGTTCTGGCCTTTCCATAGATCGTCGCAATCGTCCGCCAATGGCGGGCCGACCAATTGGTGTGCTTGTCCACCGCGAGCTGGTCCAGAGTGGTCTTGCTTTTTCCGTGCACCGGGACCGAAAGCCAGACCTGCCCTTGGGGGCCGCGAATACGGTTCCGGGTCTGGAAGCTCTGCCGGGAGTACAAGGCCGTGTCCAGGACGATGTGAATATCACTGCTCAGCATCTTGGCGAAGAAGCCGCCGTACGGAAGGTAGGCAGGCTGGTGGACACTGACGCGCAGGTGTCCAGTCACTCCAACCCACCTCCTGCCGGGTGCCGCCGAGCGCAGACTACGATATCCGAGGCGGAGCGGATCTTCCCCGGTACGGACCGGCCGGGAGCACGGCGCAGGGCCGTCGGTGGGTAGGGCGTCGGTGAGTACTGTGGTCCCCATGCAGGGTATGCGCCGGCGGTGCGGGCTGTCTGTGCTGTGCGCGCTGCTGCTGGTCCAGGTCTTGGCTGGCTGCAGCGTCGGAGGGCCCACGGAGGGCCGGCAGAGCCCCGGGGCGGGGGCGCACGGGAAGCAGGTCGTTGCCGCCAGCATCCCGTACTACGACCAGCGGCGGGGCTTCGAGGTTGCGGTACAGCACACTGACCTGTTCACCGATATCTCGTTCTGGTGGTACTCGGTGCTGCCAGACGGCAGTATCGGGCTGCTCGACCAGCCGTACACGAAGGTGAAGCCCCGGCTGGTCCGGGAGTTGCAAAGCCACGGCATTCGGGTGATTCCTAATATCGCCAACTACTCGCAGGGTGAATGGACGCCCGGCAATGCAAGCGTCGTCCTGCGCGATCCCGTGCGGCGCTCGAAGCATGTGCGCAACATCGTCGATCTGGTGCTGCGTGAGGGTTACGACGGGATCGACATCGACTACGAGAGCCTCCAAGACGGTGACCGGCAGCCGCTCGTGGTGTTCCTCACCGACCTGGGCGCGGCGCTGCATGCGCAAAACAAGCTGCTGACGATCTCCGTGCAGCCGAAAGAATCGGACGCGGGCGACGGGCCGCATAACCGGGCGCAGGACTACGCCGCTATCGGCAAGGTGGTCGATCGGGTCAACGTGATGAGCTACGACTACAGCTACAGCGGTTCGGATCCCGGCCCAGTCGCTCCGATCGACTGGGTGGACCGCGTCCTGGCCTACACCACCAGCCAGATTCAGCCGGAGAAGGTGGTACTCGGCAATGATCTGCTCGGATACGACTGGGGGCGCGGCGGGGGCGAGACCGTGACCTGGCAGGAGGCGACCGACCTGGCCGACAAGAACGGCGCCGACGTGCAGTGGGACGAGGACAGCCAGTCACCGTGGTTCCGTTACCGCGGAGCCGACGGGCCGCACGAGGTGTGGTTCGAGAACGCTGAGAGCACCGCTGTGAAGCTCGATCTCGTCGAGAAGTACCACCTCGGCGGGACGTTCTTCTGGCGGCTTGGTGGCGAGGACCCGGACACCTGGAGCCGGATCGAGCCACTCCTGCAGTGAGGCCGGATGGCGTGCAGTGCGGCCGGATGGTGCTGGACCGTCGAGGTGCTGGTTCGGGCAGGTAAGAAGGCCCGCGAGGGGCACGGAGCGGCCCCCTCGCCGGGTAACCCGGTGGTCCTGGCCCATAGGCTGGGCGGTATGAGCACACCCGTCCTGACTGCGGTGGCCTGGCCCTACGCCAACGGCCCTCGGCACATCGGCCACGTCTCCGGGTTCGGTGTCCCGTCCGACATCTTCGCCCGTTACCAGCGGATGGCAGGCAACCGGGTGCTCATGATCTCAGGCACCGACGAGCACGGCACCCCGATCCAGGTGCAGGCCGACCAGGAGGGCGTCACGCCGCGGGAGCTGGTGGACAAGTACAACCGGGTGATCGTGGGCGACCTGCAGGGCCTGGGCCTGTCCTACGACCTGTTCACCCGCACCAGCACCGCCAACCACCACCGGGTGGTGCAGGAGCTGTTCGGTGCGCTGCACCGCAATGGCTACATTCTGCACAAGACCGCACTCGGCGCGGTCAGCCCGTCCACCGGTCGGACGCTGCCCGACCGCTACATCGAGGGCACCTGCCCGATCTGCGGCTATCCCAGTGCCCGTGGGGACCAGTGCGATAACTGCGGCCACCAGCTCGACCCGGCCGATCTGATCCAGCCGCGCTCCCGGATCGACGGGGAGACTCCGCAGTTCCGCGAGACCGAGCACTTGTTCCTGGACCTGCCGGCGTTCACCCAGGCGCTCGGCTCATGGCTGGCCACCCGCACCGAGTGGCGACCCAACGTGCTGAAGTTCTCCCTCAACCTGCTCGACGACCTGCGCCCGCGCGCGATCACCCGCGATCTGGACTGGGGTGTGCGGGTACCGCTGGACGGCTGGCGCGACGCCCCGATGAAGCGGCTCTACGTCTGGTTCGACGCGGTGATCGGATACCTCTCGGCGTCGGTGGAATGGGCAGTGCGTTCAGGTCAGCCAGATGCGTGGCAGCAGTGGTGGTGCGACCCGGCCGCCCGCTCCTACTACTTCATGGGCAAGGACAACATCACCTTCCACGCCCAGATCTGGCCCGCGCTGCTGCTCGGTCACAACGGGGCGGGGGATCGCGGCGGCGAGCCGGGACCGTTCGGCGTGCTGCAGTTGCCGACCGAGGTGGTGTCCAGTGAGTTCCTCACCATGAGCGGGTCGAAGTTCTCCACCTCGCGCGGCACGGTGATCTATGTCGGGGACTTCCTGCGCGAGTTCGGCCCGGACATGCTGCGCTACTTCATCTCGGTGGCCGGCCCCGAGACCCAGGACACCGATTTCACCTGGGACGAGTTCATCCGCCGGATCAACTTCGAGCTGGCCAACGAATGGGGCAACCTGGTCAACCGCGCGATCGCGATGGCGCACAAGAACGTCGGGGCGGTGCCTCAGCCGGCTACCCGGCACGCTGCCGACGCCGAGCTGCTGGCCACCTCGCAGGCGGGCTTCGACACCGTCGGTGGGCTGCTGGCGCGCAACCGGGTCAAGGCCGCGATCGGCGAGGCGATGCGGGTGGTCGGCGCGGCCAACAAGTACCTGTCCGACCAGGAACCCTGGAAGCGCCGGGACGACCCGGAGCGCCGCGACACCATCCTGCACACCGCACTGCAGGTCGTCTCCGACGCCAACACGCTGCTCACCCCGTTCCTGCCGCACGCCGCACAGCAGGTGCACGAGCTGCTCGGCGGCACCGGGATGTGGTCCGCTCAGCCGCAGATCAGCGAGGTGTCCGAGCTGGTCGCCGGCAGCGGCCCGGACTATCCGGTGCTCACCGGGGACTACGCCGCCGAGCAGGCCCGGTGGCAGAGCATCCCGATCGAGGTCGGGCGCCCGCTGGCCAAGCCCACCCCCTTGTTCCCCAAGCTGGACCCGGCGCTGAGCGACACCGGCCCGGCATGGGCGCCCATCCGGTCGTGAGTGCGTAACAGTGGTCCCGCACCGAACGCCACTGACGAGCGAGCTGCCACCAGCGCCGGAGCGGCTGCCGGGCAGGGTGGTGGACGCGCATACGCATCTGGATGCGTGCGGGGCCACCGATCCGGCCGGAGTCCGGGCGGCGCTGGACCGGGCACAGGCTGTCGGGGTGGCCGCCGTGGTCACCGTCGCCGACGACATGCCCGCCGCCCGCTGGGTGGTCGATGCCGCCAACTGGGACGAGCGGGTGTTCGCGGCAACGGCGCTGCATCCCACCCGGACCGCGGCGATGACCGACGCGGACCGCGCCGAGCTGGAGCACCTCGCGCGGCAGCCGCGGGTGGTCGCGGTGGGGGAGACCGGCCTGGACTACTACTGGCCGCAACGCGATCCGAGCGTCGCCGCCCCGCCGGTACAGCGGGAGGCGTACCGCTGGCATATCGACCTGGCCAAGCGGGTGGGCAAGCCGCTGATGATTCACGACCGGGACGCTCACGACGACGTGCTGGCCGTGCTCGAGCAGGAAGGCGCGCCCGAGACAGTGATCTTCCATTGCTTCTCCGGAGACGCCGAGCTGGCCCGAGCCTGTGTGCGGGCCGGTTACCTGCTGTCCTTCTCCGGGACGGTGACCTTCCGCAACGCCCGTGCGCTGCGGGAGGCAGCGGTCCTGGTCCCTGACGAGTTGCTGCTGGTGGAGACCGACGCCCCGTTCCTCACCCCGCATCCGTATCGCGGTCGACCCAACGAGCCGGTCAACCTGCCCTATACCGTGCGTGATCTTGCCGCGCTGCGGGGACAGGACGTCGCGCACGTGGTCACCGCATGCACCGCGACCGCCGAGCGCGTTTTCCGGCTCGGCCGGGTGCCGCAGAGCTTCGGTACCGCTGATACCGCTCACCGCTCCTGAACGTGTTGTCGGCGACACGGTTCGTGGACATCTTTGCCTTGCTCGCCACCGTCCGTTACGGTCCCGTGACCGTAAGCCGGGGTGGGGAACCTCCCGGGTGCGAGGACGTGGGTCACGGCTGGGTGGCGAGGTGGTGCCGGTCGCCAAGACCCGACGTGGGTGAGCCTGCCGTGGCTACTGGTGGTGGGTGCCGTCCTGCTGCGCGTTCTCGTGCTCGCCCCTGCCCGGAACTGCGACGACTGGACACTTGTGACCACTCGCATGTACGTCCGGGCCGCTACCGTGGCCCTCGCCCTGGCACTGGGCGCCGGCACCGCGTCAGCTCTCACCGTCGGCAAGACCGTCACCGTGGCTGTCGACGACGAGCAGCGGGTCGTTCACACGTTCGCCTCTTCAGTGGCGGGTGCGCTGAAGTCCGCCGGCCTGCGGGCCGACGACAAGGACGCGCTCGCCCCGACCGCAGACAGCCAGATCTCCGACGGCAGCCGCATCGTGCTCAGGCGCGGGCGGCCACTCACTCTGACCGTGGACGGTGCCCGGCGGGAGGTCTGGACCACCGCGCTGACCGTGCAGACCGCGCTGCACCAGTTGGGGATGCGTGGTCAGGACATGGTGCTGTCCGCCGACCGCTCCCGGCGCATCCCGCTGGCAGGCATGGCGCTGGAGGTCCGCACCCCCAAACTGATCACCCTGGTTGATGGCGGCCAGCCAGCCCGCAAGA
Source organism: Pseudonocardiaceae bacterium (assembly GCA_035714625.1). Lineage (GTDB taxonomy): Bacteria > Actinomycetota > Actinomycetes > Mycobacteriales > Pseudonocardiaceae. The sequence goes on along the minus strand of DASTLT010000035.1, from coordinate 10,289 downwards.
TCTCCTCGGCCGCGCGCTCGGTTGACGAGTTGCTCGCCGAGCAGGGCCTGCCGCTGCAGGAACCGGACACCGTGGACCCGGCGGTCACGGCGCCGGTGTTGCCCGGGATGACGGTGCAGGTCACCCGGATCCGGACCGAGCAGCGCAGCGAGCGGCGGTCCGTTGAGCCTCCGGTGCAGGAGATCAAGGATCCCGACCTGGCTCGGGGTCAGGAGGTCGTCGAGGAGCCGGGTGCGCCAGGCGAGGAGTTGGTCACCTTCCTGGTCACCCGGACCAACGGCCGGGAGACTGCCCGCAAGGAACTCGCCACCGACGAGATCACCCCGCCGCAGCCACGCCGGGTCCGAGTGGGCAGCAAACCCGTCCCCGTAGTCTCCGACGGCTCGGTGTGGGACCGCCTGGCGCAGTGCGAGGCCGGTGGCAACTGGGCCACGAACACCGGCAACGGCTACTACGGCGGCCTGCAGTTCAACAAGAGCACCTGGGACGCCTACGGCGGCGACCAGTATGCGTCCTACCCGCACCAGGCCACCCGCGAGGAACAGATCGCCACCGCCGAGCGGGTCCGTGCCGCTCGGGGTGGCTACGGCGCCTGGCCAGCCTGCTCAGCAAGGCTGGGCCTGTCCTAGCGGCTGGGCCTGTCCTAGTGTCGGTGTCTCCATGACGGGGACCCTGCTGGGGCCGGCCGAGCTGCGCAGGCTGGCCCACCGACTCGGGCTGCGTCCCACCAAGCGGCTCGGGCAGAACTTCGTGCACGACGCCAACACGGTGCGCCGGATCGTTGCCGCCGCCCACGTCGGCGCCACTGACGTCGTGCTGGAGGTCGGGCCCGGGCTGGGCTCGCTCACCCTCGGCCTGCTCGACCTGGCGGACCGCGTGTTGGCCGTGGAGGTGGACCCGCTGCTGGCTGGTGCGCTGCCCGCGACGGTAGCTGAGTGCGCCCCGCAGCACGCCGCTGCGCTGCGGGTGCTCACCGCCGACGCGCTGCGGGTGGGCCGGGCGCAGATCGTCGCGGCCGGCGGGGCCGAGCCCACCAAGCTGGTCGCGAACCTGCCCTACAACGTGGGTGTTCCGGTGCTGCTGCATCTGCTGGCCGAGCTGCCGAGCCTGCGCAGCGGGCTGGTGATGGTGCAGGCCGAGGTGGCCGACCGGCTGGCCGCCGAACCGGGCGCCCCCAGTTACGGCGTGCCCAGCGTCAAGGCCGCCTGGTTCGCCGAGCTCCGCCGGGCCGGCGCGGTGCCCCGCACGGTGTTCTGGCCGGTGCCCAATGTGGACTCCGGCCTGGTTGCCTTCACCCGCCGCCCGGCACCGGCGACACGGCACCGCGCGGAGGTGTTCGCGCTGGTTGACGCCGCGTTCGCGCAACGCCGCAAGACGCTGCGGGCCGCGCTGGCCGGTTGGGCCGGCTCGGCCGCCGACGCGGAACGGGTGCTGCGGGCCGCCGGGGTGGACCCGGGCGCCCGTGGTGAGCAGCTCGCCGTGCACGACTTCGCCCGGATCTGCGCGGCGCGCCGGACGCAGGCGCCCTCCGGATCCGAATAGCCGGTGCCGGCACCCAGACGGCGACCAGGTTGGCCTGCCGTCATCGTGCCGGTGGGGGGCGGGAGGGCCGCCGGTCGCCAAGTGCGCGGCCACTCAGCACATCCCCGTAGGCTGGATGCGTGCTCGCCGTCGTGCCCCAACCGGTCACCGTGCGCGTCCCGGCCAAGGTCAACCTGCACCTGGCGGTCGGTGCCGCGCGCCGCGACGGCTACCACGAGCTGGTCAGCGTCTTTCAGGCGCTGTCGTTGACCGACGAGGTGACCGTGGCCGTTACCGAGACGCCCGGGGTTGAGGTGCACGGCGAGGGGGCCGGTACGGTGCCCACCGATCGGCGTAACCTCGCCTGGCAGGCGGTCCTCGCGCTGGCCGAGCACGTTGGACGCGAACCCGCCGTGCGGGTGGTGCTGCGCAAGGGCATCCCGGTCGCCGGTGGGATGGCCGGCGGCAGCGCGGACGCGGCGGGCACATTGGTCGGGCTGGCCGGGCTGTGGCGGCTGGACCTGAGCCGTGAGGAGCTCACCGCGATCGCGGCCCGCCTGGGTTGTGACGTCCCCTTCGCGCTGCACGGGGGCACCGCGCTGGGCACCGGTCGGGGCGAGAACCTGGTGCCGGTGCTGACCCGGCACACGTTCCACTGGGTGATCGCGCTGGACCGCCGCGGTCTGGCCACCCCGGATGTCTACGAGGAGCTGGATCGCCTGCGCGCCCAGAGCGCGCTGTCCACCCCGAGTGCAGCAACCCTGAGCGCGTCAGCCCAGCGGCTGGGCGATGTCGAGCCGCTGCTGGAGGCGTTGGCCTCCGGAGATCCCCGTCAACTGGCCCTGCTGCTCGGCAACGACCTGCAGGCTGCCGCGGTGTCGCTGCGCCCCGCGCTGCGCCGGACCCTGCGCGCCGGCGTGGACGCCGGAGCGCTGGCCGGCCTGGTCTCAGGGTCCGGACCGACGTGCGTGTTCCTGTGCACCGACGCCGACGCCGCGGTTCGGGTAGCCGCCGAGCTGGCCGGGGTCGGGGTCTGCCGGACCGTCCGGGTGGCCAGTGGTCCGGTGCCCGGGGCCCGGGTGGTTGACGACCCGCGCCCGGTGCCACCTTCCGAGCCTCTCGCCCGCGCCTGATGCCCAATCTGGTCAATCTCGAGGCTGTCTGGAAGTCCTACGGGGTGCGCCCGCTGTTCTCCGGTGTCTCGTTGGGCGTCAGCGAGGGCGAGCGGATCGGGGTGGTGGGGCTGAACGGGGGTGGCAAGACCACCCTGCTCGAGGTGCTCGCCGGGCTCGAGCCGGTGGACGCGGGCCGGGTCAGCCGCAGCAGGGAGCTGCGCCTTGCGGTGCTGACCCAGCGCACCGAGCTGCCCGAGAGAGCCACCGTCCGGCACGCCGTGCTCGACCCGCTCGGCGTCACCGCCGAGCACGAGTGGGCCGCCGATCCCCGAATCCGGGGGGTACTTGACGGCTTGGGCCTCACCGCACTGGGGCTGGACCGGCCGGTGTCCGGGCTCTCCGGCGGGGAGCGGCGCCGGGTCGCGCTGGCCGCCGCGTTGGTATGCGAGCTGGACCTGGTGGTGCTCGACGAGCCCACCAACCACCTCGACGTCGAGGGGGTGCGCTGGCTAGCCGAGCACCTGCGGGCCCGGCGCGTCGCGGTGGTGGTGGTGACCCACGACCGGTGGTTCCTGGCCACTGTGTGCACCCGGACCTGGGAGGTCATCGACGGCCGGGTAGACGGCTACGACGGCGGCTACGCGGACTGGGTTTACGCCCGCGCCGAGCGGGCCAGGCTGGCCGCAGCGGCCGAGGACCGCAGGCGCAACCTCGCTCGCAAGGAGCTCGCCTGGCTGCGCCGCGGACCGCCGGCGCGCAGCTCCAAGCCGCGTTATCGGATCGAGGCGGCCGAGGTGCTGATCGCCGATGTGCCCCCGGCCCGGGACACCGTGGAGCTGCTCGCATTCGCCCGCCGCCGGTTGGGCCGCACCGTGCTGGAACTCGAGGGCGTCACCGTGCAGGTGCCAGGTCGTGTGCTGCTGGCCGGTCAGACCTGGCGGATCGGCCCTGGCGAGCGGGTCGGGCTGGTCGGGGTCAACGGATCGGGCAAGAGCACCGTGCTGCGGTTGCTCGCCGGGCAGCGGGAGCCGGACGCGGGCCGCCGGGTGCAGGGCACGACTGTCCGGTTGGCCCACCTGCACCAGGAACTGGAGGACCTTCCGGGGTCGCTGCGCGTCCTGGAGGCGGTACAGGAGGTGGCCCACCGGGTGGTGCTGGGCCGCCAGGAGCTGTCCGCCGCGCAGCTCGCCGAGCGCCTCGGGTTCCCCGCCGCCCGGCAATGGACCCCGGTGGCGGACCTGTCCGGGGGAGAGCGGCGCCGGCTGCAACTGACCCGGCTGCTGATGGCCGAGCCGAACGTCCTGTTGCTCGACGAGCCCACCAACGATCTGGACATCGACACCTTGCAGCAACTGGAGGACCTGCTCGATGGTTGGCCCGGCTCGCTGGTCGTCGTCTCACATGACCGCTACCTCATCGAGCGGGTCTGTGACACCGTGGTGGCCTTGCTCGGTGACGGGCGGATTACCCAGTTACCCGGCGGTATCGACGAATACCTGCGCCGCCGTGACGCTGCTCGGGACGCCGATGCCGCAGCCAGGGCAGGGGTTGCTGAGGCTGCTGGGGTTGGGGCGGGACCCGCTGCCGTGGCCCGCACCGCGCCCGCTGAGCAGCGGGCCGTGCGCAAGGAGCTGGTCCGGCTGGAACGCCAACTGGAGCGGTTGGCGGGCCGCGAAGCTGATCTGCAGCACCGGATCGCCGACCAGGCCGCCGATCCGGTCGCGTTCCGCGAGCTGGACGGCGAGCTACGGGCCGTGCTCGCCGAGAGGAACGACCTGGAGAACCGCTGGCTCGAGCTCGCCGACCTTTCCTGACCCGCGTGTCGGGCTCACGTGCCCGGTGTGCCGGGCGTCCGTGCCCGGCCTGGGGCCGAGGGGTCAGTGGAACTGGTTCTGGGTGGCGCTCAACCCCTGGGCCAGCAATTGCTCGACGGCGTCAGCGCAGCGGTCCACCAGCAGGTCCAACTCGCGCCGCTGCTCAGGGGAGAAGTCGCGCAGCACAAAATCGGCGGGATCCATCCGACCGGGTGGGCGCCCGATCCCAAAACGCACCCTCAGGTAATCCCGGCTGCCCAGCGACGCCGAGATCGAGCGCAAACCGTTATGCCCACCCTCGCCACCGCCGCGCTTGAGCCTGAGTACACCGTAATCGAGGTCCAGATCGTCGTGCACGACCACCACATCGGTCACCGGGATCTTGAAGAACCGGGCCATAGCGCTGACCGCACCCCCGGAGACGTTCATGAACGAGCGCGGCTGGGCGAGCGTGGTACGTCGCCCAGCCAGCCGGGTTTCCAAGAGGTCGGCCCCGGTCTTATGCGCCTTGAGCCGGCCCCCTGCGCGCCGAGCCAGCTCGTCGACCACCATAAACCCGACGTTATGCCGATTGCCTGCGTAACCAGGGCCTGGATTGCCCAGGCCGACGACAAGCGCGACCGCCCCGGCCACCCCGTCGGGGGCGTCATCAGCAGTCATCCCAGCCCGCAAACCGCGCAGGTTTCGGCAGGTCGCTGAGCACCCCGGCCAAGACCCCTACCACCCACGTGACCACCTCCCCCGCTCCCACCGGGCCCGTGCCGGCTTCCCAGCGGGTTCAGGACTCCGGCGCGGTGTCGGAACGCTCGCCCGGTGCCGTAGGTGTCTCATCCGCAGCCTCGCCGACCTCTAGTTCTTCGGCTGTTGGCGCGACGACGTTGACCACGATCTGTTCCGGATCGGTCCGCAGCTCGACGCCCGGCGGCAGCGTGACGTCACCGGCGAGCACCCGGGTGCCGACTTCGGCGCCCTCCACCGAGACCTCGATCTCTTCCGGGATCGCCAGCGCGTCCGCTTCGACCTGCACGGTGCCCAGTTCTTGGGTGACCAGGGTACCTGGGGCGGCGTTACCGACCACGACGATGCCGACGTCGACCACGACCTTCTCGCCGCGCCGCACGATCAGCAGGTCGACGTGCTCGATGTACCGCCGGATCGGGTGCACGGTGACGGTCTTGGTCAGCGCGAGCTGCGGCTGCCCACCCACCTCCAGGCTCAGCACCGCGTTGTTGCCCTGCTCGCGTACCACCCGGGCGAATTCCCGGGCTGGCAGCGCGACATGCTGGGGGTCGTTGCCGTGGCCATAGAGCACCGCAGGGATCTTGCCGGCGCGTCGGGTGCGGCGGGCTGCGCCCTTGCCGAACTCGGTGCGCGGCTCGGCAGCGAGACGGACCTCGGACACGGTGGAACTCCTTCGGGGTGAGGGCGGGACGCCGGTGGGCGTAACGCCGGTTTGGGAGACGTCGGGGCGGCGGGCCTGCGGCGGTGGCGGGTCTCGTGATCGGGGTGCAGACGCGCAAGACGCGACACCGCCGCGTCGATCACGAAGAGCACCGGGACTCTCCCTCGCCGAGGCAACCTGAGAAGTATAGGTAGGCCGGGCTCATCAGCTCGAATGGGGTCCGGTGGCCCGGGCGACTGGGCAGGAGAGCCCGACACACCGGGCAGGAGAGCCCGACACGCGGGGGTTAGGCGTTACCGTCAAAGAGGCTGGTTACTGAGCCGTCGTCGAAGACCTCGTGGATCGCGCGGGCCAGCAGCGGGGCGATGGACAGCACCGTCATCCGGGGGAAGCGCTTCTCGTCCGGGATGGGCAGCGTGTTGGTGAAGATAATCTCCTGGGCACCGCAGGTGGCGAGCCGCTCGGTGGCTGCGCCGGAGAGCACCCCGTGGGTGGCGGCCACGACCACGTCGGTGGCCCCGTCCTCGATCAGCGCGTGCACCGCACTGGCCACCGTGCCCCCAGTGTCGATCATGTCGTCGATCACCACGCAGAGCCGGCCCTCAATGTCACCGACCACCCGGTTGGCGACCGCCTCGTTGGGCTTGCGCGGGTTGCGGGTCTTGTGGATGAACGCCAGCGGGGTGCCGCCGAGGGTCTCGGCCCAGCGCTCGGCCAACCGCACCCGGCCGGAGTCCGGGGAGACCACCGCGAGCTCGCGTCCGGCGTAGATGTTCTTGACGTGCTCAGCGAGCACCGGTAGCGCGAACAGGTGGTCCACCGGGCCGTCGAAGAAGCCCTGGATCTGCGAGGTGTGCAGATCCACCGTCATGATCCGGTCCGCGCCTGCGGTCTTGAACATGTCGGCGATCAGTCGCGCCGAGATCGGCTCGCGCCCGCGATGTTTCTTGTCCTGGCGACTGTAGCCCCAGAACGGCATCACCACCGTGATCCGCTTCGCCGAGGCCCGCTTCAGCGCGTCCACCATGATCAACTGTTCCATGATGGCGTCGTTGATCGGCGCTGCGTGGGCCTGCACCACGAAGGCGTCGCAGCCCCGGACCGACTCCTCGAACCGGACGAAGATCTCACCGTTGGCGAAGGTGTAGGCGGCCTGCGGGGTGATGGTGACGTCGAGGTGCTTGGCCACCTCCTCGGCCAGCTCCGGATGGCAACGGCCGGAGAAGAGCATCAGATTCTTCTTGGGGATCGCCGCCATGGTGGAAAGCCTCATGCTTGCTCCTGCTGCTTGTCGTGCCCGCCGCCCGGATCGCCTCCCCGATCAGTCGCACCGCTTGGCTCGCCTCCTGGTGCCGCGTCAAGGGCTCGCCTGGCCGCCTCGGCGGCCGCGGTACCCGGCCGCCGCCGGGCCACCCAGCCCTCGATGTTGCGCTGCTGGTTGCGCGCGACCCCCAAGGCCCCCGGTGGCACATCCCTGGTGATGACCGATCCGGCCGCAGTGTAGGCGCCGTCGCCGATGGTCACCGGAGCGACAAACATGTTGTCGGCGCCGGTGCGGGCATGCGAGCCGACCGTGGTGCGATGCTTGTCGACCCCGTCGTAGTTGACGAACACCGTCGCGGCGCCGATGTTGCTGCCCTCCCCGATAGAGGCATCCCCGACGTAGCTCAGATGGGGGACCTTGGCCCCGGTCCCCAGCTCCGCGTTCTTGGTCTCGACGAACGTGCCAACCTTGGCCCGCTCCCCGATCCGGCTACCCGGCCGCAGGTAGGCGAATGGGCCGACCTGGGCTCCGGTGGCCACCGACGCACCCACCGCGTGGGTGCGCACCACGCTGGCGCCCGCGCCTACCAGGCAGTCGGTCAGGGTCGAGTCGGGACCGATCACCGCACCCGGACCCACCGTGGTGCCCGCGTGCAGCTGCACCCCGGGATGCAGCACGACGTCGGGGGCGAGTTGCACGTCGGCGTCCACCCACACCGAGGCTGGGTCGACCACGGTGACTCCGGCCAGCATCCAGTGCCGCAGCAGCCGCCGGTTGTACTCCGCACCTGCGGCGGCCAGTTGAACCCGGTCGTTGACCCCGGCCACCTGCCACGGATCGGGACAGGGATGGGCGCCGACCGCCAGCCCGGCTGCCCGGGCCAGCCCGACGACGTCGGTCAGGTACCGCTCACCTTGGCTGTTTGACCTGCTCAACCCGCTCAACAGGGTGCGCAGCACGGCAGCGTCGAAGGCGTAGATACCTGAGTTGATCTCGGTGTGGACGCGCTGTGCCGGGGTGGCGTCCCGGTCCTCGACGATGCCCAACACCGCTCCCGAGCTATCGCGGAGTACCCGGCCGTAGCCGGTGGGGTCGTCGACCTCGGCGGACAGCAGGGTCACCGCCTGCCCGCTGTGGTGGTGCTCGGCGACCAGCTCGGCGAGGGTGGCGGTGGCCAGCAGCGGCAGGTCTCCGCAACTGACCACGATCGTGCCGGACAGCCCGGCCGGCAGGGTGTCCAGTGCGCAGGACACCGCATGGCCGGTGCCGTGCTGCGGCGCCTGCACGGCGCTGCGTACCTCGCGGCCCAAGGTGCCGGCGAGCCGGCGCAGGTGCGCCCGCACGGCGTCGCGGCCGTGGCCGACGACCACCACGAGCTGCTCGGGATGCAGCCCAGCGGCCGCTCGGACCGCATGCTCGACCAGCGGGCGGCCCGCCACCGGGTGCAGCACCTTGACCGTCGCCGAACGCATCCGGGTGCCCGCACCGGCGGCCAGCACGATCGCCGTCGTGCGGCTCCCGTCTGGGAGCATCGGCCTAACCCCTTCCCGGTTGACTCTCGCCGGTCCTGATGAGCCGCGATCCTACGGGGCCGACCCGTCGGAGCGGGGGGCGCCATCCGGCTCCTCGTCGTCCTCGACGTTCACCTGGTTGCCACCGAGACGTTTCGCCCGGTACATCGCCGAGTCCGCCCGGGCCAGCACCGACTCGGGGTCGTCAGCATCACCGACGCCTACCAGGCCCGCCGAAAGGGTGACCCCGGCACCGGCCTTGGCGGGCAGCGCAGCGATCGCGCGCACCGCCCGCTCCAGGGCGCCCCTGGCCGCGACGGTCGCCGTGCCCGGAAACAGCACGACGAACTCATCACCGCCGTAGCGGGCCACCATGTCGTCCGCCCGCAATGCCGAGCGCAGTGCCCCGGCCACCGCACGCAGCACCTCATCGCCGGTGGCGTGCGAGTACCGGTCGTTGACGTCCTTGAACCCATCCAGGTCGACCAGCGCCACCGAGCACGGCAGGCTCGCCGGGCTGCTCAAGGCCTGACGTAGCTGCTGGTCCAGGGCTCGGCGGTTGGGTAGCCCGGTGAGCGGGTCGGACAGCGCCTGCGCGGTGACCGTGCCGTGCTCGCGGGCCAGCCGCCGGTGATCGGCCTGGCTGCGAATCGCCGCGATCCGGGCTTCACGCAGGGACCACATCTCCGCCTCCAGCGCGGTGGCGTAGTCCAGGATCGGGCGGGTGCCCGGCCCCATCGGCGTCAGCGCCGCCTGCAGCCGGGCCAGCTCCCGGGACAGCGACAGTTGCAGCATCGGCTCGGAACGGGTCGGGCTGCCGGCCAGCCCGTCCCGGGTTGCGGCCAGCGCGGTCAGCGCGGCGGCGGTTCGCCCGCACCGCTCCAGGCACCGGCCCAGGGCGATGCCCACCATGATGCGCTCGGAGGTGGCGGGGGTGGTCTGCGACAGCCCGCGCAGCCGGTCGATATGCCGCGGCCCCGGCTCGGCCAGCGCAAGGGAGGCGGCCAGCACTGCGCACTGCTCGGCCGCCGGCCGGTCACCGCCGTTGAACACGGTGCGCATCCACAGCAGCTCCACCCCGCGGCCGATCTCCCGGGCGCTGACGAACCGCTCGGCCGCCTGGTCGTGATGCCCGGCCCGCTCCAGCCGCAGCCCCCAGCTCAGCAGCAACCGCAGCCGGTTCAGGCCGTTGACCAGCAGCTCGACCGGCCCGGCGGAAGCCCGCAGGAGCTTTTCTGCCCGCCGGAGCACTTCGTCGGCAAGCTCGTGGGCGCCTAGCGGGGTGAGCGCCAGGCCCAGGTCGGTCAGGGTGGCGGCCAGCGCGTGCTCCCACTGCGGCCCGGCTTGACCGGCCGGGGGCTCGGGGTCAGCGAGCAGGGCGAGCGCGGTGGCCGCGTCGGCCAGCGCTGTCTCATCGCTGCCGGCCAGCACCGCACGGCGGGCGCGCAGCGCATGGGCGTCGGCCTGCAGCACGGTCATGCCGTACCGGCCGGCATGCCGGGTGAGCTCGTCGATCAGCGGGTCGGCCTGCGCCAGCGGAGTCTGCGTGACCAAGCGGATCACCGCGGCATAGCGCAGCAGGGCACCGAGCAGGTTCGGGCAACCGCGTCGGCGGGTCTCGGCGAGCAGCGCATCGGTGGCCGAGACACCGGCCGGCTGGCG
>DASTLT010000034.1:0-24006 GCA_035714625.1 Pseudonocardiaceae bacterium | reverse complement strand
GGTGGGCGGGTTCCTGGTGGGCCAGGTCGCGGTACAGCCGCAGGGCTTCCTCGACGGCGGTGAGTGCCTCCCGGTCCCGGCCCAGCTCCCGGAGGCTGAGGCCGAGGTTGTTCAGCGAGTAGGCGAGGTCGGGGGTGTGGTGGGCGGGTTCCTGGTGGGCCAGGTCGCGGTACAGCCGCAGGGCTTCCTCGTCGGCGGTGAGTGCCTCCCGGTACCGGCCCAGCGCCCAGAGGCTGACGCCGAAGTTGTTCAGCAACGCTGCAAGCCTCGCCCGCGCCTCCGTGGTGTCGTCCTGATCCAGGGCTTCGTGCGCGTGCTGCACGGCAAGCTCCTGGAGAGCGGCCCGCAGGTGGGTGAACGGCGTCGGCTCCAGCAGGGTGAGCAACCGCGCAACGTCGTCTGCGGTGAACCTGTCCGCCGTGATGGCGCCGACCAGGTGCCGTTCGACGACCCTGGCGGTGGGGCCGGTCAGCACGAGGGATTCGATCGCCGTCGGCAGCAGCTCAGGCTGGTGGTGCACGATCGTGCCGACCAGTGGGGCGACCGTGGCGAACAGGGCAGCCGCGCGGATCAGCCTGGTGAGCACGGCAGCGCGATCGAGACCGTCCTGCTCAGGCAACACGGACAGCAGCAAGTTCGCCAGTTCGGCGTGCGCGGGCTGGGCAAGACCGGCCAGCAGCGCACCGCGCAGGAAGTCCGGAGACGGCTCGACCCGGGCTTCCTCCGGGCCCGGGTAGAGGTGATGAGCCCACTGGACGACGTGGCGCACCGGGCGCTCGGTCTCGTTGGTGAACAGCTCGGCCTCGTTGTGGAACAGCGGCAGCCGCTGCAGCACCCCGACCGCGACGGTGAACGTGGCCGGCGCCAGCAGCACCAGGGCAAGCAGCGCCTCCTCGCGATCCGCAGCCGTCAGGTCCTGTGGCAGGCTCCAGTGTGGGTCACCAGCAGCGCGCTCCCACCGCTGACGCTCGTGCTCGATGAGTCCGGCGGCAACCCGGTCGATGCTGGCGGTGCGGATCGCATCGGCCCGCTCGCGGGTGCCGGCGAGGGCCGCGAGCACCGCCCTGGCCTGCGTGACGATCATCGGGTCGCCGTCGGCTCCGACCGGGCGGGTATCGGTATCGGACACCGGTGGCGGTGGGACACCCAGCGCCGCGGCGTACGCCCGCGCGGCCTCGACGAACCAGCGCCGCCGATCCCCCGAGCCCCCGACCACCGCCAGCGTCATGGATGGGAGATGTCCGCTCTGGGCGTCCGGGAGCTTTGCGTCCAGCCACCTCTCGAAGACGGCGGCCTCGCGCACCAGGAGCAGCACCTTGACCTCACCCCGCTGAGCCTGATCACCAACCTGCTTCACCAGCGACGCCACCCCCGGCTCAGTGTCGGCGTCGTCGACCACCACCAGGGTGGGTTCCCGGCAGGCGAGGACCGCTGGCAGCACGTGCGCAGCCTGCCCGCTGACGCACCGCCCGGTCACCCAGGTGTCCGCGACCTGGGGGCTGTCTGCCAGTTGGCGGGCGACCTCCAGCGCGAGCCGGCTCTTGCCCACCCCACTCGGACCGGCCAGCACGTGGACCGCTGGGGCGGCCGGGTCCAGGCACCACCGGGTCACCGCTGCGGTCTCGGTGCCGCGAGCCCGGAACGGGGCGAGCGCATGCTCGGCCGCCAGCAAGGTACGGATCGAAGGTGTCCCCTGCAGGGTGGGCTGCATCGGCTCCAGCACGTCGGCACGGGCCGCCCGCAGCGCGGCCACCCTGTCCTGCTCCGCACGATCCGCCTGCCAGAGCGTCAGCCCCACCCACACGACGACGGCGGCGAGCAGCCCCCCCCCACCGGCCAGGTGGGTGTCGTCGTCACGATGTTCGTCAGCAGCCCGACGACCACCCCCACCACGACCGCGGGCACGCCGACCCACAGCCGCGGGTTCCGCAGATGTCGCACTCACGTCCCCTTTCCGGCCGAGGTCCGTTGATCCCGTATCGGACCCGGGTTTCCACCGTTACGGTGACCGGATGGCCGACGGCCTCGCGGGTCAACCCGCAACCCGAGCTGCGCCGCGAGCCGTCCGCCCCCGGATCGGGCACCGCGGCCGGGCTCGGGCAGCCCGGTGAGGATCTGGTGGCCGACGCTGAATGCCTCCCAGGAGTGGCAGACCGAGCCTTGATGTGATTCATCAACCTGGGCTGTGTCTCAACGCAGGCAGGCCAGTGATGGCAGTGATCAGCTCGGTGGGATCTACCGCTGGCGGGGTTCAGGCGCGAGCAGTCAGGGTGCCGGTCAGCTCGACGTGCCGGGCGCGCAGCCCCCCCATGATCAGGGTCAGGCCGTGCCGGAAGGTCGAGTCGGGATCCGGGGGTGCTCCGGTGCGCACGGCTGCGGCCAGGTTGGGCAGGTCTCCGGCGGTGCGGATCCGGCTGGCCAGTGCGGCGTCCGTCCCGGTGGTCGCGCCCCGGGCGGCCTCGGCCTGGTGCTCCAGCGCTGACCCGATGACGAAGTGGCCGATGGTCAGGATCGACGTGAGCGCCTCGGTTGCGGGGAAGCCGACCTCGACGAGGCTGCCCACGATCTGCTCGACGGCCGGCAGCGAGTGCTCCGTCGGCCGGTTGCCGGCCACCACCAGGGCGGCATCGCGATGGTCCACCAGCGCGCGGTACTGCGCCCAGGCACTGGCGGTCAGCCACTCCCACCAGGGCTGGCCGGGGGCGGGCCGGACCGGGGGCCGGTGCTCGGCCACGATGGCCTCAGCGACCAGGTCCAGCAGGGCCCGCTTGTCGAGGACGTGCCAGTACAGCGTCGCGGCCGAGACGCCCAGCTCGCCGCCCAGCCGGCGCAGCGTCAGCCCCTCGAGCCCGACCTCATCGAGCAGGCGCAGTGCGGTCCGCACCACGTCGTCCCGGGTGATCGCCACCGCACGGCTCCTCAAATTAATTCAATTGCCTCTCGAACATCGTTAAAGTAGCGTATCTAACCCTGTTAGAGGGAGAGAGGCATTGATGACCGAGGTGGACATGGCGGCGATGGACCGCCACCCCGGACCGGTACCGCCACCCGCGGTTCAGGTGCGCGGGTTGGTCAAGCATTACGCAGAGGTCGAGGCGGTGCGCGGGATCGACCTCGACGTCTCTCCCGGCGAGACCTTCGGCTTCTTAGGCCCCAATGGGGCAGGCAAGTCGACCACGATCAAGATCCTCTGCACGCTGGTCGAGGCGACCAGGGGCACGGCCCGGGTGGCCGGCTTTGATGTGGCCACCGAGCGTGTCGCGGTCCGGCGGCACATCGGGCTGGTGTTCCAGGAGCCGACGCTGGACACCTACCTGACCGGCGAGCAGAACCTGCGCTTCCACGGCGAGCTCTACGGCGTCGACCGCTCCGGTGCCGCAGCGCGCCGGGCGGAGGTGCTGCGGATGGTCGGCCTCTGGGAGCGGCGCGGCGATGCGGTGCAGACCTACTCCGGCGGCATGCGCCGCCGGCTGGAGATCGCCCGTGGGCTGCTGCACTCCCCGAAGGTGCTGTTTCTCGACGAGCCGACGATCGGCTTGGACCCCCAGACCCGAGCGTCGATCTGGGAGTACCTGCGAGCCCTGCACCGCAGCGAGGAGATCACCGTGTTCGTGACCACGCACTACATGGATGAAGCCGAGCACTGTGACCGGATCGCGATTATGAACGAGGGCCGGATCGTGGCACTCGGCACCCCTGAGCGGCTCAAGGCGGCCGTGGGCAAGGACCGGGTGCAGATCACCACCGAGGACGACCCCGCCGCGATCCGGGCGCTGCGCGCGCACCTCGGGGTCGAAGCGGCGGTGCACGAGGGAGCGGTCAGCTTCGCGGTCACGGATGGGGCGTCGTTCGTGCCCCTGCTGTTCGCCGGGCTCGGCGTGCCCATTCGGTCGGTCACGGTCAACCGCCCCAGCCTGGACGACGTGTTCCTCGCCCACACCGGCACCACGATCCGCGACGCGGAGAAGTCGGGCGGCAGGATGAACCCGATGGCCGTGCTGGCGCGGGGGCGGTGAGCCCGATGGCCCCAGTGACCGTGGCGGCAGTGACCGTGGCGGCAGTGACCGTGGCGGCGGTTCGGGTACCGGCGATGGGGCTGCGCCATGAGGCTCGCGCCGCGTTCGTGGTCTGGCAGCGCGAGCTGATCCGCTTCCTCAAGGACCGGGCCCGAATGGTGTCCTCGCTGGTGCAACCGATCCTGTTCCTGTTCGTCCTCGGGGTCGGGCTCTCCTCGATCGTCAGCGCTGGCCACGGCTCAGTCGACTTCAAGACCTTCCTGTTCCCTGGCGTGCTGGCCACCTCCGTGCTGTTCACCGCCGCGTTCTCCGGGATCTCCATGGTCTGGGACCGCGAGTTCGGCTTCCTGCGCGAGATGCTCGTGGCGCCGGTCAGCACCACCGCCATCCTGACCGGCAAATGTGCTGGCGGGGCGACGGTGGCGACGCTGCAGAGCCTGGTGCTGCTGACCCTGGCCGGCGTCGTCGGGGTGCCCTACTCGCCGGTCATGCTGCTGACCCTGGTCGGCCTGCTGTTCCTGATGGCATTCATGATCACCGCGCTGGGCCTGGTGCTGGCTGCCCGGATCAAGCAGGTGCAGTCCGCGATGCCGGCAGTCCAGTTGATCATCACGCCGCTGATATTCCTGTCCGGCGCGCTGTTCCCGCTGTCCGGGCTGCCGGCCTGGCTCACCGTGCTCACCCACCTCAACCCGATGACCTATGCCGTCGAGCCGATGCGCTCGGTGGTCTTCGACCACTTGCAGGTCGACCCGGCGACGCGGGCGACCTTCGACCCGGGCATCTTCTGGAACCACTGGCACGTCCCGGTCGGCGTGCAGGTCGTCCTCGTGATCGCCATCAGTGCCGTGTTGCTGGCTGTCGCGGTGGCCCGCTTCGCCCGCACCGAGTAAGAGCGTCAGCTCAGCGATCACACATCGCAAGCGGCCCGCCCGGCGCTGCCCGCAGACCGCTCTGGGATCGGTGGTGGCCAGCGAGCCACGTACCGGATACGGTCGCTCACGCAGCGCTGACCGGGTCGATCTCGTGGAGGTCATCAAGATGGGCATGGCAGCGATCTTGGCCGATATGCCCGATATGTGGCGCGCGGTGCTGGCCACCCATGTGCCGGACCAGTATGGCCGTTGCCAGGCATGCCGCGACTCCAGCGGCGTGGCGGCACCTTGGCCCTGCCTGAGTCGGGAGGTCGCCGAGGAGGCCAAGTACCTCCATGGCGGTGGGCTGCCGGGCACCTTCGGCGGGCGCCACGCACGAGCCTGAGTCGGGTCATAGGTGCTGGGCAAAGGCCAGGGAACCGCTGACCGGTGGGCCCCATCCCGGGGGGCAGGGGAAGGGGAGTCGGCCAGCGGTTCCCTGTGACGGCGGAGGGGGTTCAGCAGGGGGTTCCGGAAACACCGCCGTCGTGGATTAATTTATGGGTAACGGGGCTGTTACGGCCAGCGGCCGTTCGGGGTATTAATTTCCGGCGGTGAGCCATTTGGCGCAGCAATGCGCAGGCCAAATGCCAGCATAGGGCGTAACTAATCAGGTAGCCGAGTTTTCTGGTGAGTCCGCGGATTCTGGGAGTTCCTCGGCTGGGGTGCCCGCGCGGGCCGCGGTGAGCAGGGCGGCCAGCTTGTCGGGGTGGGCGGCCCGGTCTTGCAGCGCGGCGATCGCCCCGTCGAGCAGCGCGGCCAGGCCGGCTCGCTGCGCCGGGTCGGCCCCGGACAACGCCTCCTCGATGTCGGTGGCGAACAGCTCGCACAACGCCCGCAGGTCGCGCCGGCCGGGGGCGGTGAGGGTGACCAGGACGCTGCGCCGGTCGCGGGGATTGGGGCTACGGGTCAGGTAGCCGGAGGCGGACAACCGGTCCAGCAACCCCGTCACGCTCGCCGTGGTCATCCCGAGGCGCTCGGCGATGCCGGTGGGGGTGAGCTGGCCTGCGTGGTAGAGGTGGCTCAGGGTCACCGCTTCGGGGATGCCTACCCCGAGCGCGGCCGCCACCGCCTGCCGGTACCGGTCGCCGGCCACGATGAGCTCGCGGACCCGCAGCGCAAGCTCCCGCATCACCTGTCCAGTCGTTCGGGGCACGAGAAACCGGGTCGTCACCGTAGGCCCCGCCGCGGCGGTCGGACAGGTCCGTTCGAGGGGCGGCTGGGCGTGGGTCGGTGGCCGGTCCACACCGGAAGATCAGGGGGCTGGCAGGGCGGGGCCGGCGACGGCGACGGCGGGCGCGGGAATCTCAGCGGCGGTGAGCGCGGACTGCACCCGCGCGTTGAGCGCGCGCTGCACCGCCCACTGCCGGCCCGGCCTGGTCTGCACGGTCAGCCGCAAGGTCACCGCATACGGCGTCACCGACTGCACACCCAGCAGCTTGGGGGTCTCGGTGACGTCCTCAGCGTGCTCGTGCTCGGTCACCTCACGGGCCGCCTGCAGGGCGAGTTCCCCGGCCAGGCGGGTGTCGGCGTGGTGGGCCAGCGGCAGGTCGACCACCGCGACCGCGAAGCCCTTGCTGGAGTTGCCCACCCGGAGGATCTCGCCATTGCGGACGTACCACACCGTGCCGCTCACGTCGCGGATCGTCGTGGTGCGCAGCCCGACGGCCTCGACCTCCCCGACCGCCGCACCCACATCCACGGTGTCCCCCACGCCGTACTGGTCCTCCAGCATCATGAAGATCCCGGACAGGAAGTCCCGGACCAGGTTCTGCGCCCCGAACCCGATGGCCAGCCCCACCACCCCCGCCGAGGCCAGCATCGGCGCGATGTCGACGCCGAACTCCGCCAGCACCATCATGAACGCGACCCCATAGATCATGAACGAGGCAGCCGAGCGCAGCAGCGACCCGATCGTGCGGGCCCGCGCGGCCCGCCGGGCGGTGGACTGGGCTCGGGGGCGGTCGCTCGCGCGCTTGATGGCCCGGTGCACCAGGGCGCGCAGCGTGACGGCGACGACCAGGATGGTCAGGACCGACACCGTGGTGCCCAGGGCGCTGTCCGCGGAGCGGATCAACCAGGCGGCAACGGCGGGAGTCCCGTCCGGCACGTCAACATCACCTAATCCGATCATTCCCGACTCCGGTGCCGGCACCCTGGGCGGCCTGGCCCCCGGTGAGCGCCGTCCCCGACCGTGCCGAACCCGCTGCCCGGATGCAAACCCCTGGAGTGTGCGGTCCACCACCGGACGTACCGGCTCGACGGGCGGCCGCAGGCCCGCCCGGTGCCCCCGGGGCTGCGGGCAGCAGACCCGCCCGGTGCTCCGCGGCTACCCTCCGGAACCTGGCAGGCTCCGGGTATGAGCATCGGCAGCCTGGTCCTGCTCCGCCACGGCGAGAGCGAGTGGAACGCCAAGAACCTGTTCACCGGCTGGGTGGACGTACCGCTATCGGAGAAGGGGGAGCATGAGGCGCTGCGCGGCGGTGGCCTGCTGCGGGAAGCGGGCCTGCTGCCCGACGTGCTGCACACGTCGCTGTTGCGCCGCGCGATCAACACCGCGAACCTGGCGCTGGACGTCGCCGACCGGCACTGGATCCCGGTGCACCGGCACTGGCGGCTCAACGAGCGGCACTACGGCGCCCTGCAGGGCAAGGACAAGACCCAGATCCGGGCGGAGTACGGCGACGAGCAGTTCATGCGCTGGCGCCGCTCCTACGCCGTGCCACCGCCACCCATCGCGCCCGGCAGCGAGCTGAGCCAGGACGGCGACCCGCGCTACGCCGGGATCGAGGTCCCCCGCACCGAGTGCCTGGCCGATGTGGTGGCCAGGATGCTGCCGTACTGGCAGTCCGCGATCGTGCCCGACCTGCTGGCCGGGCGCACCGTGCTGATCGTTGCGCACGGCAATTCGCTGCGTGCGCTGGTCAAGTATCTGGACGAGTTGGACGAACATACCGTGGTCGGGCTGAACATTCCGACCGGCATCCCGTTGTGGTACGACTTCGATTCATCCGAGATTGGTGACCGGTTGCGGCCGGTCATTTCTGGCGGGGCCTATCTCGATCCGGAAGCGGCGGCGGAGGCAATCGCGGCGGTGGCCAACCAGGGCAGGTAGTCAACCCGTCTGACCCGGCTCAGTGAACCGGGGGTGAACGGCGGGGGAAATTTGGCGGTCGTGCGGGTCGAGCTCGTCACTGCGGGTCCGCTGGCACTAGGGATGTCACCGGGTTCGGCGCTTACGATTCGGCCGTGACACTCGCAGCCGTCGTACTCACCGCGACCGGCGCCCTCGTGCTCGGTGGGGTCATCGGCGTCCTGATCGGTCGCCGTGGCAGGGCGGTGGATCCCCAGCCCAACCAGCCCGGCCCGACCATCGCCGACCTGGTGCAGCGGATCGTGCTGTCCTCGCACAACTGCGTGGTGCTGCTCAACAAGGCCGGCGACGTGGTGCTGCACAACCAGCCCGCCGCCGACCTGGGCCTGGTCCGCGGGTCGCGGCCGGACGCGCGCGCCTGGCAGGCCGCCCAGCAGGTGCTGGCCAGCGGTCAGGTGGTCCAGGTCGACCTCTCCCCGCTGGAGCACAGTGCCCGCACCGGCCGCGGTCCCACCGCGGTGCTCGGCGAGGTCCGGCCACTCGGTGACGGGTTCACCGTGGTCGACGCCGCCGACGAGTCGGACGCGGTCCGCCTGGAGGCCACCCGGCGGGACTTCGTCGCCAACGTCAGCCACGAGCTGAAGACCCCGGTCGGCGCGGTGGCGCTGCTCGCCGAGGCGGTGCTGGATGCCGCCGACGACCCGCATGAGGTGCGGCACTTCGGCACCAAGATCCTAAACGAGGCCACCCGGCTGGGTGCGCTGGTCACCGAGTTGATCGCGTTATCCCGGCTGCAGGGCGCCGAGCGGCTCCCCGAGCTGGCCACCGTCGAGGTGGACGAGGTGGTGCGGGAGGCGCTGGCCCGCTGCCGGCTGGCCGCCGAGTCGGCCGACATCCGGATCACTGTTGACCGGCCGAGCGGACTGCTGCTCGACGGGGACGCCCCGCTGCTCGTCACCGCGCTGTCCAATCTGGTCGACAACGCCGTGTCGTACTCGCTGCCGGGCAGCCCGGTGTCGGTCAGCAGGAAGCTGGCAGACGGTTTCGTGGAGATCGCGGTCACCGACCGGGGCATCGGCATCGCCCCGGAGCATCAGGAACGGGTGTTCGAGCGCTTCTTCCGGGTCGACCCGGCCCGCAGCCGGGCGACCGGAGGCACCGGCCTCGGGCTGGCCATCGTCAAGCACGTTGCCGCCAACCACGGCGGCGACGTGCGGGTATGGAGCCGGCTGGGCACCGGCTCCACCTTCACCCTCCGGATACCCGCACATCCGGCCAGCGCCGGGAGCCCACCGCAGATGTCGTCGAGTCCCGAACACGTGGGAGGAACGCTGTGACCAGGGTGCTGATCGTCGAGGACGAGGAGTCCTTCGCCGACCCGCTCGCCTTCCTGCTGCGCAAGGAGGGCTTCACCACCGCGGTGGCCACCTCCGGCTCGGCGGCGCTGGAGGAGTTCGACCGCAACGGGGCTGACATCGTGCTGCTCGACCTGATGCTGCCCGGGATGAGCGGCACCGACGTCTGCAAGCACCTGCGGGCCCGCTCCGGGGTTCCGGTGATCATGGTGACCGCCCGGGACAGCGAGATCGACAAGGTGGTCGGTCTGGAGCTGGGTGCTGACGACTACATCACCAAGCCCTACTCGGCCCGCGAGCTCATCGCCCGGATCCGCGCCGTGCTGCGCCGCGGCGGGGAGGGTGACGAGTGCGCTCAGTCCCCGGCGGTGCTGGAGGCCGGGCCGGTGCGGATGGACGTGGAGCGGCACACAGTCACCGTCGCCGGGCAGGAGGTGGCGCTGCCGCTCAAGGAGTTCGACCTGCTGGAGTACCTGCTGCGCAACGTCGGGCGGGTACTCACCCGCGGCCAGCTCATCGACCGGGTCTGGGGCGCGGACTACGTCGGCGACACCAAGACCCTCGACGTGCACGTCAAACGGTTACGCTCGAAGATCGAGCCCGACCCCTCCTCCCCCCAGCACCTGCTCACCGTCCGCGGCCTGGGTTACAAGTACGACACCTGACCGCCCCCTTGACGATGATCTTGACGTTATAGTTCGCTTCAGACCTCCCGGTGGACCACAACTTCAAGATCATCGCGTGCGGGAGCTACTGGGCGAGCCGTTGCGCGACCCGGGTGACCAGGAGATGGGGGGTCCGGGTTACTTCGGGGGCGGTGGCGTAAACGATGGCCCACCCCAGGTCGTCGAGCTGGTTGCGGCGGGACCGGTCCCGGTAGAGCGCTTCAGCTCCGCTATGCCAGTCGACCCCCTCGTACTCGACCGCGACCCTGGCCCACGGCCACGCGATGTCAAGCCGGTAGCGTCCACCGCAGAGCGGAAACTGCAGTTCGGGGCGGGGTAGCCCGGCATCAAGCAGCACCCAGCGGGTCCACGACTCCATGGGTGACTCGGCTCGTCCATCCACCCATTCCACCAGCTCCCGCACGGCGACGATGCCGCGCGCTCCGGCTTGCCGGTGGATCTCGTTGGACAGCTCGGTGGTACCGCAGAGTCCGAGGTGCACCACCCCGTCCAGGGTCGCCAGCGCAAGCGGAGGCCTGCAGACGCGGGCCACATCAACGGCGGTGCGTACTGGGGTCGTCACCAGCAATCCGTCAACCTCGGTGACGTCGTGGCGCGCGAGTTCGGGAACGTGCACGCGTAGTCCCGGCCGGCATGGCACCGCCAGCCGGCCCGGCACTGCAATGTGAACCACCTCGTTTCCCGCATAGCCGAACCCGTGAAGCGTGGCTGCGGTATGCGAGACCGCAATGACGCGCCTGCCGACGCTCAGGCCGGCTGCTGCCACGATCATCGCAGGTCCCGCCGCTACGGCACTTTCCCGGTAGACGCCCCTGAGCACTGCCTGCCACCGACCCGAGCGCAGCAGGCCCTTGATCGCCCCCGGCGAGTAGTGTCGGAGGGCCTGTGCTCTGCTGAACGCACCATGCTGGGCCTTCGCCACCATCTGCAGCTCATCAAGCATGCATGCACGGTGGTGTGATGGCGACTTTCCAGCGACCCCTCCCCATCCCCCCTGTGGATAACAGTCCCCCCTGTGCACAACTCCCCCCCAACCCTGAAACGGGACGATCTTGACCTTGTGGTCCGCAAGGCGGGCTACCACGAACCACACCGTCAAGATCGTTGCAGGCGGGTAACCTGGCTTCTCGTGCGATTAGGCGTGCTTGACGTGGGCTCCAACACCGTCCACCTGCTGGTCGTGGACGCGCACCACGGTGCGCACCCGATGCCCCAGACCTCGGTGAAGTCGGTGCTGCGGTTGGCCGAGCAGATCGACATCCGCGGTGAGATCACCCGCGAGGGGGCCGACCAGCTCGTCAGCACCGTGCGCGAGGCGATCAGTTCGGCGCACCTGCAGGGCTGCGAGGACCTGATGGCCTTCGCTACCTCAGCGGTGCGGGAAGCCTCCAACACCATCGCGGTGCTGCGCCGGGTGCAGGCCGAGACCGGGGTGAGGCTGGAGGTGCTCTCCGGCGAGCAGGAGGCGATCCTCACCTTCCTCGCGGTTCGCCGCTGGTACGGCTGGTCAGCCGGGCGGCTGCTCATGCTCGACATCGGCGGCGGATCGCTGGAGGTTGCCGGCGGGATCGACGAGGAGCCCGAGGTGGCGGTGTCCCTGCCGTTGGGTGCCGGCCGGCTGACCCGGACCTGGCTGAAGAACGACCCGCCGCGTCGTCGCGAGCTCGACGAGCTGCGCGAGCACATCGACGCGCAGCTCGCGGGCCCGGCCCGCAAGGTGAGCAAGGCCGGCTCCCCGGACCGTGTGGTGGCCACCTCCAAGACGTTCCGGTCGCTGGCCCGGCTCACCGGGGCGGCCCCCTCGTCGGCCGGGTTGCGGGTGCGCCGTACGCTGACCGACGCTGGACTTCGCCAGTTGATCGCCTTCATCTCCCGGATGTCGGCGGATGACCTGGCGGAACTGGAGGGAGTCAGTGCCAGCCGGTCCCATCAGCTCGTCGCCGGAGCGCTGGTCGCGCAGGCCGCGATGCGCGCGCTCGACGTCGATGAGGTGGAGCTGTGCCCGTGGGCCCTGCGGGAGGGTGTGATTCTGCGGAGACTGGACTGGCTGGATGGAATCGACCGGACAGCGCAGCCGAGGCACCGCCCGCCTCGGCGAACTGGACGAATAGCCGCCCGGGGGGCACGGTGAGAGATGATGAGCCGAAGTAGCGAGCCCGAACGGGCCCAACACAGCGTGGCCGAGTTGCTCGCCCGTTATGGGGAGCCGGCACCGTCGACCGGCCGTCGCCGTCGCCGGGCCCCCGATGACACGCACACCGCGCCTCAGTCGATCATCGAGCGGGTTCGGACTGACAGTGTCCCGCTGCCCGTGGTGGACTCACCAGAGCGTCCTGCCGGGCATGGCCTGCACGAGCGTGGTGCCGCCTTCGACAACGGCTGGCTGGATCATCCCCCGGCGACCGACCTGAGCGGCCGTAGCTGGGAAGCCCTGGACGGTGGTCCGCCCGGACCGGCGGCATTCGACAGCCCGTTCGAGAGCCCGCCCCAGCCGGATCTCGGCGGCCACAGTTACCAGGACACCTGGATGGGCCTGCCGCCGTTGGGCGCTGAGCCCGCGCCATTCAACGACAGCGTGCTGTCCAGCGGGCCGATCACCGACCAGCTTCCTCGGTTGGATCCCCCCCACAATGGGGAACGCCCCGCTGGCCTGGATCCCATTGTCCGGCCGGTGCCCGAGCCCAGCTACCCGGACTGGCGTCCGGACGACCTGGCGGAGCACCAGCCCGACCGGATGCACAGCCAACCCGACCGGATGCACAGCCAACCCGACCGGATGCAGAGCCAGCCTGGCCCGGCGGGCAGTCCGCTGGCAATGGTCGCCGAACCGGCGGCCGCCGATCCGGCACCGGAGCTGGCGGGTGACCTCGGGGCTGAGGAGCCAGCGGAGTTTGCGCCTTCCCCGGTGCGGGAGTGGGTCGTGATGGCGACCCAGATCAGCGTCGGCGTGCTCGGCGGAGCCGTACTCTGGCTGATCAGTGAGTGGTTGTGGCAGCGGATCCCGGTGCTGGCGCTGGTGGTGGCGCTGGCCGTGATCACCGGGCTGGTCTGGGTGGTCCGCCGGGTGCGGCGGGCCGAGGACCTGCAGACGACGGTGATCGCGGTGCTGGTCGGGCTGTTCGTCACCGTCTCCCCAGCAGCGTTGCTGCTGGTTGGTCGATAGGCAGTGCCTGCAGCAACAGTGCCCCAAGCAACAACTCCGATCCGGGTGGCCCTGTCCACCGCTTCGGTCTGGCCTGAGCCGATCGGGGTGGCCTTCGAGCTGGCCACCGAGATCGGATACGACGGCGTCGAGGTGATGGTCTGGGGTGACCCGATCAGCCAGGACGTGGACGCGCTCGGCGCGCTGGTGGACCGGCACCGGACGCCGGTGCTCGCCCTGCACGCCCCGTGCCTGCTGATCACCCAGCGGGTCTGGGGTGCCGACCCCGTGCTGCGGCTGGACCGCACGGTCCAGGCGGCCACCGAGCTGGACGTCGGCACCGTGGTGGTGCACCCGCCGTTTCGCTGGCAGCGGGGCTACGCCGCGGGCTTCGGGCAGCAGGTCGTCGCGCTGGAGAAGTCGACCGGGGTCAAGGTCGCGGTGGAGAACATGTTCCCGCTGCGCCGCGGACGGGTCACCGTGTCCAGCTTCGCGCCCTCCCCGGATCCGACCGACACCGGCTACCCGCACTACACGCTGGACCTGTCGCACACCGCTACCGCCCAGGTCGACGCGCTGGCGATGGCTCGGCGCATGGGCTCACGCCTGGCGCATCTGCACCTGGCCGACGGCAGCGGAGCCCCGCGTGACGAGCACCTCGTTCCCGGCCGGGGCACCCAGCCCTGTGCCGAGGTGTGCGAAGGGCTGGCCGAGCAGGGGTTCACCGGGGTCGTGGTGCTCGAGGTCAGCACCCGGCGAGCCCGTAACCGGGCGGAGCGCCGGGAGGTGCTGACCGAAGCCCTGCTCTTCGCCCGCCTCCACCTGTGAGTGCCAAGGCGAGTCATAGCTCGTATCGCCACTGGCAGGGGCCACGCGCTAGCGTGCCCCTGTGCTGCGCTCCATGGTTCTCGCTGCGACGGCCAACCGGGTCGTGCACCGGCTGGTCGTCAGTGCGCCGGTGAGCCGGGTCCTCGTCCGCCGCTTCGTGGCCGGGGAGCGCACCGCTCAGGCGATGGCCGTGACCGCGGCGCTGGTGGCCGAGGGGCTGCAGGTCTCCCTGGATCATCTGGGGGAGGGGGTTGTCGACGAGGCAGGGACGGAATCGACCGTGCAGGCGTACCTGGAGTTGCTGGACCGGCTGGATCAGGACGGCCTGGCGGGCCGGGCCGAGGTCAGCGTCAAGCTGTCCGCGGTCGGGCAGGGACTCGACGAGGCGCTGGCGCTGCGCAACGTGTCCCGGATCTGCGCGGCCGCCGAGCAGGCCGGCACCACCGTCACCCTCGATGCCGAGGACCACCGCACCACCGACTCGACCCTGCGGGTGCTCACCGAGCTCCGCCGCCAGTGGCCGGCCACCGGTGCGGTGCTGCAGGCCTACCTGCACCGCACCCTCGACGACTGCCGGGCGCTGGCCACCAAAGGCTCGCGGGTGCGGCTGTGCAAGGGTGCCTACGCCGAGCCGCCAGAACTGGCCTACACCCACCCCCATCAGGTCGCGCTGAGCTTCGTGCGGTGCGCCAACGTGCTGCTCGCCGGGTCGGGTTACCCGATGTTCGCCACCCACGACCCGCGGCTGGTCGCCATCGTCGCCGAGCGGGCGCGCTGGTATGGGCGGGCCCCGGGCAGCTTCGAGTACCAGATGCTCTACGGGGTGCGTCCGGGCGAGCAGCGCAGGCTGGCTGCGGCCGGGCACACCGTCCGGGTCTACCTGCCCTACGGCTCGGACTGGTATGGCTACCTCACCCGCCGGCTCGCCGAGCGACCCGCCAACCTGGCGTTCTTCCTGCGTGCCGTGGTCTCGGGCGATTGAGGGTGTGGCACCCTGCCCGCCATGACCACCATCGCCGTCCTGGGCGCAGGCAAGATCGGCGAAGCCCTGCTGTCCGGGCTCATCGACGCCGGGCGCAGTCCGGCCGACCTGATGCTGACCGAGCGCTACCCGGAGCGGGCCGCTGCGTTGGAGAAAACCTACGGGGTGCGGTCGGTCGACACCGCGACCGCCACCCGGGAGGCCGACGTCCTGGTGGTTGCGGTGAAACCGCAGGACATCGAGCCGCTGCTGGCCGAGCTCGCCGGGCTGATCGACCCGAGCACGCTGGTGGTGAGCCTGTGCGCTGGACTGCCCACGGGGCTCTACGAACGGCGGCTGCCCGCCGGGGTGCCGGTCATCCGGGTCATGCCGAACACCCCGATGCTGGTCGGTGAGGCGATGAGCGCGGTGTCCGCGGGGCGTTTCGCCACCGAGGCCCACCTCGAGCTGGCCGAAGAGCTGCTGGGCAGCGTGGGCAAGGTGGTCCGGGTGCCGGAGAGCCAGCAGGACGCGGTGACCGCACTGTCCGGGTCGGGTCCGGCCTACTTCTTCTACCTGGTCGAGGCGATGATCGACGCGGGCATCCTGCTGGGGCTGCCCCGGCCGATGGTGACCGAGCTGATCACCCAGTCGGCGGTGGGGGCGGCCCGGATGCTGCGTGACTCCGGCGACCACCCGGTGCTGCTGCGGGAGGCGGTGACCTCCC
This sequence comes from Pseudonocardiaceae bacterium, assembly GCA_035714625.1. Classification (GTDB taxonomy): domain Bacteria; phylum Actinomycetota; class Actinomycetes; order Mycobacteriales; family Pseudonocardiaceae. The sequence continues at coordinate 8,283 of DASTLT010000034.1, read as the reverse complement.
CGGGCGGTACCACGATCGTGGCGATCCGGGAGCTGGAGCGCCACGGGGTGCGGGCGGCGTTGCTGGATGCGATCGAGGCGGCCCGGGAGCGGTCGGTCGAGCTGGGCCGGGCGCACGAGGACTGAACGAATCGCAGGAGAAGGGAAACCGGCAGTCGCACCGGCACCACCTGTCCCGCTACTCTCAGCCGAACAAGAGCGTCACGGACCGTGGGAGGGGAAGCCCAGCGGCTCGCGACGTGGTGAGGACGCGGTGACGCATGGCTACCAACGAGCAAGCCAGCCCCGGTTCGGTGCAATTCCTCACGGTCGCTGAGGTGGCCGCGATGATGCGGGTGTCCAAGATGACGGTCTACCGGCTGGTGCACTCAGGGGAGCTGCCCGCGGTCCGCGTCGGGCGTTCCTTCCGGGTGCCGGAGCAGGCGGTGCATGCCTACCTGGAGAAGGCGTACTTCGACGCTGGCTGAAGTCTCACCGGCTGCCGGCGCCGATCCGGCCACCGGTAGCCTAGGTGGTTGTTCGCGCCCCCCAGCGCTCGCTGCCGGGGCTGGTACGCCCATCCCACGACAGCGAGGAGGCCGAGCATGGGCTCGGTAATCAAAAAGCGCCGCAAGCGGATGTCCAAGAAGAAGCACCGTAAGCTGTTGCGCAAGACACGGGTGCAGCGCCGCAAGCTGAAGAAGTGATCCGGCTGGGTTCACCCCCGCTGCCCTTTCGGGTCCCTCGCCTCAGGGAGCAGCATGTCGCCATCCACCGTCCTCATCACCGGAGTCAGCCGCTTCATCGGCGGGCACCTGGCGGCCCGGCTCGCGACCGATCCGAGTATCGACCGGGTGCTCGGGGTAGACACCGTGCCGCCCCGGCGCGACCTGCTGCGCCGGATGGGTCGGGCCGAGTTCGTCCGGGCCGACATCCGTAACCCGCTGATCGCCAAGGTGATCTCCACGGCCAAGGTCGACACAGTGGTGCACGCCGCGATGAGCGCGAATCCGCGCGGTTCGGGTGGGCGCAGCACGATGAAAGAGATGAACGTCATCGGCACGATGCAGTTGCTGGCGGCGTGCCAGAAGTCGTCGACGCTGACCCGGCTGGTGGTCAAGTCCACCAGTGCCGTGTACGGTGCGAGCGCCCGGGACCCGGCGATGTTCACCGAGCAGGATGAGCCCAGGGGCCTGCCATCCTCCGGCTACGCCAAGGATGCGGTGGAGATCGAGGGTTACATCCGGGGGTTCGCCCGGCGCCGCAACGATGTGGACGTCACCGTGCTGCGCTTCGCCAACTTCATCGGCCCGCGCATCAACACCGTCCTGACCAGGTATTTCTCGCTGCCGATCGTGCCGACGGTGCTGGGTTACGACGCGCGGGTGCAGTTGCTGCACGAGGAGGATGCGCTGGCGGTGCTGGAGCGGGCTGCCCGGGAACGGCTGCCCGGCGTTTTCAACGTCGCCGGTGCCGGGGTGTTGCTGCTGTCCCAGGCGATCCGCCGGGCCGGCCGGATCCCGGCTCCCATCCCCGAGCCGGCGGTCTCCACGGTGGGACGGCTGTTGCGCAATGGCAGGTTGGTCGACTTCTCCCCGGAGCAGACCAAGTTCCTCAACTTCGGGCGGGTGCTGGACACCACCCGGCTGCGCACCGACTTCGGCTTCACGCCCAGGTGGACCACCGCGCAGGCGTTTGACGACTTTGTCCGCGGGCGCCAGTTGCGGCCCACGATCGATCCAGCCCGGGTGGCCGCTGCCGAACGAGGCTTGCTCGCACTGGCGGCCCGGCTGGGGTAGAAGAGACGGTGACCCAGATGGCGGAAGCGCGTGTGATTCAGTTGCATCGCCCCGAGGACGGGATGCCGGCCGGTGAGCTGAGCACGGCTCCGGAAGCAGTGCCGGCTGAGCAGGCCAGGGCAGCCGGGGTGCCCCAACCGGGGGTATCCCGGCGGTACGAGGATCTCGCCGACCTGCTCGCCTTCCTGCGCAGGCGGATCTGCGGCGATTACGACGTCGACGAGTTCGGCTTCGACCCCGATCTCACCGACAACCTGCTGCTGCCGCTGCTGCGACCGCTGTACCACAAGTGGTTCCGGGTCGAGACGATCGGCATGCACCACGTGCCTGCCGAGGGCGGTGCCCTGGTGGTGGCGAACCACTCCGGGACGCTGCCGCTGGACGCGTTGATGACCGCGGTGGCGCTGCACGACCAGCATCCGGCCCGCCGCCACCTCCGGATGCTCGGCGCTGACCTGCTGTTCCGCACCCCGCTGCTGGGCTCGATCGCCCGCAAGTCGGGGCAGACCCTGGCCTGTAACTCCGACGCCGAGCGCCTGCTGAACTCCGGTGAGTTGGTCGGGGTGTGGCCGGAGGGTTTCAAGGGGATCGGCAAGCATTTCCGGGACCGCTACAAGCTGCAGCGTTTCGGTCGGGGTGGGTTCGTCGCCGCGGCGTTGCGCACCAAGGCGGCGATCATCCCGTGCTCGATCGTGGGGGCGGAGGAGATCTACCCGATGATCGGCGACATCAAGCCGCTGGCCCGGCTCCTCGGCGCACCTTATTTCCCGGTGACGCCCTTTTTCCCGCTCCTGGGCCTGCTCGGTGCGGTCCCGCTGCCGACGAAGTGGTACATCGAGTTCGGCGAGCCGATCCACACCGACGGCTACGAGCCAGCCGCCGCCGAGGACCCGATGCTGGTCTTCAACCTCACCGACCAGGTGCGCGAGACCATCCAGCAGACCCTGTACCGCCTGCTCACCCAGCGCCGCAACGTGTTCTTGGGCTAGCCCCGTCATCAGACCTCGAGCGGCGGCGGTAGGCCAGGCCGGCGGCGACCGCGCCTGCCACGGCTCCGGCGCCCAGCGCCGAGGGCACACCGATCCGGGCGGCCTTGCGGCCAGTGCGGAAGTCCCGGATCTGCCAGCCCCGGGCCCGAGCGGTCTCCCGCAGGTCGGGGTCGGGGTTCACCGCCACCGCGGTGCCCACCACGGAGAGCATCGGGACGTCGTTGGCCGAGTCGGAGTACGCGGTACAGCGTCGCAGGTCGAGGCCTTCCCGGACGGCCAGCGCGCGCACCGCGTGCGCTTTCGCCCGCCCGTGCAGGGGCTCGCCGATCAGGCGCCCGGTATACACCCCGTCAACGATCTCCGCCACCGTGCCCAGCGCACCGGTCAGGCCCAGCCGGCGGGCAATGATCGTGGCCAGTTCGACGGGTGTGGCGGTGACCAGCCACACCCGCTGACCGGCGTCGATGTGCATCTGCGCCAGCGCCCGGGTGCCCGACCAGATCCGGTCCGCCATCAGCTCGTCGTAGATCTCCTCGCCGAGTTCGACGAGCTCGGCGGTGGGCCGGCCGGCCACGAACGCCAGCGCCTGCTCGCGGCTGGAGTGCAGCTCCTCGGGACTGAGTTCCTTGCCGCCCACCCGGAACTTCAGTTGCTGCCAGGCGAAGGATGCGAGGTCCCCGGTGGTGAAGAACTTCCTGGCGGCCAGGCCACGGGCGAAGTGCAAGATCGACGCCCCGCGCATCATGGTGTTGTCGACATCGAAGAAGGCGGCTGCGGTCAGATCCGGTGGGACGGCGAGGGTAGCCTCCACCTCCGCGACCGCGGCACCGGCGAGGGCAGCCTCGGCCGAGGCCTCCCCCGCGAGCGCGGCCCGGTCCACCTGCTCATCCCTGACGTGCTGGCGCCGTAGTGCCACTTCGATCCTGCCTCGATCCCCGGATCGCTGGTGGTCGATCTGCCGACCCCCGCTCCCGGCGGAGGCCCGAGATCCAGCCTAGCGATCCGTGACGCGGCGAAACGACTCTCCGCTAGCGCCATTCACCCGGGCCGTGGCCGGGCTCACTCCACGTGGGGATTCTCCAGGGGGAGCAACGGCAACAGAGGGATTCCACCCGGCTGCGGGACAGGGAGAACGGGTGCTGATCCGCCTCCAGGTGCAGGCTGGGCAGGGTCCTTGCCGGGCGGCTGGTCAGGGGCAGGCAGTACGTCAGCGGGAGTCGACGGCAACCCGAGTTCCGCTGGCTCGCCGGCACCCGGAGCTGGGGCATCCAACGGCGGGGCGAGCAGCCCGGGTGGGATCAGGCTGCCGACCGGGCCCACTGCCGGAGGTCCTGTGCGCTGCGGCAGCGGCGCCGCGGAGGAGGTGTCGTTCGGTGCAGTCGACTCGCAGGCCCCCGTGGCCGGCACCACGCCCAGATCATCATGGGCGCCGGAGCTGATCGACCGGCAACCCGACCGCCGGTCCAGGGACGCGGCCCGCGCGGTCACTCGGTCCAGCAGCTCGAGGGTGCTGTCCACCCGGGTGCTGGCAGCCAGCGGGAGGGCGGCACGCACCACCCGGAGCCGGGTTTCCTGTTGCTGGGCCCACTCGCTCAGGGCGGCCAGCGCGCCGGTCTGCCCATCACCGGCGGCGACGGTGGTGGTGAGCAGGCGCGTCGCCGCGGTGGTGTCCAGCTCGAAGTCCTGGAGGGAACGGAGGAACCTGCCCTGCTCGGTCGACCAGGTGCCGGCCGCATCGGCCTGGTCCGCGAGCATCTCGAGCTCACTGACCCGCGCGCCGGCGAACTCCAGATGCTTGAGTGCCTTGCGCTCGTCGCCGAACGTCAGCCCCAACTCGGCGGACTCCGCGCTGCGCTTGACGGTGTAGAGGGGGTCGCCGGGCAGCGCGTCATGCGACAGCAACAGGCTCATTCCGGACAGGGACATCAGCAGGCACAGCGCTGCGGCCGCGGCGACGACCAGGCGGCTGCGGGTCTGGTCGGGTAGTGCGTGGCGGTGTCGCCGGGCAGGCCGCGCCGAGGATGGGCGCACTGAGGATGGCCGCACTGAGGAGGGGCGCACCGAGGATGGCCGCAGCGGCAGGATGGGACTGCTGCCGTGGTGCACGACGGCGGGGAACTCCGCCATGATGCGCTGGCGCATCCGGTCCCGTTCCGACGCATCCGGCCCGCTTGCCGCGCCGACCTGGCGCAGCGCCGTGACCAGGGCCAGCTCCCGGTTCAGTGCGGGATCGGACGTTTTCCGCAGGCCACGGTCTACAGCCCGAGCGAAATGGTCGGCTTGGACGAAGCTGTCATGCCCGTAATCTGGCCGCTCGGGCCCCGGACCCCCGGATGCGCGCGTCGTCCTCACCACCTTCGGATATCTCGTTCGGAGCAACGAGCAGTGCCAGCGGTGGTTACGCCACGTACGACCGTGATCCTCATCCCAGCGTGATCCTCATCGCAGTCCCTCGGGGAGCAGTTGGGCCAACCGGCGCACCGCGCGGTGCTGAAGTGCCTTGACCGCACCCTCGTTGCGCCCCATCACCGCCGCGGTCTCCGAGACCGACAGGCCCTGCATGAACCGCAGCACGATGCACTCCTGCTGATCCCGACCCAACTGCGCCACACAACGCATGAGCTCTGCGGTGGTGGCCTCCTGGACCACCTCGTGCTCGGGGCCCCGATCGTCTGCACTGGAGTCGAGAATATCGGCGGTGGTCATCTCCAGCCGGTAGCGGCTGGACTTGACGTGGTCCAGGACCAGGTTACGCGCGATCGTGACGAACCAGGCGCCAAGGTCGCGGCCCTGGTAGCTCACCGAGGAGATCCGGCGCAGCGCGCGCAGGAACGTCTCGCTGGTGATGTCCTCGGCCAGCGGCCGATCACCCACCCGGAACAAGACGAAACGGAAGACCACGTCGACGTAGCGGTCGTAGAGCTGGCCGAAGGCTGCCTGGTCACCCTGCTGGGCAGCGGCGACCAGCTCCCATGCGGCGGTGTCGATCTCTGGATCCGCGCCGGTGTCGGGTCCTGGGGTGGCGTCGCTGGTGGCGACCGGCGCGGCCGGATCCGTGGCGCGCGGATCAGGGATCGGGTGGACGTGGGGGTGCGCCGTGGCCCCCACGCGATCATGCGCCCCGGTCGGCACGGTCTCCGGGTCTCTGGTCGCGGTGCCGGTGGTGGCTGTCGGGACCGGGCAGGCGCAGGCCTGCGGGAGGACCCTCCGCACGGCAGCCCGCCGTCGCAGATCGTCCCCCGGGTCCGGGTGCCCATCTCGGTTGCGGCATCCGCCACTCCCTCGTTCGCATCGTGCCGACCGTTCGCGCCCACGGCCGGGCCCAGCGCGTGGGGCAGCATACGAGGCGGACGCTACGCGGTGCACCTCCTAGGCTCCGGACAGTCCGTACGGCCGGGCAAGACCTCACCCCCCGCATGTCAAACTGCGCCAAAAAGCCCGCTGTCCGCGAGAGGATTGGCCCGACGGCCTGAATCGTGTGCCCTCGTCCGTCTGGAGGCTCGGTGTCCCCATCTCCTGCCCTGCCCACAGTGCCTGCCTGCGCCGGCCGCAACCTCGCTGACCTGGTATCGGAGACGGCCCGGCGGGACTCGTCACACCTGGGGCTGATCGAGCTGGCCGACGGCCGGGAGCTGAGCTGGGGGCAGTTGGATGCCGCGGTGGACGCCGAGGCGGCACGTCTGGTTGGGGGTGGGCTGCGCCCCGGACAGCGGGTCGTGGTGCGGCTACCGACCTCTGCGGCGTTCTGCGTGTCGCTGTTCGGTGTGCTGCGCGCGGGTGCCGTGGTGGTGCCCACCGGGCCGGGGGGCACCGGCCGCGAGCTGGACCGGGTGCTGGAAAGCAGCGGGGCGACCCTGCTGGTGGCCGCGCCGCACGACCTGACCGCCCAGCAGTCGGCAGGCCGGATCGGCGTCGCCCGGCTCGACCCGCCCGCGCTTGACGCCACCGCCGCCGGTCCAGTGCCCGGGCCCGCCGCCGGTGGCGAGGATCTGGCGGTGCTGGCGTTCACCTCCGGCACCTCCGGGCAGCCCCGCGGGGTGATGCTGTCCCACCGGGCGCTGCTGGCCAACCTGGAGCAGTGCGCGGCGCTGCGGCCCGCCCCGGTGACCGCCGCGGACCGGGTGCTGCTGGCACTGCCGCTGTTCCACTCCTACGGCCTGGGACCGGGCCTGCTCCAGGTCGCCAACTCCGCCGCCACCGCGGTGCTGGCGCAGCGCTTCGACGCCGAAGAGGCACTGGCAGCGGTGCACCAGTATCGGGTGACCGTGGTGGTGGGGGTGCCGCAGATGTACCGGGCGTGGCTGCGGCTGCCGCCGGAGCGGTTGGCGGCCGGGATGCGCACGGTGCGCTTGTTCAGCTCCGGTGCCGCGCCGCTGCAGCCTGCGGTGCTCGCCGGGATCCGCGAGGTGACCGGGCTGGAGGTGTTCGAGGGCTACGGCCTCACCGAGACCGGCCCGGTGCTGACCTCGACGCTGGTCACCGGAGTGGTGAAGCCGGGATCGGTGGGCCGGCCACTGCCCGGGGCGCCCTCCTGCGGGGTGGACCCGGTGGAGCTGCGGCTGGTGGACGCCGGGGGCCGGCCGCTGCCCACCGAAGGCGACGACGAGGACGCGGGTGGCACCGGCAGGGTGGCCGTCCGGGGCCCCAACCTGTTCTCCGGTTACTGGCCGGACGGCGCGTCCGGCCCGGCTGAGCTGCCCGGGCTCGGCCCGGGCTGGTTCCGCACCGGCGACGTCGGCTACCTGGATGCCGACGGCGATCTGTACCTGGTGGACCGGGCGGACGACCTCATCATCGTCAACGGCTTCAACGTCTACCCCCGCGAGGTGGAGGACGTGCTGTGCGAGCATCCCGAGGTGCGCGAGGCGGCCGCCATCGGGATGCCGCACCCCCGCACCGGGGAGGCGGTGCGCGCCGTGGTGGTGCCCGTCGAGGGGGCACAGCCCAGCGCTGCGGGCCTCATCGAGCACTGCGCGGTGCGGCTGGCCCGGTTCAAGGTGCCGGTGGAGGTGGCGCTGGTGGACGCGTTGCCGCACCTGCCCACCGGCAAGCTCGCCCGCCGCCTGCTCCGCGAGCACATCAACGCGCCCTCCTGAACCGCCCCCCGAGTCCCATGGGCGGGGCCGCAACCCAAAGCATTGCTCCTTACCCGGGTTGAATGCTAACATGGGGGTAGATTGTCCATCGTGGGAAATAGGGGTCTCATGCGCTTGCTCAACCCGAACACCAGTTCCGAGGGGCTTGATGGTTGCGACCGGCTCTGGGACGAAGGTGAGGACGTTATGGTCCAGCTTCGCCCGGCCAGCGGCGCCGACCACCGGGCGATCCTGCCGAACTATGTCCCGGAGGGGGAGATCCTCGGCCGGGTGTCCAAGGTGGCGCTGCTCGAGGCGGCTCGCAACCTTGGGCTGACATGAGTGACATCGACGTCATCGCCCTGTACCAGGGGATCATGCACCGTGCGCTGCGACTGGAGACCCGCCAGCGTTACGCGGTACCGTGGGAGGAGGCGGGGCT
>DASTLT010000033.1:0-10352 GCA_035714625.1 Pseudonocardiaceae bacterium | reverse complement strand
CCGACACCGCACCTATCCCCGCGTCGTCAAACGAGCCCGCCACAACTCCTACCCTGTCAAACGAGCCACCGATACCGGAACCAAACACGACGGACCACCGACGGTGAACCTGCGCCAGATCGCTTAACTTAGCGGCATTGGGCCCTGACCGGCCAACTCCACAGCACGCTGGCCGAACTCAGGGGGGTGTGGTGCAGGCACCGGGACATCCTTCCTGGTGGCCGAGGCCACCTCAGGTCAGGTGTCCGGGCTAGGGGGGCAAGCTCAAAGTCAACCCGCTCGGATCCCTCGGGTGCCAGCGCATCCAGCACTTCACCCTCGTTGAGCAGGCGGCGGCGTGCGGCGCAAATTACAGGAGATCAGGACGCGGCGGTGGCGCGGCCGGGGTTCGGGACGCAGCAGGGCGGTCAGCCGCTGTCGTGCCCACGGGGCGGTGGTGCGCGCGAAGCCGGTGCGTGAAGGCACGATGAGCGTATCGGCAGTGATCCCCGGTCTGTTCGCCAGCGCGACAACCGTGTCGAGTTGGATGCCGGCGAGATCAAGTCCGTCCCGCTGCCACCCGTGATCGAGGCTGCTGACGATCCAGGTGTCCACGGAGACGCTGGTGTCGCGGACGAGTTGGACGCGGGGCAGGGTATCGGCGAGGAAGTGACTGAAGTTCCTGGCGGCTCCCCGCGCGACCACCACCGCAGCGGTGCCGGTCACATGGTGTACCGGAAGCGGTTGCGCGGTCCTGCTGGCGCCTGTTTCTTCATAACCCACGGACTACGTCCGGGTTGAGGCGATCTGGCGGGCGGTGCGGGCCAACTCCTGGGCGTCCGCGCCCGGCCTGGTTTGCAGTGCGACTGCGAGGGGGATGAGCAGTTGCCGTGTTGGCGCGGAGACCACCTGCGACACTTCATCGATGGCGTGGTGAGCCAACACGATGCCGCGAGGTTCCCCGGCCCGGACGTACAGCTCAGCCAAGATGGTATCCGCTGCTGCTCGGTCCCGGCGGTTTGCGTCGCCGAAGGTGCGCACGGCCGCTGCTGCGGACTGCTGGGCGGCGTCGAGGCGGCCGAGGTCGGCCAGAATTCGGGCGGAGTTGAGGTTCTTGTCGGCGCGTTCGTACTCGTCGCGGGGTATCCAAGCGTCACGGGCTTGGGCGAGGTGGCGTTCGGCCTGCTGCTGATCATTCATCAGGGCGTAGGCCGCCGCTGAACTGATCTCCAGGCGTCCGGTGATGCTCACCACCCTGGCATCGTCAGAGCGAACGGTGACCGGGGTCGCCGTGCCGGACCGGAACCCTACGAGCACAAGCTGCCCGAGTTGGAAGTGCTTCAGCGCATCATCGGGGTGCCCGCTGCGCACCAGCATCGCTCCAGCATGCCAGGCCGCGTTGGCGATCCCGCAGCCGTCTCCGGCCAGATCAGCGAGCTTCAGGGCACGGGTGAGGTAGCCGTGCCCGGGCAACCCGGAATCGTAGGCACACCACCCCGCCTCGGTGAACAGCTCAGCCAGGGCAGCGCCCAGTCGTGCCTTGACCGCATCGCTCGCAGGAATCCCCATCCACGGCAGGTACTGCCGCGCGGCGGCGCCGAACAGGTCGGCCTGCCCGCCGAACTGGCGAGCCACCGAACGCAGCCGCACAGTGACCGCCTCCACCACCTGCGCGTGCACCATCCCCAGCCGCGACGGCAGCACTTCCCTGGCCGGCAGGGCCAGCTCGGCCACCTCACCCAGGCCCTGAATCACCTGCCCGAGGGCAGCGACCGAGGTAGCTCCGAGAAGCGCGCGGCGTCTCATCTCCTCGGTGACCTCCTCCCCGGGGACCTCCTCGCGGGCAGGAGGCGAACCTGGCCCAACACCCTCACCGTAGCCCAGGCCCATCATCCCCCGCGGCACCCCGAAACCCCCGGCGATGCGTTCCAGCACGTCATAGACCATCACCCGACGGCCCTTGAGGATCTCCGACACCTCCGACTGGGCCTGCCCGGTCCGTCGCGCAATCTGCCGCTGCGACATCCCGGCCTGCTTGAGCGCCCGGTAGAAGGTGGCGATGTCCCGCACGGCCAGCGCGGCCCGCACGTCCGCACGACGGATCAGTTCGGGATCAAGGGCTCCGGACCCAGCAGCGGATTCCTGACTCATCGTCGCTCCCCTCCAGGTTCTGCACGTGACGCAGCGTAGCGCCTACTGGTGAGGCCGCTGCTCATGGGTCCGGACAACCCGGCCAGCAGACGAAGCCGGCGCAGCTCAGCACCAAGGCGGGCGCGCTGGACCCGCGGTTGCCCGTCCGTCATCCCGCCTGGCGTACCTCCTTGGTGGAGGCGAGGTAGATGTTCAATTCAACCGCATGCTCCAGCACGAGGTCCCGCTGAGCACAGCAACGATCCAGGATATCCGGATCGGTCGTGTGGTCGTAGCCGAGGAAGTGGCCCTCCTCGTCGTAACGCATGAGCACCGCGTATGCCCCGTCCGTGTCAGCGTCGAACAACCAGAAGTCCTCGTTCAACGCGGCGAGATCGGGGCGGGTGGCCCGGACAGTGATCCGGATATCCTCGCCAGTGGCGGCGGACTCGACGTAGCTCACCAATTCGTAACGCAGGTATTCTGTGAGCGGGTGCTGCACAACGTGGACCCGCTGCCAACGCTTGCCAGCCGCAGTGGTCAGAGCGATTCGGTGCAGCCACGGGTCGTTTCGGACCGACCGCTCGGGGCGGGGGGTTCCCTCCCGGAAGGCACGGAGCCGTTCGTCCTCCCCGGACACCGAGTAACGCTGCAGCGTCTCCAGCCGGAAGGTGGACCGCTCGAAGCGGTCGAACCAGGCATCAAACTCCTCAAAATTCACGTTGGCTGCTCCTGGAGGATTCGAGTGATCCGTAATGTTCCAACTACACACCTCGTTCTCGATACGCTCGAAGATGTCTGCGTCCGTTTGTTGTTGCCATTGGGGCAGCTCATCCCAGTCGGCGACGTAGGCTGGCTTGGGGTTCGGGAAGTGCTTGAATACCTGGCCCGTCCAGCAGAACGCCACAAAGCGCTCCTTCTGCACCCGGTTCAGCTTAACCGTGTGACCATTAGTAACCTCGATGAATGCACGTACTTGCGCATAGGCAGCGGCTGCGCTCTCCAGCTCCCACTCCGGGGTCTGCTCCCACGGCGCGATGTATCCAGGCTTGGGATCACCAGGGTAGTGCTTTTCGACCCCAGCAATCCACGCCTCGCGAAAGACCCGTCCAGGCTCGATCGTCAGTGTACTTCTCCTCGTGCTTGCTAACTGATGACGGGCCTGAGCACGGCTGTGATCTGCTCGTTGAGGTGACGGACATGCCTATCGCTGATAAATGGGTGAAGCCGGGCCTGCAGTCCCTGGAGCTTACGGCCGATAAAGCCGGATCCCGTTTGCCTTGCCGTATCTAACGCGGCGTCCGCGGACATGACCAAGCACTCTGGATCGCGACGCTGTACACCAAGCAGGGCGAGATCAATGAGCACGCTACCACGACGACGGACGGACAGAGCTTGGTTCAATGCCCGCCGTGGCCGAGGAGACACGGTCCGCAGCATCCCACCCTGCAGCGCCGCGTGAACACCCCCTTCACGACCTCAACCAACCGACACCGCGAGCTGAGCATCTCGGTTGCCGAAAAGGACTTCCCTCCCGATCCCCGATCCGACAAGCTGTCTCGCACGGTGTACACACGACCACGGGGGGAGGTGATCGGCGGTGACCGGGTTCCTGCTGCGACGGCTGATCAACTACGTGGTGCTGTGCCTGGTCGCCACCTTCCTGGCGTTCGCGCTGGCCTCGGTGACCTTCGATCCGTTGGCCAAGCTGCAGGGCCAGAACCCACCACCCTCGGCGGCGACGGTCGAGGCCAAGCGTCAGGAGCTGGGGCTGGACGAGCCGGTTCCGCAACGGTTTGCCGGCTGGCTCGGCGGGGTCGTGCAGGGTGACTTCGGGACCACCATCACCGGCGTTGCGATCACCGACGAGCTGGTCACTCGCGTCGGGGTGACCCTGCGCCTGCTGCTGATCGGCACCGCGGTCGGCGTCGTGGTCGGGGTGCTGGTCGGGGTCGCCAGCGCCATCCGCCAGTACCGGTTCAGTGACTACGCGGCGACCGTCTTCTCGTTCGTGGTCCTGTCCATCCCGGTTTTCGTGATGGCGCAGTTACTCAAGTACGGCGGCCTGCAACTCAACCAGGCCGCAGGCAGCACGTTGCTGTATTTCCAGGGCGAGGGAACCCCGAGTTTCCAGGGCAGCACCTGGGCTGAACTGCTCGACCGGCTGCAGCATCTGGTGCTGCCGACGCTGGCCATAGCGCTGCCGCAGATCGCCTTCTACAGCCGCTACCAGCGCAGCGCCATGCTCGACGTGCTGGGCAGCGATTTCCTGCGCACCGCGCGGGCCAAGGGCCTCAGCCGCAGGCGGGCCATGTTCAAGCATGGCCTGCGGACCGCGCTGATCCCGATGGCGACCCTGTTCGCGTTCGGTTTCGGGCTGCTGCTGACCGGAAGCGTCTTCGTCGAGAAGATCTTCAGTTGGTACGGGATGGGGAGCTGGTTCGTCGACGGGGTGACCGAGCAGGACACCAACATCGTCGCGACGGTGACCCTGTTCGCCGCAGTCCTGATCCTGATCTCAGGCTGGTTGTCCGACCTGCTCTACGCTGCCCTCGACCCGCGGATCCGGACCGCATGAGGAGTGCCGGCAAGGTGTCTGTCCCGCTCATCCAGTCCGGTCCCGACGCCGTCGGTGGGACGCCCGTCAGGTCCGATGCCCAGCCGACCCGGGCGCAACTGGTGCTGCGTCGTTTCCTGCGTAGCCGCAAGGCGGTTGGCGGGCTCGCCGTGATCGTGCTGCTGTTCCTGCTCGCCTACCTCGGTCCGTTGCTGACTCCGTGGGATTACGCCGCGATCGACAGCAACGCCCGCCTGCGGCCGCCGTCGGCCGAGCACTGGTTCGGTACCACTCAGCTTGGTCAGGACGTCTTCGCGCAGACCATGCGTGGCCTGCAGAAGTCGCTGGTCATCGGCTTGCTGGTGGGCGTGATCTCCACGGGGCTGGCCTCGATCGTGGGGGCGGCGGCGGGATACTTCGGTGGCTGGACCGACCGGGTCCTGATGTGGCTGGTCGACCTGCTGCTGGTACTGCCGGTCTTCCTGATCATCGCAATTCTGTCCCCGGCCTTCCGCGACAAGACCTGGCTGATCTTCGTCCTGGTCCTGGCCGCATTCGCCTGGATGATCACAGCACGGATCGTCCGGGGCCTCACGCTTTCGCTGCGGGAACGCGAGTTTGTCCTGGCGGCCCGCTTCATGGGTGTACCACCGTGGAAGATCATCTTTAGCCACATCCTGCCGAACATGGCCTCGATACTGATCATCGACGTCACCATTGCCGTGGGGGCGGCGATCCTGGGCGAGACCGGGCTGTCCTACTTCGGCTTCGGCGTGCAGCGCCCTGACGTGTCACTGGGCACGCTGATCGCGGAGGGTCAGGGCTCGGCCTTCACGTTCCCCTGGCTGTTCCTGTTCGCCTCAGGCTTCCTTGTCGTCGCAGTACTCTCAGCCAACCTCGTCGGCGACGGGCTGCGAGATGCGCTCGACTCGGCAGTCCCAGTCCCGGCCCGCCGCGCGGGATGACGACGGCGTCGGGAGGACAGATCCATGAGCACCGCCGACATCAGTGCAACCGCACCCAGGGAAAGGACACCGGGCATGAGACCCCGTCGCAGACACAGCTTGGCAGCCCTCGCGACAGCAGCGGCACTTGCTCTGGTGCTGACCAGTTGCGGTAGCGGTGGGGGCAACGGCGAGGTGCTGGGTGCCGACCAGGTGGGAGTGGGAGCGAACGACATCAACCCGGTTCCCCGGGACCAACTGCGTGACGGCGGCGACTTGAGCTGGCCGCTGGATGCGATCCCGGACAACTTCAATGCCCTACAGATCGATGGCGCCCTGCTGGAGACCACCGAGGTCATAACGGCCCTGATGCCGGCCGCTTTCATCGTGCAGCGCGACGCGTCGGTCAGGGTGAACGAGAACTACTTCACCTCCATCGAGCTGACCGGCCAGAACCCGCAGCAGATCACCTACACGATCAACCCCGAGGCCACCTGGACCGAAGGTACCGCGCTGAGCTGGCGTGACCTGCAGTCGCAGTGGCAGGCCCTGAACGGCACGAACGACGCGTTCCTGGCCGCCAGCACCACGGGCTATGAGGACATCAAGTCTGTCGAGCACGGTCGCAACGACCAGCAGGCCGTGGTGACCTTCGCCCGGAACTTCGGGGAGTGGCGCAGCCTGTTCAGTCCCATCTACCCGATCGCGACAACCTCGGACCCGACGACGTTCAATAAGGGCTGGATCAACCAGATGCCCACTACCGCGGGGCCCTTCACGTTGCAGACCCTCGACTCGGCCGGCCAGACCATCACGCTGGTCCGCAACGAGAAGTGGTGGGGCCAGCCGGCGAAACTGGACCGGATCATCTACCGGGTCACCGAGCGAGACGCGCTGGCCGACGCGCTGGCCAACGGGGAGATCGACTTCTATGCCATCGGATCGGACGTCAACCTGTTCCAACGGGCCCGCGGGATCCCGGGCGTCGAGATCCGCCAGGCGATCGAACCGCAGTACAACCAGATCACCCTCAACGGAGGGCAGGGCTCCATCCTCGCCGACCCCGCGCTGCGCAAAGCCGTCGTCCAGGGCGTCGATCGCCAAGCCATCGCCGACGCGCTGATCGGCCAGATCGTGCCCAACACCACCCCGCTGGGCAACTATCTATACGTACAGGGTGCGGCGAATTATGTCGACCATTCGCAGGGCGTCTCCTACAATCCGGTGGCGGCGCGTGCCGCGTTGGACAAGCTGGGCTGGACCTCGCAAGGAGCCGTGCGCAGCAAGAACGGCCAGCAGCTCGTTATCGACCTGGTGAGCACGGCGAGCAACCCGATCAGCGAACGCATCTCCCAACTCACGCAGGCCCAGCTCGCCGGGATCGGGGTCCGCGTGAACATCATCCCGGCGCCAGCGGCGTCCTTCTTCACCGACTACGTCACACCCGGAAACTTCGAGATGGTCAGCTTCGCCTGGGCCGGTACCCCGTTCCCGGTCACCGCGACCCGCAACATCTACACCACCGCCGGTGAGCAGAACTTCGGGCACATCGGCAGCCCGGCCATCGACCAGCTCTACGAGCAGGCCATCCGCACCTTGGACGACAAGCGCCGGGTCGAGCTGGGCCAGCAGATCGACCAGGCGATCTGGAATCTGATGCCGCAGTTGCCGCTGTATCAGTCCACCGGCGCCTACGCCGTCCGCACCACCCTGGCCAACTTCGGTGCCCACGGATTCGCCGACGTCAGCTACGAAAACATCGGCTATACCAGGTGAGGACACCGCGGTACTGACACCTGACAATGGCGGCAGCCCCGGCTGCGCGCTGGTCAGGCTACGCCACACTCGGAGGGATCTTGAATACACCGCATGGGCCCGGCACCCGGGTCAGCCGCAGGTCGACGGTTGCCAGCGGCGCGTCCAGGGCTTCCGCGCGGGCGACGTAGCAGGCGTCATAGCCGGTGCCGCCACCGCGCGGCTCGCCCCGCCAGCTCGTCTCGAACGTCGTCGGGCACGTTGCGGATAGTGATCGACGTGGCCATCGCTGCATTAGGCAGCGAATAGCAGCAGTCTCGCAAGCAGTGATGTCCTGACGAGTCGCCGAAACTCACTGCTGGGAACCGGCGAGCTGGCCGCAGGCGGCGGCGATCTCCCGGCCGCGGGTGTCCCGGACGGTGCAGGACACCCCGGCCGCGCGCACCCGGGCCACGAACTCCTCCTGCACGGGCAGCGGGCTGGCGTCCCATTCGCTGCCCGGGGTGGGGTTGAGCGGGATGAGGTTGACGTGCACCAGCGGCCCGAGGCGTTCGTGGAGTAGCCGCCCGAGCAGGTCGGCCCGCCATGGTTGGTCGTTGACCTCGCGGATCAGCGCGTACTCGATCGAGACCCGCCGCCCGGTGGCCTCGGCGTAATGCCGGGCGGCGGCCAGCACCTCGGCCACCTGCCACCGGGTGTTGACCGGGACCAGGGTGTCCCGCAGGTCATCATCGGGAGCGTGCAGCGACACCGCGAGCGTGACCGCCACGCCCTCCCGGGCGAGCCGGTGGATCGCGGGCACCAGGCCGACCGTGGAGACGGTCACCGACCGGGCAGACAACCCGAACCCGTCAGGTGAGGCCGAGGTGATGCGGCCAAGGGCGGCCAGCACCCGCTGGTAGTTGGCCAGTGGCTCGCCCATGCCCATGAACACCACATTGGACAGCCGGCCAGGCCCACCGGGCAGTTCCCCGTCCCGCATCGCGGCCGCAGCGGCGCGCACCTGGTCGACGATCTCGGCGGTGGACAGGTTGCGGGTCAGCCCGCGCTGGCCGGTGGCGCAGAACGGGCAGGCCATCCCGCAGCCGGCCTGGCTGGAGATGCAGACGGTGGCCCGGTCCGGGTAGCGCATCAGCACGCTCTCGGTCAGCGCCCCGTCGGTCGCCCGCCACAGCGTCTTGCGGGTGATGCCGTCGTCGCAGGTGACGTGCTGGACCGGGGTGGCCAGGTCCGGGAGCAGCGCCGCGACGAGCTGGCCGCGGCGGGTCGCGGGCAGGTCGGTCATCGCGGCGGGATCGGTGGTCAGCCGGGTGAAGTAGTGCCGGGCGAGCTGGTCGGCGCGAAACGCCGGCTCGCCGAGCTCGATCAGCATTGCCCGGCGCTGGTCCCGGTCCAGGTCGGCGAGGTGGCGGGGCGGCATGCCCCGGCGCGGGGCGTCGAATACCAAGGGCAGCGCAGTCATCTCAAGGTTCAGTGTCCCACGCGGTCCTACCTGGGCCCGGCGGCCGCCCTGCCGGTCAGCGGAGCGTGACGAGGGTGGGCTCGCGGCGCACATGCAGCCGGTAGCGCACCGCAATGGTCAGCCCCGGGGTCTGGGCGATCGCCCTGGCCGCCACCTGGGGGGTGAACTCGATGCGCAGCGCGTCCTCCAGGTCGTGACGGGAGTCAAAACGCCACTCCGTGTCCACCCGGCGGCAGCCGAATCCCTGCGCGGCGAAGAACGCCTCGACCACAGCAGGCCGGTACCGCGGCGCCGATGCGCACAGCCACTCACCGTAAGGCGGGTGGGTCCCGTCCAGATCGATCACGGCAAGCATGCCACCCGGACGCAGCACCCGTCGCGCCTCGGCCAGCCCGGGCTCGCAGCCGGGGCCGAAAAAGTAGGCGATCCGGGCGTGCACCAGATCGGCGCAGGAACCGGGCAAGGGCAGCCGCGCCGCGGTTCCTGAGCACACCTGCACCCCGGCCAGCTCGCGCACCCGCCGCTGGGCCCGGGTGACCAGTGGGGGATGCGGCTCCACCCCGACGACGCTACGGGCCCGCTCGGCGAACCGGGTCAGATGGAACCCGGCGCCGCATCCGACGTCGACCACGTCCCGGTCCGTCCAGTCCACCTGCTGGGCCAGCGCGGTCCACAGCGCCCCGTCCGCGTCGACTGCCCGGTTCTCCTGCTCGTAGACCTCCGGCCAGTTCCAGATGTTCGGGCTGGGCAGCACTCCGGGGTTGCTCGCCACCCGCCCTCACTCCGACATGATCTGGTCAATGGTGTAGTCGACCAGCCAGGCCACCCCGATACCGGCAGCCACCGCACCGACCCCGGCCGGGCCCGCAGCGGTCGAGCCGAGTAGCAGGCTGGTGGTCACCATGCCCGCGCTCACCGCAGCCCCGTTGGACACGATGGCCTGCTCCGGCGGCTCGCCCGCCGCCACGTCCATGGCGACTCCAGCACCGACGCCGAGCACGCTTGCCGCAGGCAGCGACCGAAACACCCGGCCCGCAGCGCGCGGCACCGGCACCCCCCCATCCGCCGCGGGGGGCCTGGCGCCGGTCGCGAGGCCGGTGAGGACACCTCGCCCGAGCGGGCTGCGCTGCAGGCTATGTAGCAGGCTGGCTGGGTGCATCCGTTCGGCCGCCCGGGCGGCCTGCATCGCCCTGCCCTGGTTGAGCAGGTACTCGTTCAGCGCCGAGGTCCGCGCCGACTGGGTGCGGAACGGGTCATCCCAGATCCGCCGGGCCTCGTCGGCGAAGTCCTGGTACCTGCGCGCCATCCGGGTCCAGGTCGAGGCCTGGGTGTAGGTCGCGGCCGGGCCGCCGGTGACCAGATCGATCAGCGGGAGGAACCGGGAGACCCGCCGGATCTCCTCCAGCTCGTGCTGCTGGGTGGTGATCTGGCGCACCAGCGTGTCGTGGGCGTCCCGCTCCTCGCCGCGAGCCCGCGCCACGATCCGTTCCGCTTCTTGGTAGGCGGCCAACTGAGTGTGGTAAAT
>DASTLT010000032.1:0-20769 GCA_035714625.1 Pseudonocardiaceae bacterium | reverse complement strand
TGCTTCGATCTCGGTGCGGTAGCGGGTAAGGACGTCCAGGTAAAACGCCAGGAAGTTGTCGGAGATGCGGTAGCAACGCCGCCGGGTTCGCCCGGTCTCGGTGACTGGTTGGACACGCTCGATCAGCCGGAGCCCGACGAGGCGATCGAGCAGGCGGGTTGGGTCAGCCCGGATCGCGTCCCTGATCTCGTTATGACGCGTGCTACCGGTCGCGATCGCGTGCAGCACGGCTCGCGGGTACTCACCTGTCTCGGCTTCGGTGGCCAGGATCAGCTCACCTTCAGTCAGCAACCGAGCGCCTGGTTCGCAAGCCAACGCACGGAGATTCTCGGTTAGAGGTGCAGCCTGGTCCCACCACGCCAGATACATCGGGATGCCACCGACGATGCCGTACACCACCGCCCGCTCGGCCGGGCGGAGATCTGGCAGCATCAGGGCGGCCTCCCAGGGTGCGAACGGATGGACCGCCAGGGTGAGGTCCATCCGCCCGTAGAGCGGCTGGCGCTGCTGCTGCAGCGCCTCCATGGAGCGCACCGCGGAGCCGCACAGCAGGATCCGCAGCCGGGTGCGCCCCTGGCTGCGGTCGAGGAAAGCCCGCAGCAGGTTCGGTAGCTCGGGTGTGGTCGTGGCCAGCTCGGAGAACTCGTCGAGCACCAGCAGCAGCGGCTCCCCCTCGGCCACCAGGGCGAGGTGGTCCAGGGCGTCGTCCCAGTCGGTGTACCCGCGAGCCACCAGATCCCGTACGCCGGTGGCACCGATGCTGCTGACCTGCCGGGCCAGCACGGTGAGCTCGGTGCCCTGGCCACGACCGGCGCCCGTGTGGAACACCGCCCATCGCCCCTCGGCGAACCGGCGCACCAGCGCGGTCTTACCCACCCGCCGACGTCCCCAGACCATCGCCATCCGCGCATCAGTGCCGGCCCACCAACGCTGCAGAGCGGTGAGCTCCGCCGCGCGGTTGACGAACACGCTGGCATGATAACCGACGCTGGGTGTTACCGACGCCCACGTCGCCGACGTCTCAGGCTTGTAACGGAAAGAGAGCGGCGCCAGGCAGCCGTAACCCAGCGACACCATTCCATCCGAAGTACATGCGTGGTAGGTGATGGGCACGCCGCTGGCCGCTGGCAAGTGGAACCTGTTGCAGGTCCACTGATCCTTGGGGTTCAGCGGGTACGGCTCTGACCGGCCAGTCAGTCGGTGAAGTCGAACTCGCCGAGGCGGACACCGGCGGTGAACGCCTCCCATTCGGCGCGGGTGTAGACGATCACCGCACCGTCCGGGTGGTGACTGTGGCGCAGTGCGACCCGACCGGTGCCGTCGCGGAGCGGCCCGGCCTCCACGCAGCTCATACCGTTGTTGTTGGTCCGGGTGCTGATGTGCCAGCCGACGTTCGCCAGTTCCTCGGACCCCACCGCCCCGGGCCCGCTGGTCGTGATCATTACAGCTCCTTCATCGCGACCATGATCATCGCGGCCGACTCCTTGCTGTTGAGCGCTGCTGCGCTGAGCTGATGGTACGCCTGCCGGTACCCATCCACCGACACGTCCTCCTCCACGTACAACCTACTGTCGAGGAGGTCCAAGCAGGCCACGTCGGGGTAGGGGTCGGGCATCTCGTAGAGATAGAACGAACCGTCTAACCCGGCATGCGCGCCATGGCGCAGCGGGAGCACCCGGACCTCGACGTTGGGCCGCTCGGCGGCGTCGAGCAGTGCGGTGAGCTGGGCGTGCAGCACCTCCGGGCTGCCGATGACCCGGTGCAGCACCGATTCGTCCACCACAGCGGCGAAGTCGACCGGCTGGTCGCCACGGAGTAACTGCTGGCGGGTCATCCGCAGCTCGATCCCCGTCTGGATCTTCTCTTCCGGAGTGTCGGCGGTGGCCGCATTGCGGATCAGTGTCTCGGCGTACTCCCGGGTCTGCAGCAACCCGGGCACCAGCATCGCCGCGTAGGTGCGCAACCGCTCGGCGCGGGCTTCCAGCCACACCATGTCGGCGTACCGGCGGCCGACGGTGCTGGTGTAGTCGTCCCACCAGCCCTTGCGCCACACGTCCTCGGAGAGCTGGAGCAGGCCGTCGCGGGTGCGCTCGTCGGAGACGCCGTAGAGGTCGAGCAGCGCCAGCACGTCGCCCCGGCGGATTGGGTACACCGCGCCCTCAAACCGGCTCACCATCGACCCGTCGCGCTGCAGGTAGTCACCCGCCTGCTTGAGCGTCATCCCGGCGGACTCGCGCAGCGCCCGCAACTGCTGACCCAGCCACTGCGCCCGCAGCGTCGGCCCAGGCTTCCTCTTCGGCACGAGCGCATCCTCGCAGAACATGATCGCCGGAACAAGCAGCGCAGCGACCATGTCCTACAGATCTCAAACTTGCGCTCACGCTACAGATGCGAGATTGTACGCCATGTCTTAGTGGTCACTGTGCACCCGAGTGCACCGACGAGGAGGGAACCACCCATGACAGAGCCCTGCCCGAGCCCTGCGCGTCGGCTGCCCGACTACGTCGAGGACCTCGAGTGCGTCATCCTGCCCGAGATCCCCACCGTCTACGCCCTGCACCATCCCGAGGACGGCGTGACCGCATGGGTGTTCGCGCTTCCTGGCGGGCTGACCATCATCGTGTTCCTCGACGATGACGGAGAGGCGGAAGGAGCCGGGCTTGTCTACACCACCCTGGAATCGGCCGCGACCCGCTGGGCTACCCTGGACGATGCCGAGCTGGTGCTGGTCACCACCTGACCGTCTCCCACGTGCGCTCGATGCCGGTCGGGGGTGAGCGCCGAGGACGGCCCCTGCCACAACTTCCAGCCGCGCGCCAGCCGGACCTGACACGGTTGGTGTCGCCGTATGAGGTGAGTAGGGTCCTGCGCAGCCTCGGCGCGGCTGGTGCCGACCTTCAGCGAATGTAGTGAGCATGGGACGACCGTGAGCGGTGACAGCTCGGAGTACTGTACGTCATGACGGCAATCTGGCAAGAAAGTCCGGTCGGTAAGTGGACGTTGCTCACGCCCACCGGCTTCCCGGACGAAAAGACGTTGCACGACCTCGTCGCCGAGGCCCCGGATCTTCTCCCGTTGAGTGGCTCGCCCCGACTGATCGTCCTGGGCCGTGAGGTGCTTCTCGGCAGCGGATATGCGGACTTGCTTGCCGTCGAGCCGGACGGTCGGCCGGTCATCATCGAGACCAAACTGCGGAATAATGCAGAGTCGCGGCGGGCGGTCGTTGCGCAGGTGCTCGCCTACGCCGCTGCACTGCACGGCATCTCGGCTGAGCAGTTCGAACGGGAGGTGCTGGCGAGACATCTCGGTGGGCGCAGCCTGCTCGATGTCGTACGGGAGTCTGTTCAGGAAGAGAGCCTCGGTGCCTCCGAGTTCGCGGAGACGCTCGGTGCCACGTTGCGCGACGGCACCGTCCGACTCGTCCTCGTCCTGGACCAAGCCCCGGACGATCTCGTACGTCTCGTTGGATATCTCGAGACGGTGACATCCGGTCTCTCCGTAGACCTGGTGACGGTTGCGGCGTACGAAATCGGCGACCGACGTGTCATTGTCCCCCAACGCGTAGAACCGGAGCGCCGCCAACGCCAGGAAGCCGAGCCGGTTGAGGCCAACCGGCCAGGACGCCCTCGCATCGGCGACCTCATGCCCGGTGTCGAGCCGTTCCGCGCCCAGCTCGCAACCGTTCCGAACGAACGTCGACCACCGCTGGAACGGTTCGTCGCTTGGGCGCAGCGACTCGCCGACGAGGGTCTCGCGGAGGTGTCCACGTACTTCGGCAAGCGTGGCGAGGTTCTCCTGCTTCCCCGGCTGCTACCCGAACGTGTCGGGCTTGTTTCTCTGTGGCGATGGACAGACGACTCCGCGCTCCTTTCGTTGTGGCGCTCTGTGTTCGAACGTCGAGCACCCACAAGTATCGAGCGCGTCGAGTCGTTGATAGCACCAACCCCGCTGGGCAAGGGAAATACCATCTACGACGTGTCCGACGATCTTCTCGCGGCCCTGTACGAGGCTTATGTCGAGGCCAACAGAACGCGATCGTGATCCAGCTATTCCAACGTGAAACAGCGACCAGATCCCGGAGACTGCGGCACTCCGCAGAACTCGCCATCCCCGATCGGCTGAATACCCCGGTACGACAGCGAGCGGTCGCTACCGCTGTGGAACCGACCGGGGCAAGCCGGTGGTGCGCATGGTCCCAGAGACCGAGCACCCCAGCACGCTCCAGCAGATGATCGCAGCCGGAATGGTCAGGCCCCCCGCTGAGCACGGCATGCCGGAGCTGATTCCCGATCTTGCGCGGACCTGGAGGGCCTGGCTGACCTCATCGCCGACCGGGATAGGGAACGCCATCGGTCGGTAGAGTCCGGCGCGGGCGAGTTCGAGAAGGACGTCGCGGAGGCGGGACGGTACGAGCACGCACGTGTCGAGTACGGCCGAGAGCACTCACCCTCCCTGACCGGTGGCAGATCGCGGGGATGGCACCCGGCGCCGCCGTGCCCGATGCAGGGCTTCCTGGACATCGGCCTGGTCCAGGTCGTAAAGCCCGGCGGACTCGGCGCGCTCGACCATCTCGTCGAGGGCGGTGGCCTGCTGGTCTCGGATACGTCGCCGGTAGTCGAGCAGATCTGCAAGCTGTATCCGCCGGTGCCGGCCTGGCTTCTCATAGGGGATCTGGCCTTGCTCGAGTAACCCGACGAGGGTGGGCCGGCTGACGCCCAGCAGGTCGGCGGCCTGCTGGGTGGTCAGAGTGGTGTGTACGGGCGCCACGGTGACGGCCAGCCCACGAGCCATCGCCTCGGCGGCGGTCAGCAGTACCTCGACGATCTCGGGGGGTAGCGGACGGCGGCCCGCGGGAGTGTCCAGTGTCGCTGCAGATGCTCCCGCGCCGTGGTGGAACCGGAGAAGGTCGGCCAGGTCGGCGAGCTCGGTGTGGTGCGCGCGCTCGGGGAGATAGGTCTGAGCACCGGCATGTCGAGCAGGTCCGGCCACGGCGGGCTCCCTAGTCGTAAGATATGAAATCTGCTTCGTTTCCTCCGAATCTAGGATATCACGGCCACCAGTGACCGGCATCCGCTCGTGCTGACCGGGCCGATCGCGGTCCCGCTTTGACCTCGCCGTGCCGGGTTGAGCGGCGTGTCGCGCCG
Organism: Pseudonocardiaceae bacterium; assembly: GCA_035714625.1. Classification (GTDB taxonomy): domain Bacteria; phylum Actinomycetota; class Actinomycetes; order Mycobacteriales; family Pseudonocardiaceae. Next base: position 15,625 of record DASTLT010000032.1, on the reverse strand, counting down.
TCCGTCACATTCACGATCCGTGGTAGAGCCGTTCCAGGTCCAGGAGCACCACCTGACCGGCCTCCGCTGCCGCGCGCAGTTCGGGCGTGAAGCCCGCGCCGCTCGCGCACAGCAGCTTCGCACCTGCGGTATCGATGTCCCGGCGGCGCTGCAGGAGGCTGCGGATGTGGCGGAGCCGGTCGAGATGGGCCAGCCTCATCTGCTCGCCCCACTTCGCCTCGCCCAGGGCGAGCACCGGTCGTGGACCGGCGCCCGCGTCGCCGAGGGCCACGATGTCAACCTCGTGACTCGTTCGCCCAGCAGCGTCGTTGACGGCACCGTGGCCAACTGTGGCGGGGATCCCGCCGAGGGTTTCGGGTACGGCGAACTCGGCCACCCAAGCGCGGCAGAGGTGCTCGAAGTGCGGTCCGAGCAGCGCGCTCTCGAATCGCCGCTGGGCGCTGCGCCATACCTGCGCACCGTGCCGGCGTTCCAGCCGGGTCCAGGCGGGACGCATGATCGCTTGGTAGAAGGTGAGGAGCGGCTCGGTGATCCGATAGTTGCTCCGGCCGGACCGCAGCGGGTCGGCGTCGCGAGCCAGCAGGCCGGCATCCTCCAGCACGGTCAGGGGATGCTGCAGGTCGGTCGCCTTGCGTCCGATGTAGGTTGCGATACCGCCGCGGGTGGTGTTGCCTTCCGCGACTGCGGCGAGCACCGAGTGGTACAGGGTGGGGTCGCGCAGGCCTGGATCCTCGGCGAGGAGGTAGCGTGCCTCGCGGAAGAGCGGGCTGGCTGGGCTGAGCACCGCCCGGGTTACCCAGCGGTCGAAATCCGCCATCGAGGACGGGGCGTCGTCGCGCACGTATTCGCGCCGATAGGCTGGCGTGCCACCGACAATCGCATGCACGAGTACCGCAAGACGCGGATCGTCCAGATTCCAGAACTGGGCGGCGAGGCGGTAGTCCAGCGGTGCGACACGCAGCTCCAGTCCCGCCCGACCGCGCAGCGGTGCTGTGCCCGACAGCATCCCGCCCATGAAGGACATCGCCGACCCGCAGAGCAACAGACGAGTTCGCGACGTGGTCCGCTCCGGCCGGCCGGGGGTCAGCGCCTGCTGGATGACCGACGGCAGGGCGCGGCTTGCCAGGGCGAGGTAGGGGAACTCATCCAAGACCGCCACGGTGGGCCGGTCCCGCCCGATCTCCAGCAGGACGTCGATGGCGTGCTCCCACGACCTTAGCTGCAGCGGCGCGGGCGCCCCGACGTGGTCGGCGATGACCTGGCCGAGGCGGCGCAGGGAGTCAGTCTCGGTCGCCTCGGTCGCGGCAAAGTAGAGCCCGTCGGTCGCCTGGGCGAGGGAATAGAGCAGCAGTGTCTTGCCCTGCCTGCGGCGCCCCGACACCACACCGAGCGTCGCGCCCGGCGTGTCGTCAGTCGCGAAGCGAGCAAGGTCGTTCCACTCGTCGACGCGGTCGAACATCTCCGACGGCTTCCGCGGCAGCTCCATAGTGAGAAGTGTACTTCTTAGAAGTGTACTTCTGTGCTCTACCCATGAGGAACGAGCGAGGGAGCCGATCACCGAGTACCGTTTCGCCGTGCTGAGCCCGGCGAGGTAGCGCGTGATACCCGGAATACCCTCCTCCCGGGGTGACGTGGCGGCTTGAGTTGCCCGCCGGCTGGGGCGGTCGGCTCGACCCGGAGTGGCTGCCGGGCGGTGGCACCGAGAGCTGGCGGCGGGTCTTCGCCGGTGAGGACCGGGCTGGTGCGGTTTTCGCGGCGGGCGGAGGCGGCCTGTGCTGGTCCCAGCTCGCCGCTGTGGTGCACGGACTCGCCAGCACGCTTGAGCAGTACCGCCTGCAGTGGCGGGTGGCTGAGGAGACGGCGACCGGGTGCCCGGTCGCCGCGGCCGAGCACCGGGCCGCGCTAGCCGTCGGCGACGTGCTGCAGCCGCCCCGGCGGTCGCAGCCTGAGGGCCGGTGGCGGCTGTGCGGGCTGGCGGGCGGCCGCCCGGTCACCCTTGCCCGGTTCGTCTCGGTGGACCTGGCTGAGGGTGCCGCCGTTGCTCACCGCGCTGGCGCCGCAAACTGCGTGTCGTGGGCCGAGCCGGAGGCGGCTGGTCCACCACCGCCGGACGTGCCGGACGGGGGATGGTCGCCCGGGTGGACCGCGCGTTGCGCCTGGCCGCGTTCGCCGTCGAGGACGCGGTGGCCGCGCTGTACACCGCTGCGGCCACCGGACACACCGGTCCCGACGTCCTCGACACGCGCCTGCTCTGCATGCTCGGGGTCGCGACGCACCGCATGATCTGCGAGTACCGGACGCTGTTCCGGGGAGCATGGACCGACCTCGAGGCGTGCGAACGTGCCGCGGAACACGACGCGGCGGCCGAAGGCAGGCTCGCGGCGGTCCCGGATCCGGCGCCGGGTGGGGTGTGGCGGCACGTCCTGTTGGTGGCCGGCTCCGTTCAGGAGGTGTCCTTGCACGAGGGGCGCGTCGCGGCCGCGGCGTCGGTCGCCGCCGCTCGCGCTGTGGACGAGTCGGGGTGCGGTGGGCCGAGCGGGTGGCACGCACCAGTGCGGCGAACTCGACCTTGCGCTTGACGAAGGCACCTCGTGACCGACCTGAACTGTTACCGACACCCCACGTCGCCGACGTTCCAGGCCGGTAATCGAGCGTTAGCGGTGTTGGGCGGAACGAGCCGGTGCGTGTCTTGCTTCGCGCGTCCTCACGCACCAGCGCCAGCCGGGTGTCCTGATGGTGTAGCACACGTAATAGACTTTCTCCGCTGTCAGCGGAATACTTGAATTTACCGAACTTCGCCGTGGCGAGGAGCGTCTGGTGCTCTCTGAAGCTGGGCGGCAGCCTGAGCGTGAGGGTGACGTTCTGCTACGTGCCTTCGCGCTGCTGACCGAGCGGTTGCCGCCTGGTTGGGGAACCACGTCGATCGAGGGGCGGGTGGTTCCCAGTAAGCGTCCTGACGCTGTAGTGGAGTTGATCGGGTCGGACGAGGCGCGGGTCCGGCTCGTCATGGAGGTGAAACGCACACTCCTGGTTCGGGATCTACCTGCGGTAGCTGATCAGCTTCGCGCACACGCCGCTCAGCTTACCGAACCGGAGGTCCCGACGGTTCCGGTGGTAGTGGCGCGGTATCTCGGACCGTCGGTGCGAGCCTGGCTGGAAGACCGCGGCGTGTCCTACCTGGACGCGACGGGAAATCTCCGCATCATCGTCCAGCGCCCGGCGCTGTACCTGCGCGACACGGGCGCGGACCGGGACCCCTGGCGCGGTCCGGGACGGCCGCGCGGAACCCTGCGGGGACCCCCTGCTGGCAGGGTCGTTCGTGCGCTCGTCGATTTCGCGCCACCGGTGACTGTTCCGGAACTTGTGCGCCGATCAGGCGCCTCGACGGGCGCGACGTACCGGGTGGTGGAGTTCCTGGAGCAAGAGGGGATGATCGAGCGAGCGCCCCGAGGCCCCATCACGGGGGTGGAGTGGCGCCGTTTGCTTGAGCGGTGGAGCGAAGACTACTCGTTTCAGCGCAGCAATGCGGTGACCGCATGCCTGCAGCCGAGAGGTATCCCGGCGTTGCTGGACGGTTTGCGTGCTGCGGACGGCCTGCGCTATGCGCTGACCGGATCGCTCGCGGCGCAACGGTTGGCACCATATGCCCAGCCTCGCTTGGCGATGCTCTACGTTGACGATCCTACTGCTGTCGCCAAGCAGTTGGAGCTCCGAACTGTAGAGACCGGGGCCAACGTGCTGCTCGCCGTCGGCGACTACGATGTTGTCTTCGACCGCACCGTCGAGGCCGATGAATTGAGCTTTGTGGCGCCTAGTCAAACCGCGGTTGACCTCCTTACTGCGCCAGGGCGAGGTCCCGCCGAGGCGCAAGCCTTACTGGAATGGATGCAGACCTATGAGTCCGACTGGCGACGCTGACCTCCTTGTCGCCGCCCGCCGCGCGCTGCTCCATGCGCTTGAGGCACTCCACGCCCATCGCGACGCGGTAATCGTGATCGGTGCGCAGGCGATCTACTTGCATACCGGTGCGGGCGAGGTGGCGCTGGCTGAAGCGACCAAGGACAGCGATCTGGCCCTCGACACCAGAATCCTTCCCAATGAGCCACTCCTCGAACAAGCGATGACTGCGGCGGGTTTCCGCCGTGATCTCAGGGCCCCGCACCCGGATCATGGCTCAAACCCTGCTGGCATCCCGGTCGATCTGATGGTCCCCGAATCATTGGCCGGTCCATCCGGTCGACGGGGTGCCCGAATCCCGCCGCACTCCAAGCACGCAGCCCGCCGTGCAGCGGGCCTGGAGGCAGCGCTCATCGACCATGTCCCCCATGGTGGTGAAAGCTCTCGCGCCCAGTGATGATCGAGCCTGTGCCGCCAACGTCACTGGTCCAGCCGCCTTGCTGGTCGCCAAACTGCACAAGCTCGGTGAACGCCAAGCCACGCCAGGACGACTTGCCGACAAAGACGCCCACGATCTCTATCGCTTGCTCCGCCTCATCCCTACCAGTCGCTTCGTGTCGACCCTGCCACAGCTCGCTCGGGACGAACTGGCGGGGATGGTGACAAAGCAGGCACTGACCTACCTGGATGATCTTTTTGCTGCTGGTCCGGACGCACTCGGCTCAACGATGGCTGGCCGAGCCGAAGAAGGCGTGGGCGCCCCCCGACGTCGTCTCGGCCTCCGTATCGTTTCTTGCGCAAGACCTCCTGGTAGCGATTAGCTACGAACCCGGGGCTGATGTAATCTGCGATACAGCGCATGCGGTACCGTGCTGTCGTAGGTCATTGATCTGGATGGTGGGACCGGTGCATTCGTGTTGGCGATCTCATGACCACCCGGCTTCTGGTCGAGGACGGAGACGGCATGCACTTGGACCCCCGCATGCACCTGGACTCCCGCCGTCTGAGTGAGATCGTCGGCGACGAGGTCGCCCTCGCCCGGCTCGCTGACGATGCGGGCCTCGAACCCCGCGTGCTGTGTGAGGCATGGCGAGCCGAACGTCGGCTCGACCGTCCAGCCCTCCACCGCCTTGTCGAGGCGCTTCGCCTGCCCGTTGAGGAGCTCGCCTGTCCTGGCCGCGAATGGGAATGGGAAGACACCGCTCCGCTGTGCCGGGCTTGTGATGCGCCCAATGAGATCGACGACCATCTCCTGAACCCGGCAGCGGAACGCGTCGCCGCCCGGCAATCGTGCCCGCATTGTGACACGGCTCGCTGCCGTCGACGCCGCCGTCCTGGACCGCGTCACCCGAACTGTTCGCCAGCCTGCCGGAGTTCGCTGCTGCTGCCACCGCCTTGCAGCGCCTTGGCGGTGATTTGATCGCAGCGGATCTGGCCCAGACCGGTGGGGCCGGGCTACTCGGTAGCGATACGCAGTTCGATGCGCAGGGCGTCGGCGCTGCTCTGGCGCGCTACGGCGCTCGGGGAGACGTCGAATGCCTCGACCTGGTGGGGCTCAACGCCTGCCATCTGCCGGATGGCCCGGTTCCCGTCGCGGGCTGGGAGCTGGTGCGGTTGGGTCCCAGCGGAATCGACGATCTGATGCCGGTGCCTGCCGCCGCCAGATTCATGCCCCGGCCCGGCTGGAATTTGACCGCCGCTGCGGCAACGTGGTGGCTGCATCGCTCCACTGGTCGTGAAGCTCGCTGCACAGGTCTGAGTCAGATTCTCGACTTGTCGGATCGTGAGCTGCACGAAAGGGCCGCCGCGCCGCTGCTCGTGCTGGCGTTGGCCGACCACGCGCCATTGCGACCACTATGCTACTTTGTCATTGAGCGTGGCGTGGCTGTACACCGCACCGGCGGGAGGGATCCTTGCTGATCGACCCCCCTGATTCCAGAACTAGGCGACGAGGCGGTAGTCCAGCGGCGGGACATGCAGCTCCAGCCCCGCCCAACCGCGCAGCCACGATGAGCGAACGGAATAGGCAGATGGACTCGAACCGGGACACGGCCTACGATGCGCCCACCTCGGCGGGCTATGTCGAGGTTGACGACAGGGTCGGCTGGGCGCTCGGGTACCCGTTCGCGCTCCGCGCGCTGGGTGTCGGCGGCCCCAATGCACCCGAGACACTCCTCGATTACGGCTGCGGACCGGGAAAGGTCGCCGAGCGGGTCGCCCGCAGATACGGCCTGCGGGTGGTAGCCGTGGACCCCTCACCCGAGATGCTGGCGATCGCCACGCAGCGGTACGCCCATCCCCGGGTCAGCTACCATCGGGTGCCGGAGAATCTGCCCACATTCCTGGCTGACGACAGTATCGATGCGGCGATGACGTGCTTCGTCTTCGTGGTATTGCCAACCCGGAAACATCTGCGGGCCATCGTCGCCGAAGTGTGGCGCGTCCTTCGCCCGGGCGGGCGGTTCGTGGTTCTAGATCCGCATCCCGGCCAGGTCGGCGTGCAGTTCTCCACCTTCCGCTCCGGAGAGCCAGGAGTGACCTACCAGGAGGGGGATCCGCGCCGTGCCCGGCTGCTGCTGACCAATGGCGAATGGCTGGAGCTGCAGGACTACTTCTGGTCTGCCCGCACTTACGAAGAGATTCTGGCCGAGGTCGGCTTCACCGATCTGCAGACCGAGGCGCCCCTGCTCGCGGAGGCGTATGGGCTGGCTGACCCGGCCGATCTGGACGCCTGGGACTACGAGGCCGAACGTAGGCACGCGCCGTTCTTGCTCATCCACGGTTGCAAGCCGGGGGCCTGACCCAGGCCCGGCGGTCCACAGCGGGCGGGAGCCTGTCGTCCTACTGGTGGCCGGCTCCGTTCAGGAGGTCTCCGTACACGAGGGGCGCGTCGCGGCCGCGGCGTCGGTCGCGGCCGCTCGCGCTGTGGACGAGTCGGGGGTGCGGTGGGCCGAGCCGGTGGCGGTCGCCTGACCGTGATTCGTCAGGTCCGGCTGGGGCCATGACCGCCTCTGTCGTCCGCGCGGCTCGCTGATGAGGTCGGCTTCACCGATCTACAGCAGTTCGGTGATCTCTGCGGGCTGCCGTTGGTGGCGACCGCTCTCCGGGTGGCCGACCTTGCCCGGCGAGCAGCCGATCGTGGTCGTTCCGCTCGCCCGGTCCGGGCTTGCTTGGCCGACTCCGCCTGAGCCAACCTGTTGGCTTACGCCGCTGCCTCGCCGGTGTCTGCGACCGCGCGCTCAGCGACGACCAACGCGCCAGCAGGCTGCCCGACCATCCCAGTTGAGCTGGGCACGCCGGGGCAGGGAGGCGAGGTCGGTCCGGAGCATCTCGGCGACGGCACGGGGGTCACGGGCTGCGACCGCATCGAAGAAGAACCCCTTTTCGGTTTCCTCGTCGATGACGTGCGCGTCGTAGCTCTTCGTCTGCTGGGGATCTCCACCGCGGAGCCGACGGATCAGTGCGCCGATGCCGTCTACGACTTTCTCTGCTGTTTTCTCTGCTACCTTCTCCAAGAACACTTTGCCCACCAGTGCGAGGGGGGCCGCGATGTACACGTAATTCGGAATTTCCGCAAGGCCGCGGGAGCCCTCCACCTCGAGTACGACTTCGAAATCCGGTCCGAGTGTGGCGTCGAGCTGGCGATAGATCTCACCGACCAGCGCTTCGGCCGGCTCGTAGGGCAACGTGATCGTCAGCGTCGGAGAAAACATGGAGTGCTCCTTGAGTAAGTGATCTCATGCGCCGGTGCAGCTGAAAGCGGCCCAATGCCGCGGAGTGCTGAAGGGCCGCTGCTTGAGCCATTGCGCCAAGCGGTGCTCCGGTGTGCCTTTGGGCGGACCGTACTCACCAGGGAGGATGGACTGCAGTTCGCGGTTCTCGGCGGTCCGGATCCACCGCTGAGCCAGGGCGAGCGCCACTGGCGGCGGGTGCCCGGCGCGGCACAGCTCGTGAAAGCGCAGCACGAGAAAGGTTGCCGCAGCGTCCCGCACCTCCCAGCTGGACGCCACCACGCCCGCTATCCCGGCCTGCAACAGGGCTCCCGGGAAGCCGATGACCTCGTCGAAACGGTTGCGGTCGGGGATGTTGGTCTCGCACGCGGACAACACCGCGAGCCGATGACGCCCCGGCGGGCGGCCGAGGATCTCCCGTAGGGTGAGGGGCTGGTCTGCGAGCAGCAGGGCACTGCGCAGGGGATCCTCCGGGTGGAAGGACCCGTGACAGGCAAAATGCCAGACCGTCGCGGACCCGAGACTCGCGATGGTCTCGGCATGCCGCGCGTTCGGCAGTCGCCTGCCGCCCGGCGGATAACGGCGGCAGACTTCCCGTGTCTCAGTGGTGCTCAACTGGAGGGTTCGGTAGCCGGGCGCGTCAGGCACATCGACGGCAAGCAGCGTCGGGGTTCCCGTCTCGGCTTCTGCCGCCTCGCGCCGCGCCTGCTGAGCCATCCGCGCACTGGGTGCGTAACGCAGCACAACGTGATCATCGACGAAATGGGGTGGCTCACCTGGCCTGGCCGCTGCGGTCGCGGCGTGCAGCGGCAACAGCGCCAACGGGCCAACCGGGACGACGGTGAGCAGTGCGTTCGGCGCTACGGCGGCAACGACCCGGCGCATGATCGCCACCCAGAGCCATTCGAGCACCTCGTCCAGGATTCGCCGCGAGCCAGTGAGGTTGCGCAGCGCGGAGAGGTACTTGTCGACGTGAGCATCCAGCGCCGTGCGGGTGAGATCGGGAAGCTGCACCGGGGAAGGCGCACCGGATGCGTTGACGACGAATGCATATCCGCCATGCTCGGCAGCAGCGAGATACACCACCGGACCATCGGCGGCTGCTCGCTGCACGTCGGAGTAGCTCGGGCTGCCAAAGCCACCACCGAGGGCAGCGTTGATCTCATGCACCACCCGGTCGTAGTCGCTCCAGGTACGCTGCTCGGCAGAGACTGCCGTCGTGGGATCGGTGACAGACCGGTCTTGATGTTCCACCGGTTCGGCATGCTGGGCGCGTTCGATCGACGCCAGCCGCTCGGCTGCCTGGATATAGCGGTGGTAAAGCTCACTGCGGCCCACCGTGCGCAAACGATCAGCGAGATCCGCGGGCAGCCGCTGCGCCCGCAGACCGACCAGGATCGCCCGGGCGAACTCGATGGCAAGGACAGCATCTTCGAGTCGGCGAGCCGCGGCAAGCCAGTAACCCGCCTCAGCCGCAAGGCCCTGGACCGTCAGCACCGCGTGTTCCCGATCGGTATAGGAGAGCCTGCGTAACACCTCATGGGGAACCTGGCTGGTCACCTGCCAGTATGCCTCCGCCGCGGCTTGCACGTCATTCGCCTCCGCCGCTGCCTCGGCCCAGCGCAGCCCGATCTCCGACGCATCCGTCAGCGACAGGCCAACCTGGGCCTCGAAAGCTCGCCGGAGCAGGTCAATCCTTTTCCCGACCAGTCGTCGGGCTCGCTGGCTGTCATCAGCAGCGTCGTCAGTAGAGAAATCGGTGAGGCACCCGTAGTCCAGGCGAAGCTGGATGGCCCGGGCCAGCAGCTCGTAGGCCTGGCCATCGAGCATCGTGCGGCGGCGCAGCACCCGATGGCACAGCGTTTCGGCCTCGTCCAGGTCTGGGGTGATCTCCTCGGCCCGCTCGACCCGCGTAAGCAACAGGGTGGCCAGCGCCAACTGCACAGCCTCGCGCCCGTATCGCTTGCGCACGCTGAACCCCCGCAATGCTTCACGAACTTGCCCGATCTGCTCGTCCAGGATCGCGTCCGATTCATCTAGCAGGCTGGTGAGGGGCGTGAGCTGGGCCAGCGCTATCGGGATCAGGTCCGACCCAGGCGGGCTGGCCGCCAGCGCGTGGCGCAGGGCCTGGGTGGCCAGCTCCGCTTGGCGACGGGCCTCCTCGGGAGACGTTCCAGGGCGACTGGCCCGGTACTGGTGGAACTGGGCGGTGTCGAAATGGGCGCGAGCGAGTGGAACCGGGTCCGGCAGCATCTGTTCGGCCAGCTCGAACTCCAGCCGCAGCGCGTCCTGGTAACCCCGGTCGTCGTCATGCCGGGCGGCCTGCAGATCTCTGGCCCCGACGAGTTCCCATGCCGCTCGCAGCCGGCTCCACGGCTCCGCATCAGGGGAACGGGCCACCAGGTCCAGGATTGTGATGGCCTCGTCGAGGGCATCCGGTCGGTCGGCGAGCGCTGCGCCCTCGGCCAGTGCTGAACCGAGGTTGATCTCGACCCTGGTGCGGTGGCGGACCGGGAGCGACGAGTCCGCAAGCTCCGCCCGGCACGCGGCAATCTCTGCGTCCACGTCCCCGAGTGACTGCAGTTGCTTGGGCAGCCGTACCTGAGTCCGCGCGTGCTCCACGGACCGGCGCCAGATCAGCGGAAGCGCAATCAGACCCACTACTACGGCGAGGACCGTGGCGCCGAGGGGTGGTAGCCGGAAGGTCCCCAGCCCAATCGCTGCTGCGGCGGTTGCCGGCATCGCCGCCCATACCAGTGCCGTCGCAGGCAGTTCCCACCGACGTGGGAACCACGAGGACCAGAACATGCGGGCATAGAGCACGGCGTGCACAAGCCACAAGCCACAGGCAACGGCGGCGAACCACGCCGCAGTCCCCGGCCGCAGGCCAAGCATCTGCATCAACCATCGCAGCACAAAGAAGCCCGCCGGCAGCGCGACCGCGACCATGGCCAGTAGCTTGGCCCAGTTTCGAGGGAGGCCGGGGGGCAGCAGGCCAGGCTGCCGAGCGGTGCCCGCATTGGATGCTCCGGGAAGGTCCTGCATGTATTGCTCCGATGAATTCGAAGTCCTGCATATATCCGGAGACCGGCCAGCACCCGACGAAACCGCCAATCGTCTTCAATCACGCGGTAGACCGGAGCAGGTACCTCGCGTTCTTGGCCTCTTCCACTGCATCGATGAACTCGACCACGGCGTCCGCACGAATGCCTTGGGTCTGGACTCGAATCGCATCCCCGGCCGACGCCAGCCCAAGCTCCTGGCGACGGGTCGCAAAATAGAGGATAACGAATGCTGCGACTAGCATGAGGCTGAGGGTCGAAACGGCGTTACCGCCAAATCCACTAGCCAGGTAGATGCCGAACAGGGCACTGATCCCGGCCAATATCAGGAATATCGGCTTGCTGGTCCTGGTCAGCCCACAGGATGCCAGTTCATCCAGCATGATGCTGATGACCTCATTCGATCCGACTGCTTGCGAGGTGAGCCGGACACGATGTGAGGTAAGGATGACATCCGAAATGTTCGCAAGGCTCTGCTCACCAGCCAGCTGTCTCATTTTTCCACCGCTCCCGGAAGTCATGGATATGACCGGGGGTGGTCCCCACGGTACTTGTGGGGTATGTCGCTTCGACATGGGTGGGTGTTACCGACCGCGCCCTGTGGACAAGCCGTGAGTGGCGATGCGAGCTATAGGTCGCATGCCCACTCACGGGGCCTTAGGCCAAGGGTCGGTCGGTGGGGGCGATGGGGGCGGGGAGGACGTCGCGGCCGGTGAGATAGCGGTCGACGCCGGCGGCGGCGGAGCGGCCCTCGGCGATGGCCCAGACGATGAGGGACTGGCCGCGGCCCATGTCGCCGGCGGCGAACACGCCGGGCACGGAGGTCATGAAGTCGGCGTCGCGGGCGACGTTGCCGCGGGGGTCGTAGTCCACCCCCAGCCCGTCGAGCAGCTTGCCCTTCTCCGGGCCGACGAAGCCCATGGCCAGCAGCACCAGATCGGCGGGCAGGTCCTGCTCGGTGCCGGGCATCGGGGCGAACTTGCCGCCCTGCCAGGCCACCTCGACCAGCCGCAGTGCGCGCACCCGGCCCTCGGAGTCGCCGAGGAACTGCTGGGTGCTCACCGAGAACAGCCGCTCACCGCCCTCCTCGTGCGCCGAGGACACCCGGTAGACCATCGGGTAGCTGGGCCAGGGCTGGTGGGCGGGGCGGTGCTCGGGCGGGGTCGGCATGATCTCCAACTGGGTCACCGAGGCCGCGCCCTGGCGGTGCGCGGTGCCCAGGCAGTCGGCCCCGGTGTCACCCCCGCCGATGATCACCACATGCTTGCCCTCGGCGTGGATGGGGGAGCGGCCGAAGTCGCCTTCCTGCACCCGGTTCGACGGGGGCAGGTACTCCATCGCCTGGTAGATGCCGGTCAGCTCGTGGCCGGGCACCGGCAGGTCCCGCCAGGCGGTGGCCCCGCCGGCCAGCACCACCGCGTCAGACCCGGCACGCAGGTCGTCGGCGGTGAGGTCCACCCCGACCTCCACCCCGGCCCGGAACGCGGTGCCCTCGGCACGCATCTGGGCCAGCCGGCGGTTCAGCCGGTGCTTCTCCATCTTGAACTCGGGGATGCCGTAGCGCAGCAGTCCGCCGATCCGGTCCGCCCGCTCGTAGACCACCACGTCGTGGCCGACCCGGGTGAGCTGCTGGGCGGCGGCCAGCCCGGCCGGGCCGGAGCCGACCACGGCGACCCTCTTGCCGGTGCGCACCGCAGGCAGCAGCGGGCGCACCCAGCCCTCAGCCCAGGCCCGGTCGATGATCTCGATCTCGACCTGCTTGATGGTTACCGGGTCGTTGTTGATGGCCAGCACGCAGGCCGCCTCGCACGGGGCCGGGCACAGCGTGCCGGTGAACTCCGGGAAGTTGTTGGTGGCGTGCAGCCGCTCGATGGCCTCGGCCCAGTCGCGGCGCCAGACCAGGTCGTTCCAGTCCGGGATGAGGTTGCCCAGCGGGCAGCCCTGGTGGCAGAACGGGATGCCGCAGTTCATGCAACGCCCGGCCTGGCGCTCCAGTGCCTCGGGGTCGAAGTCCTCGTACACCTCGCGCCAGTCCCGCAGCCGCAGCTCGACGGGACGCCGCGGCGGGTTCTGTCGCCTGGTGGTGAGGAAGCCCTTGGGATCAGCCATCGGCGGCCTCCGTGGTGATGGGCGGCCTAGCCATGGGCGGCATCCATGATGGCTTCGTTGATGTCGCGGCCGTCCCGCTCGGCTGCCGCCTGGGCGGCCAGCACCCGCTTGTAGTCCTTGGGCATGACCTTGCCGAACCGCTCCACCGCCGCGTCCCAGTCGGCGAGCAACCCGTGCGCCACCGCCGAGCCGGTCTCGGCGTGATGCCGGGCGACCACCTCGGCCAGGAACTCGCGGTCCTCGTCGTCCAGCGGGTCGAGGTCGACCATCTCCCGGTTGACCCGATCGGCCAGGCTGATCCCATCGGCTCCCCGGTCCAGGTCGAGCACGTAGCCGATCCCGCCGGACATCCCGGCGGCGAAGTTGCGCCCGATCGGGCCGAGCACCACTACCCGGCCACCGGTCATGTACTCGCAGCCGTGGTCACCGACGCCCTCGACGACGGCCAGCGCACCGGAGTTGCGGACGCAGAACCGCTCCCCGACCATCCCGCGCAGGAACATCTCTCCGGAGGTGGCGCCGTAGAGGATCACGTTGCCGGCAATGATGTTGTGCTCCGCGACGAACTGCGCGTCGGGGTGCGGGCGGGCGGTGATCCGCCCGCCGGACAGGCCCTTGCCGACGTAGTCGTTGGCGTCCCCGACCAGCCGCAGCGTGATGCCGCGGGGCAGGAACGCCCCGAAGGACTGCCCGGCCGAGCCGGTGAGCGTGACGTCGATGGTGTTGTCGGGCAGCCCTTCGCCGCCCCAGCGGCGGGTCAGCTCGTAGCCGAGCATGGTGCCGACGGTGCGGTTGACGTTGCGCACCGGCAGGTCCAGGTGCACCGGGGTGCCGTCGGCCAGCGCTCCCTCGGCGAGCTGGATCAGCGTGTTGTCCAGCGCCTTGTCCAGCCCGTGGTCCTGCTCCCGGATCCGGTGCCGCGGGGTGTCCGGGTCAAGGTCGGCGGGCACGTGCAGGATCGGGGCCAGGTCCAGCCCGGCGGCCTTCCAGTGCTCGATCGCCGGGCGGGTGTCCAGCAGCTCGGTCCGCCCGACCGCCTCCTCCAGGGTGCGGAACCCCAGCGCGGCCAGGTACTCACGCACCTGCTGGGCGACGAACTCGAAGAAGGTGACCACGTACTCGGCCTTGCCGGCGAACTTGGCCCGCAAGGTCGGGTTCTGCGTCGCCACCCCCACCGGGCAGGTGTCCAGGTGGCAGACCCGCATCATGATGCAGCCGGAGACCACCAGCGGGGCGGTAGCGAAGCCGTACTCCTCGGCACCGAGCAGCGCCGCGACGATGACGTCGCGACCGGTCTTGAGCTGGCCGTCGGTCTGCACCACGATCCGGTCCCGCAGCTTGTTGGCGATCAGCGTCTGCTGGGTCTCGGCCAGGCCCAGCTCCCACGGAGTGCCCGCGTGCTTGATCGACGACAGCGGCGAGGCGCCGGTGCCGCCGTCGTGCCCGGAGATGAGCACCACGTCGGAGTGCGCCTTGGCCACCCCGGCGGCCACCGTGCCGACCCCGACCTCGCTGACCAGCTTGACGTGCACCCGGGCCCGCGGGTTGGCGTTCTTCAGGTCGTGGATGAGCTGCTTGATGTCCTCGATGGAGTAGATGTCGTGGTGCGGCGGCGGGGAGATCAGCCCGACGCCGGGGGTGGAGTACCGGGTCTTGGCGATCCAGGGGTACACCTTGGTGCCCGGCAACTGCCCGCCCTCGCCGGGCTTGGCCCCCTGCGAGATCTTGATCTGCAGGTCGTCGGCGTTGACCAGGTACTCGCTGGTCACCCCGAACCGCCCGGAGGCCACCTGCTTGATCGCCGAGCGACGCCAGTCACCGTTGGGGTCCACCGGGTAGCGGTCCGGGTCCTCGCCGCCCTCCCCGGTGTTGGACTTGCCACCGAGCCGGTTCATCGCGATGGCCAGCACCTCGTGCATCTCCTTGGAGATGGACCCGTAGGAGATGGCACCGGTGGCGAACCGCTTGACGATCTCACTGACCGGCTCGACCTCCTCGATCGGCACCGGCTCGCGCACGCCCTCGCGGAAGGCGAACAACCCGCGCAGCGTCATCAGCTTCGCCGACTGGTCGTCGACCAGCCTGGTGTACTCCTGGAAGATGTCGTAGCGGCCGGCCCGGGTGGAGTGCTGCAGCTTGAACACGGTATGCGGGTTGAACAGGTGCGGCTCGCCCTCGCGGCGCCACTGGTAGTCCCCGCCCACCGCAAGCTCCCGGTGCGGGGCGTGCATCCCGTCGGGCGGGAAGGCGCGCCGGTGCCGCAGCGCGACCTCGGCGGCCAGCGTGTCGAATCCCACCCCGCCCAGCTTGGAGGTGGTGCCGGTGAAGCAGGAGTCGATGACCTCCGGCCCCAGCCCGATCGCCTCGAAGATCTGCGCGCCGGTGTAGGAGGCCACCGTGGACACGCCCATCTTGGACATCGTCTTGCGCACGCCCTTGCCCAGCGCCTTGATCAGGTTGCGGGTGGCCTGCTTGGCGTCGACACCGTTCAGCGCGCCGCGCTCGGCGATGTCCTCCACGGTAGCCATGGCCAGGTAGGGGTTGACCGCCGCCGCGCCGTAACCGATCAGCAGCGCGATGTGGTGCACCTCGCGCGCGTCGCCGGACTCGACCACCAGCGCCACCCGCAGCCGCTCCTTGGTGCGCACCAGGTGGTGGTGGACGGCCGCGGTCATCAGCAGCGACGGGATGGGGGCGCGCTTCTCGTCGCAGTCGCGGTCGGACAGCACGATGACCCGGGCGCCGGCCGCGATGGCCTTGCTGACCTTGGTGCGCAGCTCCTCGATCGCCCGGGCCAGCGCGGGTCCGCCGCCGGTGACGTCGAAG
>DASTLT010000031.1:0-30740 GCA_035714625.1 Pseudonocardiaceae bacterium | reverse complement strand
ACCTCCGGCGGGCACTTCCCTGTTCGCCATTCAGCTCCTCCAGCCCCCGGGCGCGTCCCGGTAACCGGGACGCGGCCACGCAGGGGCCCTGTGCGTCATCCGTCACCGAGCCAGCGACGGCAATCCTGCGTTTACCGGCTGCTGCCCCGGTCCGGAGCGATCAGCTGGCGTGTCCGGCGACACCGTGCTGATCCGGCCCACCGCACCCGATACCTACCGAAGCCTTCCGGGCGGATGCCCGGTCCGGGGCGAGCGGATCGGTGAGACCCCCGTCATCGTCGAGCCGACCTTGCGCCGTCCGGGTCGCCCTCACGGGCGCCGACGGCTGAAGTCCGGCGACGACGCCGAGTGCGCTCAGCACGTCGTCGGGTCGCACCGCCGGGCTAACCTGCCGCACGACCGCAAACAGTATCCCACACCCGGGCAGGTGACCGGCTCCCGGCGCACGGGTCGGCGGTTCCTGGACCGCCAGCGAGACAATCGCCGCCCGGGCGTCGAGGCAGCGCCTTCCGTCCTTGGTCACCCGCTCGACCAGGACCTGCGGGGTGGCCAGCAGCGCCGTGGCCGCGTTGCGGAGCTGCCCGGCGTCCACTGCGGGGATCTCGATCTGCCACCTGCTGGCCTCGATCCGCTCGGCGAGTCGGCCCGGGCCAGCGGGCACACCCTCGAGCACGGCCAGCCCGTCGGGCAACGCGGCATCCAGCTCGGCGCGCACCACCTCCGGATCGGTCCACCTGGCGAGCTGAATCTCGACGTACTCCGCCTCACTGGCCGCCCCAGTGGGAGCCGCACCCACCCAGGAGACCTTCGGGTGCGGGCTGTATCCCTGCGAGTAGGCCATCGGCACTCCGGCCCGGCGCAGTGCCCGCTCGAAGGCCCTGGCGACGTCGCGGTGCGAGGTGAACCGCAGCTTCCCCCGCTTGGCATACCGCAGCCGCAGCTTCATGGCAAACCTCGTGAGTGAGTAACGGCGTTCTGGCACCGAATGCCACTCACGACCCCGGTACCCATCGAAAGGTACCGCAACGGCGCTTGTCGGGCCGCTGTCGCGCTCAGTACGGTCACGGCATCCGGTTCGCGGGCACATGCCCCGTCCCCCTGGAGGCCGTGGGTGTCCCTGCGTTCCCGGCTGCGGCTCGCTGCGGTCGTCGGAGTCACCCTCGCGCTGATCGGAGCACCGTCCGCGGTCCCCGCGCCCTCGGTGCCGGGTCCGCTGTGGGGCTGCGTCTTATCCGGTCCACCGCTGCGCTACATCGTCTTGTTCACCGCCGCGACGCCCGAGGCTGAGGTGACCGAGACGATCCGGGGCGCCTGCGGCACCAGCACCGGCTACTACCGGGAGATCGGGGTGGCAGTAGCCACCTCCACCGATCCCGGCTTCACCGCCCGGTTCGGCGCCGACCGCAGCTACAGCGCGCAAGCCGAGGCGCTGGCCAGTGGACCGGTGATCCCGGCGATGCAGCACAGCACCGACCGGGTCCCCGGCCCACCGTCCGGGCTCACCCTTGATCGCTCCGCCGAGCAGTGGGGCATGGTGCTGATCCACGCGCCCCAGGCCAGGGCGGTCAACTCGGGCAGCCCGGATGTGGTCGTCGGTGTCCTCGATTCCGGGATCGACCCGGCGCACCCGGAGCTGGCCGCCGCCGTGGACGCCGAGCGCTCGGCCGGGTGCCTGTCCGGCGTGCCAGACCCCCGCCGCAGCGCGTGGACACCGACCACCTCCGCGCACGGCACCCACGTCGCCGGGATCATCGCCGCCGCCGATGACCGGCGGGGCATCACCGGGGTGGCCCCCGGGGTCCGGCTGGCCTCGGTGAAAGTCGTCGATGACGACGGGTACATCTACCCCGAGTACGCCGTCTGCGGCTTCATGTGGGCCGCCCATGCGCGGCTGCGGATCGCCAACAGCAGCTATGTCGTCGACCCCTGGCTGCTGACCTGTGCCAATGTGCCGGGCCAGGCGGTGGTCTACGAGGCCGTCCGGCGGGCGGTGCAGTATGCGACTGCGCACGGGGTGCTCAACATCGCCGCCACCGGCAACGAGCGAATGGACTTATCCAACCCGCGACAGGACCGGCACAGTCCGGACAACACACCCGAACCCCAGCCGCGCCTGGTGAACCACACCTGCCAGGTGCTGCCCGCCGAGCTGCCCGGGGTGGTCGCGGTGTCCGCGGTGGGGGCCTACCGGATCAAGGCGGGGTACAGCTCCTACGGGCTCGGGGTGGTGGCGGTGACCGCCCCGGGCGGAGACATCGACCAGCAGCCGGGGGTGTCCTCCAGCGGGTGCGTGCTGTCCACCATCCCCGGCGGATACGGCTACGCCTGCGGCACCTCGATGGCTGCGCCACACGCCTCCGGAGTGGCTGCGCTGCTCGCCTCCGCCCATCCGGACGCCGGCCCCGAGCAACTGGCCACCCTGCTGCGCCAGCAGGCTGACCCGCTGCCTTGCCCGGCATCCGGCGACCGCACCGGGACGCAGGACGGCGGCTGCGTGGGGGAGGTGGTCAACTCGTTCGCCGGGCACGGTCTGGTGGACGCCTGGCAGGCCGTGACCGCCCCGCCGGTGCCCGCCCGGCTCGGCTCAGTGGCCGGCTGCGGAGCCGTAGAACGCGGGATTGCGCACCGGGGAACCCTGGCCGACGGGACTGATCGGTAACAGCTCGCGCCCGCTCGGGCCAACCTCGATATCGGTGCCCATCGAGGGGCAGACCCCGCAGTCGAAGCACGGCGTCCACCGGCAGTCATCCTGCTCGCGGCCGGACAACGCGTCCTGCCAGTCGTCCCAGAGCCATTCCTTGTCCAGACCGGAGTCCAGATGATCCCAGGGCAGCACCTCGTCCTGGCCGCGCTCCCGGGTGGTGAACCAGGCCAGCGACACCCCCCGCCCGGGGAGCTCGGCCGCGCAGGCGCCCACCCACCGGTCGTAGCGGAAATGCTCACTCCAGCCGTCAAACCGGCCACCCGCGCGCCACACCCGCTCGATCACCCGGCCCACCCGCCGGTCTCCCCGGGAGAGCAGCCCCTCGATCAGCGCGGGCTTGCCGTCGTGATAGCGCATCCCGACGTTGCGGCCGATCCTGCGGTCTGAGTTGATCGCGGACCGTAGCCGGCGCAACCGCTCGTCAACGACGTCGGGGTGCTCCTGGGCAGCCCACTGGAACGGGGTGTGCGGCTTGGGCACGAAGGCACCGATCGAGATCGTGCAACGGATGTCCATCCGGCCGCTGGCCGCCCGGCCGGACCGGATCACGTCGTGGGCCAGCCTGGCGATCTGCAGCACGTCCTCGTCGGTCTCGGTGGGCAGCCCGCACATGAAATACAGCTTGACCTGCCGCCAGCCGGCTCCGAACGCGGTGGCGACGGTACGCAGCAGGTCCTCTTCGGACACCATCTTGTTGATCACCCGACGGATCCGCTCGGAGCCCCCTTCCGGGGCGAAGGTCAGGCCCGAGCGACGGCCGTTGCGGGAGAGCTCCCCAGCGAGGTCGATGTTGAACGCGTCCACCCTGGTGGACGGCAGGCTCAGGCTGGTCCCGGTGCCCTCGTAGCGGTCGGCGAGGCCCTTGGTGATCGCCGTGATCTCGGAGTGGTCCGCGCTGGACAGCGACAGCAGCCCCACCTCGGTGAACCCGGTGGCGGCCAGGCCGCGCTCGACCATCGTCCCGATCCCGGCGATGGAGCGTTCCCGGACCGGCCGGGTGATCATGCCAGCCTGGCAGAAGCGGCAGCCGCGAGTGCAGCCCCGGAAGATCTCCACGCTCATCCGCTCGTGCACGCTCTCCGCGATCGGCACCAGCGGCTGCTTGGGGTAGGGCCAGTCGTCCAGGTGCATCGTGGTCCGCTTGGCCACCCGCTGCGGGGCTCGGGGGGTGGTGGCGAGCACCCGGTCGATGCGGCCATCGGCGAGGTAGCTCACCTCATAGCAGCCGGGCACGTAGACGCCGGCGGTCTCGGCCAGCCTGCCCAGCAGTTCTGCCCGGCCACCGGGACGGCCTTGCGCCTTCCAGTCCCGGACCACGGCGGTGATCTCCAGTACCGCCTCCTCGCCGTCACCCAGCACCGCGGCATCGACGAAGTCCGCGATTGGCTCCGGGTTGAAGGCGGCGTGCCCGCCCGCGATCACGACGGGGTGCTTGTCGGTGCGGTCTCGGGTGTGCAGCGGGATACCGGCTAGATCCAGTGCGGTGAGCAGGTTGGTGTAGCCCAGTTCGGTGGCGAACGAGACACCGAGCAGGTCGAAGGCACCCACCGGCCGGTGCGCCTCCACGGTGAACTGCGGCACCCCGTGCTCGCGCATGAGCGCCTCCAGATCCGGCCAGACCGCGTAGGTCCGTTCCGCCAGCACATCGGGCTGCTCGTTGAGCACCTCATACAAGATCATGATCCCCTGGTTGGGCAGCCCCACCTCGTAAGCGTCCGGGTACATCAGCGCCCAGCGCACCGCCGTGGCTTCCCAGTCCTTCACCGTGGAGTTGAGCTCGCCACCCACGTACTGCACGGGCTTGGCGACCCGCGCCAGCAGCGGCTCGAGCTGCTCGAACACCGACGCGACAGCCATAGCGACCAGCCTAGTTGGCCGCTGGTGAAAAGCCGCCTACGGCAGGAGGAGGGTCTGCAGGCGGCGGGCGGCCACCACGACGCCGAAGGCGGCCATCAGCCCGAAATACGCCAGGTGACCGAGCATCGCCCACCCCACGACGCCGGTGGTGAGCCCGCGCATCAGCTCCACCGCGTGGTAGAGCGGGAACGCCTGCACCAGCCACTGCACCGCAGGTGGGTACACCGACAGCGGGAAGAAGGTCGCCGAGAACAGAAACATCGGCAGCACCGCCAGTTGCACCAGGTCGAAGTCCTGCCAGGAGCGCATGTAGGAGGTCGCCACCATCCCCACCGCGGCGAACGCGAACGCCACGAACAGCGCCGTGGGCAGCGCCAGCAGCGCCCACGGCGAGGAGATCAGCCCCAGGCCGAGCAGCACACCGAGGAAGCCGGTGGCGTACAGCCCACCTCGGATCAACGCCCATCCGATCTCCCCCAGCGCGATGTCCACCGGCCCCAGCGGGGTGGCCAGCATCGCGTCGTAGAGCTTGGCGTACCGCAACTTGAAGAAGATGTTGAACGTGGAGTCGTAGACCGCACCGTTCATCGCCGACGCGGCCAGCAGCCCAGGGGCGATGAACGCCGCGTAGCTCAACTGCTGCCCACCCGGCCCACTGACCGGACCGACCAGACTGCCCAGTCCCTGACCCATCGCCAGCAGGAAGAACAGCGGTTCGAAGAACCCTGAGAAGATCGCCAGCCAGGCACTGCGCGAGGCCAGCGCGGAGCGCAGGATCAGCGCTCGGGCCCGTCCTGCGTACAACGCCGGGGGCAGCATCCGGCTCAGCAGCCCAGCCCGCGGAGGGCCGGCCCCCGGCACTATGTCCCGTACCGCCGTCATCGGGTCAACCTCACCCGGAACCGCCAACGCGACAGCAACACCCCCGCCCCAAGCAACACCGTCAGGTAGCCGGTGTGTCCGACCCCGGGCCACAGTTGCAGCGTGCCCAGCACGGCACCGCGGGCCAGCTCGGTGCCGTGCCACAGCGGGCTGACCCAGGCCAGCGGCCGGATCACCGCAGGCAACTGCGAAATCGGGAAGAAGGTGCCGGAGAACAACGTCATCGGCACCACCACGAACCGGAAGACTGCGGCGAATGCGTTGCCCTCACCCTCCTGCGCGGCCGAGAACGCCACCAGGAGCGCGCTGAACGCCGTCCCGCACAGCACCGCGAAGACCAGCGCGCCCAGCACCCCGGGCCCCCGGACCGCTCCGAAGAGCGCGCTCACCGACAGGTACGCGGCACCGGACAGGGCCAGCCGCAGGGCGATCCAGATCAGTTGCCCCCCGGCGAGCTGCCCAGGGGTGATCGGAGTGGCCGTGACGGCCTGGTAGGTGCCCTTCCATTTGAACGCAGCCAGAATGGGATAAGTCGACTCGAACGCCGCGCTCTGCACGGCACCGACCGCGAGCAGCGCGGGCGCGAGATAGACCAGGTAGGGCACCCCGCCGGTAGCCTGCGCCGGGCCAGCGCCCGCGTCGACCAGGGCACCGAAGCCGACCCCGAAGGCCACCAGGAACAGCACCGGCTGCAGCAGGCTGGAGATGGCGGTGGCCCGCCAGTTACGCCGGTACCAGGTCCACAGTCCCTCGACGACGAGCAGCGAGGCCCGCCAGCCGGGCAGCACCCGGCCGCTGCTGCAGCGCACCTCGGCCGTGGTCATCAGTCGACCAGTGATCGGCCGGTGAGCCGGAGGAACACATCCTCCAGCGTCGAGCGGCGGACCAGGCTGGACACCGGCTGCACGCCGCGTTGGTGCGCTGCTGCCAGGGTTGCCTCACCATCGGAGGTATAGAGCAGCAGCCGGTCGGGCAGCGCATCGACCCGGTGCGCCAGACCCTCCAGCACCTGGGGCCAGCCGTCTTGCGCGCCGGGGCGGAACCGCAGCTCCAGGACCTCTCGGGGGCAGTACCGGGCGATCAGCTCAGCCGGGGAGCCTTCGGCCACCACCAAGCCGTGGTCCATCACGACGAGCCGGTCGCACAGTTGCTGCGCCTCGTCCATGTAGTGGGTGGTGATGATGAGCGTGACACCCTGCTGCTTGAGCCGGAACAGCCGGTCCCACAGCAGGTGCCGGGCCTGCGGATCCAGTCCGGTGGTCGGCTCGTCGAGCAGCATCAGCTCGGGGTCGTTGACCAGCGAGCGGGCGATGGTGAGCCGGCGTTTCATCCCCCCGGACAGGGTGTCGACCGGATCCGCGGCCCGGTCAGTGAGCTGGGCGAAGTCCAGCAGCTCGATGGCCCTGGCCCGCACCGCAGCCCGGGAAAGACCGAAGTAGCGGCCATAGAGATGCAGGTTGTCCCGTACCGACAGTTCGGTGTCCAGGTTGTCCTGCTGCGGCACCACTCCCAGCCGGGCGCGGATCCGCGGCCCTTCGACGTCCGGGTCCATTCCGAACACCTGCAGGTCCCCGGCGCTGCGCGGGGACACGCACGCAATCATGCGCATGGTGGAGGACTTGCCCGCGCCATTGGGACCGAGGAAGCCGAACGCCTCGGCGGCCCGGACGTCGAGGTCGATCCCCCGCACCGCCTCGACCGCCCCGAACCGCTTGCGCAACCCACGAGCCTGCACGAGAACCTCGGACACGGCATCGACGCTACCTGCGAGCACCGACAATCCCGGCTGACCCCCCACCGGCCTCATCGCGAACTCCGGGAGGCCCTACAGGTCCGGGAACCACAGCTTGATCTCGCGCTCGGCGGAGTCCACCGAGTCCGATCCGTGCACCAGGTTGGACTGGGTCTCCAGGGCGAAGTCACCGCGGATCGTGCCTGGCGTGGCCTGGTCCACCGGGTCGGTGCCGCCGGCCAGTTGACGAAACGCCGCCACCGCCCGCTCGCCCGCCACCACCGCAGCCAGCACCGGACCTGAGGTCAGGAACTCCAGCAGCGCACCGAAGAACGGCTTGTCCGCATGCTCGGCGTAGTGCTGCTCGGCCAGCTCCCGCGGCACCGTGCGCAGCTCCACCGCCACCAGGACCAGCCCCTTGCGCTCGACCCTGGCGATCACCTCACCCACCAGACCACGGCGGACCCCGTCGGGCTTGACCAGGACCAGGGTGCGCTCACTCACTGCTGCTCGTTCTCCTCAGCCATAGATGCCGGTAGGACCTGCGTGAGCCTAGCGAGCCGGCCGCGCCGCGATGCCCCCGACGGTGGGGAGGCCACAGGTGGCCGCGGTGGTGACCGGAGACGCTGCGCGCACCGTCTCCGGTCAACGAGACCTCCGGAGGACCGCCTGGCGGACATACAGCAGGTAGCCCCAGACCAGGACGAACAGTAGCCCCACCCCGCCCAGCGCGGGATGGGCGAACCAGCCGGCAACCATCGCGACCTGCAACCCCAGGGCCAGCCCCAGTCCCCAGGGGCGGCCCTGCACGAGGGCGGCGAGCACCATCCCCACCGCCAGACCGGCGGTGTACCAACCGGCCGGCCCGGCCAGCCCGCCACCGAACCGGGCGACGACCAGCAAGGCCAGCCCGACGACGATCGCCTCCATGACGAGCGTGCCGGCCAGGACGCCGCGCAGCCCGCGCAGCGGGTCAGGTTCGCGGTTCACCACGGCTCCCGTCCGAACAGGGTGCGCGCCTCCCCTGCGGTGATCACCGAACCGGTGATCACCACTCCGGCAACGCAGACGCCATCGGCACCCGGTTCCCCGGCCATCGTCACAGCCGCCTCAACCGCCTCCGGCAGCCGGGGCTCCACCTGGACCCGATCCGCCCCGATGACCTCCCTGGCGAGCGCGGCGAGCTCCTCGACGTCCATCGCGCGGGGCGAGCTGTTGGTGGTGATCACGACCGCAGAGACCACCGGTTGCAGCTCCGCGAGAATCCCCTGGGCGTCCTTGTCGCGCAGCACTCCCACGACGGCGACCAGCCGGCGGAAGGCGAACTCCTGGCGCAGGGCGGCCGCCAGGGCCCGCGCCCCATGCGGGTTGTGCGCGCTGTCGAGGAAGACCGACGGGGCGCTGCGCACCCGCTCCAGCCGGCCTGGCACGGTCACCGTCGCCAAGGCGTCCCGCACCGCCTCGGCATCCAGCGACCGGCGCGGACCGGCGCCGAAGAAGGCCTCGGCAGCGGCCAGCGCGAGCGCCGCGTTACGGGCCTGGTGCTCGCCGTGCAGCGGCAGGAAGATCTCATCGTAGGCCCCGCCCAGGCCCTGTAGTTTCAGTTGCTGCCCCCCGACGGCGACCGCCCGGTGCAGCACCCCGAACTCCAGCCCCTCCCGGGCCACCGTCGCGTCCACCTCGACACTGCGTGCGGTGATCGCGGCGAGCACCTCGGGTGGCTGCGCGGCGAGCACCGCAATCGAGCCCGGTTTGATGATCCCGGCCTTCTCCGCGGCGATGCCCGCCAGATCACTGCCCAGATAGTTGACGTGATCAACCGCGATCGGGGTGATGGCCGCCACTGCGGCGTCGGCGACATTGGTCGCGTCCCAGCCCCCACCGAGGCCGACCTCCACCACGGCGGCGTCCACCGGCGCGTCGGCGAAGGCGGCAAAGGCCATCCCGGTCAGCACCTCGAAGGTGCTCATCGGCACCGCGGAGCCGGCATCGACCAGGGCCACGTACTGCTCGATGTCCCGGTAGGTCTCGACGAAGCGCTCCGCGCTGATCGGCGCACCGTCCAGGCTGATCCGTTCGGTAATCGACTGCAGGTGCGGGCTGGTGTAGCGGCCCACCCGCAGCGAGAGCCGGGTGAGCAGCGCATCGAGCATCCGGGCCACCGAGGTCTTGCCGTTGGTGCCCGCTACCTGCAGCACCGGATAGCAGCGCTGCGGCGAGCCGAGCAGATCGACCAGCGCAGCGATCCGGGTCAGCGACGGCTCGATCCGGCTCTCCGGCCAGCGGCGGGTCAACTCGGCTTCGACCGCCCGCAGCGCCGCCAGCCCGTCAGCCACGCGGGAAAGTCTACGGACTCGTGAGTGCGTAACCGTGTTCGAAACACCGTTACGCACTCACGAGGCTTGCTCGCGGAACTCGCGGACCGCTTCGGCGATGGCATCCACCTCCAGCACGTCGGCCATCAGGCCTACCTGCTCCTCCCACACGTCTTCGGGGACAGCAGCACGCAGGTCGTCTTCCAGGATGTGGTACACGGGGAGGCCCAACTGGACCCCGGCCAACGGTCCTGCCCAGCTCGGATCACCGAGCACCACCGTCTCGGCGGCGATCCCGGCACTTTCGGCGTCCGGCGCGCCGAGCAGCACCAGCAGCGCGTCGCTGCCGTGCTCGTCGGCCAGGCGTTTGATCGTCTCCTGGGTGGACAGGTCCATGGCTCCGGCAGCCGTTCAAACAAAGCACTCGGTGGCGACGTACGCCACCGGGACCCCGGCCGCCTCGACACACGCGGCGATCGCCGGCCCCGCGACCCCGTCGCGTTCGCCGATCACGATCACCTGCTTGCCCTCGAACATCACCCCTCCTTCACTTCCAGCCGATCCAACTCTGCGCCCAGCCACTGATCGACCTGTTCGGCCACCAGGCTGGGGTCGGTGAGACGGGCCACCTCCTGGCCGTCGGAGTACAGCAGCAGCGTGGGCAGGCCACGTACCTGCAGCGCCATGCACAGCCGCCGCGCCCTGCTCGCATCCAGCTTGACCACGCTCAGCTCGGGATGGGTGCTGGCGAGGGTGATCAGATGCGGCGCCAGCGCCACGCACGGGCGGCAGCTTTCCGCCCACACATCGACGAGTACCAGTCCCGACGCGACGAGCTCATCGAAGGTGTCCTTCGTCGCCTCCACCACAGCACCCATGACTCAGCCTCCGTTGCGTTCCAGCAGGACGCTCATGCCGTCGGACACCTGGCTCATCCGCCCGAGGAACAGGCTGCCCTTGGCCAGCAGCAACACCTTGTCCGCCGAGCCTGCCCGCAGCCGGGCCAGGGCATGCGGCAGGTAGCAGATCGCCGAAGCCAGATGCCCCTGGGTGGGCGCGTAGCCCGGCATCCCCCGGGTCGCGACGAAACCGGCGATCTCGTCGCGGCTGATGTCGCCGCGCCGGACGGCCAGCGCGGCGATGGTCTTGTAGTTGCGGGCCGCCACATCCCCGGAGCCCTGCGGCTCGGTGACCTCGGGATCGTGCAGCTCGGTGGCGTAATCATCCACCTCGGCCAGCCGCAGGCCCAGCGCCGCCAGCGGCCGCACCGCCAGGTCCTGCATGATCGACGCCCCGGATCCGCCGGAGGACACCCGGTGCCGCCCGACGGCGTCCAGCCGGATTCGGGGCGAGACCCCGTCGTCGGCGCTCACCAGCAGCGCGACGCCGCCGAGCACGTCCTCCAGCACCGGCAGCCCGTGCTTGAGGTGCCCTTCGAACTTCATCCCAAGTTTCGGCAGTGACCCCCCCGCGACCACCACGACCTGCTCGAACACCCCGGACACCACCAGGCTGGCAGCGATCACCAGGGCGGGGATCGGCCCGGCGCAGAAGTCCTTGACGTCGGCACCGGACGACTCAGTGAGCCCGGCGGCGACTGCGATCGCCTTGCCCATGTTGCCGCCCCCCCGCTGGTAGCGATCCCCGACGGCTTCCTCCGAGCAGGAGATCGTGTAGTCCACCGCGGCCGGGTCGAGGTCGTGGTCGTGCAGCAGGTGCAGCAGCGCCAGCGTGCCGGTGGCCTTGCAGGCCAGGTTCTCCAGCAGCACCGGGGCGGCCAGCGACTCATCCTGGTCATGCGCGCCGCGCAGCGCCCCGGCCACCTGGTCCGGCGCCAGGTGCAACGGCAGCAGCCCCGGCCCCAACCCGGGCGCCACGGCACCGGCCGCGGCCGGGATCCGGGCCAGGTCCAGCCACGCGCTCAACGGATGCTCGGCCAGCCGCTTCGCCGCCCGCTCGGCGACCTCCGGGGTCAACATCACCAGGTTGAACTCGTCGACCGCGGCCATCAGCCCGAGGAACTCCTCCTCCGGCATCAGTTCACCGAACGGGGTGAACCGTTGCGCACCGGGGTGGCGGGTACCCACCCACGGCCGGGGCGGCAGGTCCCGGGGGTGGCAGGCGCCGAGGAACGCCTGGTGCGGCGGGTAGCCCAGGGCGTCGTCGAAGCTGCGCAGGCCGGCCAGGAACCGGCTGGTCAGCTCGGGGTCCCCGGCCAGCGTGCGGAGCGGTTTGGACCCGTGCCGGGCCAGGCCCGGGGTGTGCGCCAGCACGAGGCTGGCCGCGCGGACGACGGCATCAGGCACCGGCTGTCTCCTCGACGTTGACCGCAAAGACGGTGGGCTCATCGACCGGGGTGGCGACCGCGGCCAAGGCCCGCTCGACCAGTTGCCGGCGCCAGCCACGCTCGGCTTCCGGCGACAGGTTCGGATCACCCGCCGGGTAGGGAATGCCCCGGCCCGGCACAATGCGCGGCGCGCCCACCTGCTCGGCGATCGTCACCAGGTTGGTCACCACAGCGGTGGGGATACCGGCCCGCTCCAGCTCCTTGGCAAGCGTTGACCCGCAACGCGTCCCGGTTCCTCAAGTGGCGGTCAGGATCGCGGCCTGCACCCCCGCCTTGCGCAGCTCCGCGGCCCACTCCACGCCGAACCGCTTGGCGGTGGCCACCGGGGTGCCGTTGCCCACCGTGGTGAGGAACTCCCCGTGCAGGCGCCCGATCGCTCCTGCGTGCTCCAGCTCGCGGGCAGCGTCCAGGGGCAGCAGCCGGTTCGGGTCGGCGTTGGCGAGCGTGGTGGCGAAGCCGCCCGCCACCGACTCCCAGCTCCCCGCGGCCAGCGCGTCGACGCCCTCGATCGGGTAGCGCAGCCAGCGGGTGGCCCGGGCGGACTCCAGCCGGTCCGGGTTGCCGATCGGGACCACTGCCCCCTCGGTCACCAGCGCGACGGCTGCGCTGGCCGCCTTGTCCACCGGGGCGGCCGGGACGACCACGTCGAACCCGCCGACCGGGATCTCGGTGCGCTCCCGGTCCCCGCCCAGCCGGCGCAGCACCAGCTCGACGGCCCGCGCTGCGGCCCGCTGCTCGACCAGCCGCCCGATCCGGGCCAGCCTGCCGATCCGGCCGTCCTCGGCGGTCAGTGCGGCGCCGGTGGCGAGCTTGCTGACCGCAGCGGCCAGCCGCTGCATGGTGGGGCGCATCTCTTTGGCCACTGCACCAGCGGCCAGCACCGGCGCGGCTCCGGCCGCGCTGATCCCCGGGTTCTCCGGGTGCATCGAGGCCACTGCGGGCAGTCCGGCCGCCTGCGCAGCGGCCACCAGCCGGGCGCAGACCAGGCCGTAGCGCCCGCTGCCGAACGCCGGACCGGCGATGAGCAACTCGGCACCCGCATCGCGAGCCATTCCCAGCAGTTCCTCGGTCACCGTGGGGTCGGATGCTGCGTGGTCGTCACCGCAGACCACGGTGGCCACGATCTGATGGGCGTCGCCGAGCAGTTGCTGCAGCAGGCGCCCGGGGCCGACCGGCCCCGCCAGCACGCGGGGGTCAAGTCCGGCGGCGTCCTCGCCGCCGAGCCCGGCGTAGAACTGGTTGATGTAGTGCACCAGGCGCATCAGGCCACCCCTTCCAACGGCACCTCGGGGGGTTCCGGGGCGCAGGTCAGCCGGCCGGCACCCAGCGGGCTCAAAGCGCCCAGCAGCATCGCGACCGGGACCTCGATCGCACCACTCGCCTCGGCGTCGATGATGCGCAGCCGCTGGCCGCCCAGCGCGCGCTCGACCGCGGGCAGCTTGACCCGTTGGTCATAGTTGCCGGTGCTGACCACCGCACCCCGGCGCGGGCCCGCGACCAGCGGCGGCCCGGTGCCGTCCGACCCGGACATCTCGGCGTAGAGCGCCACCGCCGTCAGGCCGGCCGCCTCCAGCGCGTCGACCTTCATCGCCAGGTCGTTGTCGGCGTTGCCAGCACCCTCCTTGGTGACGATCGCAGCGTCGAAGCCGGCGGCCTGGCACAGCCAGGCGGCGTGCCGGGAGACGTGCTCCTTGCCGGCCTGCTCCACCGGCTCCGGGCTCAGCACCAGGCCGGCAAAGCGCAGGTCCTGGCCGTCGCGGGCGCGCAGCTCGGCGATCACCGGGTGGTTCTGGTGCAGGTAGGTCGGGTTGCGCAGGGCCGGGTGGCCGTACTGGCCGGCGACCACCGCCCCGTCCTCGAGCTCGGCCGGATCGAACAGGGTGGGCAGGCTGGTGGCCATGCTGCGGCCGTAGACAAAGACGTCCTTGAACGCCCCCTGGGTCTGCAGGTTGGTGATCACACCCACCCGGGGCAACCTGCCGGTGGGATCACCGGGCCGGTGCGGCGGGGCCAGCTCCTGCACCGCGTCGGGGTCGGCGTCGACGGCGGCATCCGCCAGGTGCACGGCCAGCCGCAGCAGCCCGCGGCGCAGCGCCTGCTCGGCGTCGGTCAGCGCGGCGCCCTCGGCTGGCTCGAACTCGATCACCACGTTGTGCGTCCGGCTGAACGGCGAGAGCGCCACGGCCGGACCGGACATGTCGATCAGGCCCTCCTGGTTGCGCGGCAGGTATCCGGCAGCGAGTACGGCGGCCCCGCGCAACACGTGGGTGTCCGGGGTGCGGGTGCGATTGATCGGTGCCAGCCAGCCGGGGAACATGCCGCCACCGGGCCCCTTGCTGCGCGGCTCGACCACGTCGAGCGGGGTGATGATGCGGACCGACTCGCCGGGAGCGGCCAGGTGCGGGCGCACCGAGGCCAGCGCGGGATCGGCGAACAGCGCGTCGATCCGGTCCTGGCCGATCACCAGATGATGCTGGTCATACCGGGTGACAGCACCGAACTCGACGGAACGGACCTCGTGCACCATGCGCCGGAGAACCGACACAACCAGCTCCTTCCGCCCCAGCAGAGACGACCAGCGTTGTCAGATCGTAACCGTTCAACTACGGCTGGTTCGAGCGCTGGAGGCCGACTCCTGCCGCTGTCCGGGGGTCGGGCGCGCCGGGAGTACCGGAGGGGTCACCCGACGAAACGCGTTGAGACCCCGAATACCATGGGTGTCATGACGTCCGAAGCACACGAACTCAGGGTCCCCGACCGCGTCACCGCAGACGGGCTGGAGGACAAGTGGGTACCCAGGTGGGAGCGTGCGGGCGTCTACCGTTTCGACCGTACCAGGGCGCGGGAGGCGATCTACGCGATCGACACCCCGCCGCCCACGGTCAGCGGCTCGCTCCATGTCGGGCACGTGTTCTCCTACACCCACACCGACACCATCGCCCGCTACCAGCGGATGCGCGGGCGCGCGGTGTTCTACCCGATGGGCTGGGACGACAATGGACTGCCGACCGAGCGGCGGGTGCAGAACTACTTCGGGGTGCGATGTGACCCCTCGCTGCCCTACGACCCGGGCTTCCAGCCGCCGCCGCAGCCCGGCAAGGAGGTGGTGGCCTGCTCCCGGCCGAACTTCATCGAACTGTGCGAGCGGCTGACCGAGGTCGATGAGCAGGCATTCGAGGACCTCTGGCGACGGCTCGGGCTCTCGGTCGACTGGAGCTTGACCTACCAGACCATCGACGAGAACGCGCGGGCCATCTCACAGCGAGCGTTTCTGCGCAACCTGGATCGTGGCGAGGCGTATCAGTCCGATGCGCCGACACTGTGGGATGTCACTTTCCAGACCGCCGTGGCACAGGCCGAGCTCGAGGACCGCGACCGTCCTGCGGCATATCACCACATCACGTTTCACGGCGCGGCTGACACGCGGATACCTATCGCCACCACGCGCCCGGAACTGCTGCCGGCCTGCGTGGCGCTCGTGGCACATCCCGACGACGAGCGCTACGTCGAGCTGTTCGGCAGCACCGTCCGCAGCCCGCTGTTCAATGTCGCGGTCCCGGTGCTGGCGCACCGGCTCGCGGACCCGGACAAAGGCTTCGGCATCGCCATGGTCTGCACGTTCGGCGACCTCACCGACGTGATCTGGTGGCGCGAACTCGATCTGGCCACCCGGACTGTCGTCGGCCGCGACGGACGGTTGATCGCTGAGCCGCCGCCCGGATTGGACGACGAGTCCGGCCGGGCCGCCTACGCCCACCTCGCCGGGGCCACCGTGCACACCGCCCGTGAGCGGATCGTCGGGCTGCTGCGGGAATCCGGGGATCTGCAGGGTGAACCGGAACCGATCGTCCATGCGGTCAAGTTCTACGAAAAGGGCGACAGACCACTGGAAATCGTGTCGAGCCGGCAGTGGTACGTCCACAACGGCGGCCGGGACAGCGACCTGCGGTCCGCCCTGCTGGATCGCGGAAACCAGCTCTCCTGGCACCCGGAGCACATGCGCTCGCGCTACGCCAACTGGGTCAACGGACTCACCGGCGACTGGCTGATCAGCCGCCAGCGTTTCTTCGGTGTCCCGATCCCTCTGTGGTATCCGCTCAACGGCGAGGGGGAGCCGCAATACAACAAGCCGCTCGTCCCGGATGATGCCCAGCTTCCGGTGGACCCCACCTCAGAGGCCCCGCCCGGCTATGCCGAGGACCAGCGCGGCCAGGCGGACGGTTTCATCGCCGACTCGGACGTCATGGACACCTGGGCCACCTCCTCGCTCACTCCGCAGATCGCCAGCCGCTGGACCGTCGATGACGATCTGTTCCAGCGGGTCTTTCCGATGGATCTGCGTCCGCAAGGCCATGACATCATCCGGACCTGGCTGTTCTCCACCATTGTCCGAGCTCATCTGGAGAACGGCACACTGCCCTGGCGGCACGCCGCGCTGTCCGGTTGGATCCTGGACCCCGATCGCAAGAAGATGTCCAAGTCCAAGGGCAATGTCGTCACGCCCATGGGCCTGCTCGAACGGCACGGCTCCGACGCGGTCCGTTACTGGGCGGCAAGTGGCCGCCCAGGCGTCGACACCGCCTTCGACGAGGGCCAGATGAAGGTGGGCCGACGACTGGCCATCAAGATCCTCAACGCCAGCCGGTTCGTTCTCGGGCTCGGCGTCGCCGACGATTCCGCCGCGGTCACCCATGCGCTGGACCGGGCCATGCTCGCCGAATTGGCTGCCGTGGTCGAGAACGCCACGAATGCGTTCGATTCCTACGACTACACGCGGGCGCTGGAGCGGACCGAACGGTTCTTCTGGACGTTCTGTGACGACTACCTCGAACTGGTCAAGGTCCGCGCATACGGGGAGTACGGCGACGACGCGGCGAACTCGGCCCGGGCGGCGCTGACCCTGGCATTGTCCACAATGCTCAGGTTGTTCGCGCCTTTCATGCCCTTCACCACCGAGGAGGTCTGGTCGTGGTGGCGGCCCGGCACGGTGCATCGGGCCCCGTGGCCCGCTGTGGAAGAGCTCCGCGCGGTGTGCGGAAACGTTGACCGCCGCATCCTGTCCACCGCCGCGGAGGTGATCCGGACGGTCCGCAAGAGCAAGTCCGACGCCAAACTCTCGATGCGCGCGGCGGTCGAACGCCTGACCGTCCGGGGGCCGCACTCCTCCCTCGTCCTGTTCGGGGAGGCACAGCGCGACGTGCAAGCCGCCGGCCACATCGGCAGGATCGAGATCGTGCCGAGCAGAGACGACGCCCTCACCGCTGAAGTAAGCCTCTAACCCGGGTCCATCCCAGCGTCGTTGGCGGTATTTGAAGAGCTCCCAGAAGACTGGGCGATCAGGCGGACTTCTCGCGGCGTTCGCGGCGGGAGGGCTGGCGGGTCACGATGGTCGGGTTGACGTTCTCCCGGACGGTCTGCTCGGTGATGACCACCTTCGCCACGTCGTCGCGGCTGGGGATGTCATACATCACCGGCAGGAGCACTTCCTCCATGATGGCGCGCAGGCCGCGGGCGCCGGTGCCGCGCAGAATCGCCTGGTCAGCGATCGCGTCTAGCGCGGTGGTGGTGAACTCCAACTCGACGCCGTCCATCTCGAAGAGCTTGCAGTACTGCTTGGACAGCGCGTTGCGGGGCTCGGTGAGGATCTGCACCAGCGAGGCCTTGTCCAGGTTCGTCACGCTGGCCACCACCGGCAGCCGGCCGATGAACTCCGGGATCAACCCGAACTTGATCAGGTCCTCCGGCATGACGTCGGCGAAGACGTCGGTGGTGTCGAGGTCCGACTTGGACCGCAGCTCGGCACCGAAGCCGAGCCCGCGTTTGCCGATCCGATCCTCGATGATCTTGTCGAGACCGGCGAACGCACCCGCCACGATAAACAGGACATTCGTCGTGTCGATCTGGATGAACTCCTGGTGCGGGTGCTTGCGTCCGCCCTGCGGCGGCACGCTGGCCGTCGTCCCCTCCAGGATCTTCAACAGGGCCTGCTGCACCCCCTCGCCGGAGACATCCCGGGTGATCGAGGGGTTCTCCGACTTGCGGGCGATCTTGTCGACCTCATCGATGTAGATGATGCCGGTCTCCGCCCGCTTGACGTCGTAGTCTGCCGCCTGGATCAGCTTCAGCAGGATGTTCTCCACATCCTCGCCGACGTAGCCGGCCTCGGTCAGCGCTGTGGCATCGGCGATCGCGAAGGGCACATTGAGCAGCTTGGCCAGGGTCTGGGCGAGGTAGGTCTTGCCACAACCGGTGGGGCCGAGCATCAGAATATTCGACTTGGCCAGCTCGATGTCGTCGTCACGGCCCTTGTCCCCGGCCTGGATGCGCTTGTAGTGGTTGTAGACCGCCACCGACAAGGTACGCTTGGCATCTTCCTGGCCGATGACATAGGTCTCGAGGAAGTCATGGATCTCAGTCGGCTTGGGCAGTTCATCAAGCTTGACGTCACCTGCTTCGGCGAGCTCCTCCTCGATGATCTCGTTACACAGATCGATACACTCATCACAGATATACACACCGGGGCCTGCGATAAGCTTCTTGACCTGTTTTTGACTCTTCCCGCAGAAGGAGCACTTCAACAAGTCGCCGCCATCACCGATCCGTGCCATGGGCGCTGGCCTCTCATCCCTCCCGGCGCGTGGGGTGCAGTGCGCCTGGCTGCGTGTGTGCTCGACGGTACTCGCCCGACCCCGCGACCGGGGAGCACTAGCCTCCCCGACATCGCCGGACGGATGGGGTTATGCTGCCCGCTCGGCGTGTCGCCGGGCGGGCAGGTCAGCTCCGGACCGCGGACAGCTTGCGGATCTGGGTGATTTCGTCGATGATCCCATAGTCCTTGGCCTCCGGCGCGGTCAGGATCTTGTCGCGGTCGATGTCGGCGCGGATCCGCTCCTCGGTCTGGCCGGTGTGGTGGGCCAGGGTGGCCTCCAGCAGGCGGCGCATCCGCTGGATCTCCGCAGCCTGGATCTCCAGGTCGGAGACCTGACCGTAGACCCCTTCGGTGGCCGGCTGGTGGATGAGGATGCGGGCGTTGGGCACTGCCATCCGCTTGCCCGGCGTCCCGGCGGCGAGCAGCACGGCGGCCGCCGAGGCGGCCTGTCCGAGGCAGACGGTCTGGATCTCCGGGCGGACGAACTGCATCGTGTCGTAGATCGCCATCAGCGACGTGAATGACCCGCCCGGCGAGTTGATGTACATGATGATGTCGCGGTCCGGGTCGGTGGATTCCAGCACCAACAGCTGTGCCATCACGTCGTTGGCGGAGGCGTCATCGATCTGCACCCCGAGGAAGATGATGCGCTCCTCGAACAGCTTGTTGTAGGGGTTGGACTCCTTGACCCCGTAGCTGGTGCGCTCGATGAAGGAGGGCAGGATATATCGCCCCTGTGGCATGTGACTGGGCAGCGTGTGACCTAGGGGGGCATTGCCTGGGGGAACGTGGGACATGGATGCTGCTCCTAGGGTGCTCAGTGGCTCGCGGCGGGCAACTGGTTGTCGCGGTTCAGGACCTGGTCGACGAAGCCGTAATCGCGCGCCTCCTCAGCGGTGAACCAGCGGTCGCGGTCGGAGTCGGCGATGATCCGCTCCACCGGCTGGCCGGTCTGCTCGGCGATGATCTCGGCCATCTCGCGCTTGTGTTTGATCAGCATGTCGGCCTGGATCGCGATGTCCGCGGCGGTGCCGGAAACCCCTGCCGAGGGCTGATGCATGAGGATGCGGGCGTGCGGGAGGGCGTAGCGCTTGCCCCTGGCCCCTGCCGAGAGCAGGAACTGCCCCATCGAGGCGGCCAGGCCCATCGCGTAGGTCGCCACGTCCGGCTCGATCAGATGCATGGTGTCGTAGATGGCCATGCCCGCAGTCACCGAGCCGCCCGGCGAGTTGATGTAGAGCCGGATGTCCTGCTTGGGGTCCTCCGCCTCCAGCAGCAGGAGCTGGGCACAGATCTGGTTGGCGATGTTCTCCTCGACCTGGGAGCCGAGCACGATAATGCGCTCGCGCAGCAGCCGCTCGTACACCGAGTCGGTCAGGTTGAGGCCAGCCGAGGCCCGCATCGCGGGGGCGCCCCGCAGCGGCACCGCGGGAGCGATGTGGTCCGAGGTCACGGATACCTGCCTTCTTGTCATCGAGGGCTGGTGGGGGTCCAGCTCTCCTGGTGCACTCCGAAAAGGACACTGCCGACCCTAACGAAGGCGGGCGGCCCCGACTGCCCGACGCGGCCCTCGTTCGCTCAGAGCGTCACATTCACCCCTCAGTTGACGAGCTCGCCTGCTGCTCGCCGCCCGACTGGGGCACCGGCTGTGCACCGGGAGAGCCGGCAGCCTCCGGGACCGGTCGGCCGAACAACGTCTCGACGTCGATGGGGTGACCGGCTGAGTCAGTGATGGTGGCCTGGCCCAGCACCGAGCCCAGTGCTTTGTTGCGGCGCAGCTCAGCGTAGAGGGAGGCCAGCTCGCCACCCGCCTGGGCATGTTGGACGAACTCGTTCGGGCTGATGCCGTAGCGCTGCGCCTGCAGGACGATCCGCTCCATGAGCTCGGTCTCGCTGACCGAGAGCTCTTCGGCGTCGGCGATCGCATCGAGCACCAGCCGGGTCTTCACCAGATCCTGCGCGGAGCTGCGCAACTCCCCGTTGAACTGCTCCTCGCTCTGGCCCTGCTCGGTCAGCCACTGGGCGAACCGCTGCTGGTCATGCTCGAAGACGTGCAGGGCGTCGTGCTTGCGGGTCTCGAACTCGGCCTCGACCAGGGACTCGGGCAACGGGACCTCGGTGGCGGCCAGCAGCGTCTCCAGCACCTTGTCCCTGACCTGCGCCCCCTGCTGCATCGACTTGATCTTTCCGAGCCGCTCGCGCAGGTCGGCTTTGAGCTCGTCCAGCGTGTCGAACTCGCTGGCGAGCTGAGCGAAATCGTCGTCGGCCGCAGGCAGCTCGCGCATTTTCACCGCGCCGACCCGGACCGTCACCTCGGCCTCCCGGCCGGCCTGCTCCCCGGTCAACAGAGCGGTGGTGAACGTTCGCTGCTCCCCCGCCGCAGCCCCGACCAGGGCGTCGTCCAGGCCCGCCATGAGGTGGCCGGAACCGACCTCAAAGGACAGCCCGGTGGTCGCCGCCTCCTCGAGCTCAACGCCGTCGACGGTGGCGGACAGGTCGAGGGTGACGAAATCGCCCTGCTGCGCTGGACGGTCGACACTGGTGAGCGTGCTGAATCGGGTGCGCAACCCGTTGAGCTGCTCGTCGACCTCATCGTCGGTCACCTCCACGGCATCGACGGAGATCACGAAGTCGCCGAATGTGGGTATCTCGATCTGCGGCCGGACATCGACCTCGGCGGTGAACGCCAGGTGGTCCCCGTCCTCGATCTCGGTGACCTCGATGGCCGGCTGGCCGAGCGGCTGCACCGCACCGGAGCTCACCGCCTCGGCATACCTCGCGGGCACCGCCGCACTGACCACCTCGTCGAGCACCACGTTGCGCCCCAGGCGCTGGTCCAGGATGCGGGCCGGCGCCTTGCCCGGACGAAAGCCCGGCACCCGGACCTGCTGGGCAATCTTCTTGTAAACGCGGTCGAAGTCGGGCTTCAGCTCGTCGAAGGGCACCTCGACGTTGATCTTGACGCGCGTCGGGCTGAGCTGCTCGACGGTGCTCTTCACGGAATACTCCTCAGCGAGACGAGATGATCGCGGCCCGGACCGACAAGGCCGCCGGATGGAAGTTCGTCCGAGTCTAGGCGAGCACCGCGCTCCGGCCGCCGACTGGTCACCGCGATCGTCCACGGCTGCGCCAGCGGAAGGGTTATCGTGATCGAGCTCAAGACCAGCGGCGAACTGGACGCGATGCGCGCGGCCGGGCGGGTGGTAGCCCGCGCCCTGGCCGCGATCCGGGCCCATGCCGACGTCGGGGTGCGCCTGCTCGAACTCGACACCCTGGCCGCGGAGGTCATCACCGCCGCCGGGGCGAGGCCGTCGTTTCTGAACTACCGCCCCTCCTTCGCTCCCTCGCCCTACCCCGCGGTCATCTGTGCGAGCGTCAACGACGTCATCGTGCACGGCATCCCCGGTCCGCAGCGGCTCGCCGACGGCGACCTGGTGAGCATCGACTGCGGGGCACATCTGGACGGGTGGTGCGGCGACGCGGCGATCAGCTTCATCGTCGGCGACGCCGACCCGGCCGACCTCGCCCTGATCGAAACCACCGAGCAGGCCCTGCACGCCGGGATCGCCGCAGCGCGTGCCGGGCGGCGGCTCGGCGACGTCTCCGCCGCGATCGGCGCCATCGCGCGCGCCGCCGGTTACGGGCTACTGTCCCGGCACGGCGGGCACGGCGTCGGCCGGGCCATGCACGAGGCGCCGCACGTGCCCAACGAGGGCCGGCCGGGCCGGGGGCTGCTGCTGCGGCCCGGACTGGTGATCGCCCTGGAGCCGATGCTCATCGCTGGTGGCACCGACACCTACCGCACCGACCCGGACGGATGGACGGTGCGCACCGCCGACGGCAGCCGCGCGGCCCACGCCGAGCACACCGTCGCAGTCACCGAGGACGGCCCGCGCATCCTCACCGTGGCCTGACTCCTCCACTCCCCCGCCGCCGCACCCTGGCCGCCGGCGCGCTCAGCGGCCAGGTTCGGTGCCTGCTTAACAGCAGTCGCAGGCGCAGTCGGTGGTGCACTCCTGGTCGCAGTCACAGGACAAGGTCAGCGTGATCATGGCGGTCACCTCCCTTCCAGAGCCGGTGGGCACCAGGTGCCCGGGGTCGGGGGCGGGCAGCCGCCCGCGGGCAGCGTGTCCACCATCGCGACGATCTGCGCCCGCAACCGCGCCAACCGGGCCATCTCGGCGTCGAGCTCGGCCAGCCGCCGGCGCAGCAAATGCTCGGCCGGCTCGCACGGGCAGACCCCGGTGTCACGGATCGCGAGCAGGTCGGCGATGTCCCGTAGCCGCAGCCCCAGCCGCTGGGCGCCCTGGATGAAGGTGAGCCGGTCGATCGCATCGGTGTCGTAGGCCCGGTAACCGGCAGGGGTGCGCGCAGGCGGTGGCAGCAGCCCGGCCCGCTCGTAGTAACGGACCGTGTCCGGGGTCAACCCCACGGCCTCGGCCAGTTCACCGACCCGCATCCGTGCGGTCGTGGTGCTCATGGCAGACACGGTAAACCTTGGACCGCACTCCAAGGTCAAGCCCGACGATGGCGCATCTCGTGGGCAGGATGCATCGGCTGGTCTGCACTAACCGCGGGGGGCGTACATGATCACGGCGACGCCCAGCAGGCAGACGGCAGCACCGAGCCAATCCCACCGGTCGGGGTGAAACTTGTCGACGAGCACACCCCAGGCCAGCGAGCCCGCGACGAAGACCCCGCCGTAGCCAGCCAGGATCCGGCCGAAGTGCGGATCGGGCTGGAAAGTGGCGACGAACCCGTACACCCCGAGCAAGCTGACACCCGCGACGATCCACAGCAGACCACGGTGTTCCCGCACGCCTTGCCAGACCAGCCAGGCGCCACCGATCTCGGCGAGTGCGGCGAGGGCGAACAGGAACACCGAGCAGGCGATGGTCATGATCACGACAGTAGCGTGGCCGCGTTGGCCAGGTCGCGACGGTAACGTGGGGCCGAGCCCAGCCCGGGGACGGCCCGATCCTTCAGTTGTACGCCACAATGGCCCGATGATCGGCCCCCGACCCACCACGGCGCCGGGCACGATCTGCCAACACGGGGTGCAGCAGGGTCCGACGTGAGCCTTCCGGTCGGGGTGGCGGGATTCGAACCCACGGCCCCTCGCTCCCAAAGCGAGTGCGCTACCAAGCTGCGCCACACCCCGTGCACGGCACCGTGCACCGGGAAGCGTACGCGACCCGCTCGATCGACGAGAGGCGCCCGGAGACGGTGCACCTGCTGGGCTGGCACTTGCTGGGCACGCCTGCCATCAGCACCACCACGGACGCCCGCACGGGCGCGCTCCGCCATCCTGCCAGCAAGGTACGCTGAGGGTTCGCTCCGCCGACCGCGGAGCACGCGGGCGTAGCTCAATGGTAGAGTCCCAGCCTTCCAAGCTGGCTATGCGGGTTCGATTCCCGTCGCCCGCTCCGTTCTTTTCCCCTGGTAGAGGGCTTACTCTCGGTCCCTTGTGGATGCCTGCCCTTCGTTCGGCGCTGTGTCGTGCCCCCCGCGTGCCCCTCATCGTGGTCACTCACGGCGTGTGCCCCGCTCAGGCCGGTCGTCCCGACGATCGCATCCAGGCCGTCCGCGATGGCCCGATCTCGGTGGTCCCGGGCGTGCAGGTAGATCAGCGCAGCACGGGTCGAACGGTGCCCCATCCGTTCCATCAGTTCGCGCAACGTGGCTCCAGTTTCCGCCGCCAGGGTGTTGCCTGTATGTCGCAGGTCGTGCAGATGCAGGCCGGGAACACCGACTTTCTGGCGTGCCTTGTCCCAGATGGTGTGGAAGTTGCTGCGCGCCGGACGGGCACCGTTCGGGCCGACGAACACGTATGCGTCCTGTGATCGGCCGACGAACTCGGCGAGGTGCGCCTCTACCTCGGGGACCAGGAATGCCGGCAGGCTCACTGTGCGCCCGCTGTTGGCCTTCGGGTCACCATCGAATGTCGGGCCAGTGTCCGGCTGGATGTGCGCCCGGTCGATCTTGACATTTCGGTTGCTGAGTGTGAAGTCACCTCGGCGTAGTCCCCTGATCTCGCCGTATCGCAGGCTGGTGAATGTCGCGAGTAGCACGACCAGGCGGTAGCGCGGCTGGATGGCCTCGGCCAAGGCGAACACCTGCGCCAGCGTGGCCACCGGCCGCTCGTCGGATTCGTGCTGGCCCGCGCCCCTGTCGAGGGTCAGGGTCAGGAATGTCGACGGGCGGTAGCGTCCGGCGAATACCCGTCCGAGGGTGCGTTTCTCGATCGGCCGGCGGGGCAGGTTCGGCGCATCCTGGCGACGGCGGGTCGAGCGCTTCACCGGCTTGGGTCCTGGCTCCAATGGTGTCAGCCGCCCGTGCACGCCCAACGCCCGCAACTCGGTGTTGAGTTCGGCGACCGAATCGGTCTCTGCGTGGACTCTGTCTGTTACTGCATCAGGCTCAGGCAGCCCCCGCAGAGCTGGTCACCTCGCGCCGGGAGGAATGACCCGCTGCCGCACCGGCGGCAAATTTGCCAGGTCAGTCCGCCCCGCCGTCTGCGTGTCCGCCGGTAGCGTCGCCGCAGTCGTTTCCGTTCTCGTCGTCGCTCGACCAGCCGAGCCCAGCTGCGGCCCAGTCCCATCAGCCCTCGCCTCCTTTCCGTGTTCGGTGGGATGGGGATTTCCCGGCGTTGATCTGGGCCGCGATGTTCTTGGCTGTTTGCTGCTCCAGCTCGGCCCAGTACCCCGCTTCGTGATGATGGAACCGGTCAATATCGGCGATCTGCGCATACAGCTTCGCTGACCGCTGGCGATACTCCAGCCACACCGGCAACGGTGCATCCTCGCGGGGACGCTGGTTCATCAGCAACTCATGAACCTCCTTCAACGTCCTCAGTGGTGCCGGTTTCGCGGTCTTATCAACGACCATCGCTCTTGTCCCCTTCGTGCTCCTCGGCTTGGTCGGAAGCCACCAGCTCGGCTCGGCCAGTCCCGAGAGCCTCGATCAGCGGGTCCACGGCGTCCCGGTCCACGATCAATGCAACCGGGAACGCCTTGCCGAACCGCACCTCGACCCGGTCTGCGAACCCCAGCGCCCGAGCCTGAATCGGCAACGCGGCCGTGATATGTACCTGCACGATGTCGCGCATCACCCCAGGCCCGCCCCGTTATGCGGCGGACTTGTCAGCCGCTGACGTCGCGGACGACGGCTTGCTGGGGGTTTGGCAGTGGTGTTCGGTGCCCGCATCCCGGTGGCCCGGTAAACCCAGCCCAGGTACTTGAACTTCTCGCCCATCACCCGCGGCTCAATGCTTAGCCCTTCGAAGTAAACCGGCCGGAAGTCGAAGCCCGCGATCGCGGTCGCCGGGGGAACCGGCTGCACCTCGGCCAGGATCGTCACGCTGATCGACTTGTCCCGGTCCTTCTCCGCCGACGGGTCGGACACCGTCACCTTCCACTGCCACAGTCCGGTGGCCTCATCCCTGCGCTGCTTGGGCTGCTTGCCCCGCGCCTTGTCCTCGGTCGAGACGTACTCCAGGTCCGCGCTGACCGGGCCGACGATAGCGGCACCGTCGAGGAATATCTGGTCCTGTTCGACTGCGAATCGCATCCCGCGTGGAACCGCCATCTGTGCTGTCCTCCTGTCCTGGTCCACCCTGGTGGTGGACCGCTTAACGGCATCCATGCTCGGCAACCCAGCAGGACAACAGCACCGCACAGCGTGACATCTCCAGACGTCTCCGCGTACGCTAGGACGTCCCTACTCGTCCCCGACAGGTGGTGTGATGCCCAACGAACGGCTCCGAGACGCGCTCCTGCGCAACGGCCTGGACCTTGACCAGGTGGCCAAGGCCACCAGCGTCGATCCCAAGACCGTGGAACGCTGGATCTCCAAAGGACGTCTGCCCTACCCGAAACACCGCCGCACCATTGCCGCCCTGGTCCGCGAAGCAGAAAACTACCTCTGGCCGGATGCGATTGCTCCCGAGCGGAAGGCTGAGATCGGTGGCTCGGAGGTCGTCCAGGTCTACCCGCATCGTCACTCGGTGCCCACCGAGTTATGGAACCGCTTACTTGACCAGGCCGAAGAACACATCGAAATCCTGGTGTATGCGGCCATGTTCCTGACCGATGATCCCACGCTCATCAAACGCCTGCGTAAGAAGGCACAGGAGGGGACAAAGATACGTTTACTGCTGGGTGATCCGGTCAGTCCCGAAGTTGACCGACGCAGCGTTGAAGAGGGCATCGGTGAGGGAACAATTGCCGCCAAGGCGCGCAACGCACTCGCGTTCTACCGCCCGCTGGATGGCATCCCCGGCATCGATATCCGATGCCACGGCACCACCTTGTACAACAGCATCTATCGTTTCGACGAGGAGATGTTGGTCAATACTCACGTCTACGGCTTCATGGCGGCCCACGCCCCACTGCTCCACCTGCGTCAACTCTCTGGCGGCGACCTGTTCGCGACCTACTCGGAAAGCTTCGAAAACATCTGGAACACGGCAACCTCGGCGAAGTGGTAGACCCCATGTCCCGGCGCGTCGACTACTACCACGATCCGGACGCACCCCCAGCCAACAGTATCGTGGTCGCTGTCACCGCTTTCATCCAGGATGCGGCAAGCCGACTGCTCATGATACGCCGCACAGACAACGACCTCTACGCCATCCCCGGAGGAGCCCAAGAAATCGGCGAAACCATCTCCCAGACCGTCGTACGGGAAGTCCGAGAAGAAACCGGGATCACCGTGGGCGTCACTGGACTGATCGGGGTCTACTCAAATCCCGCTCATGTCATCGCATTCACAGACGGCGAGGTACGGCAAGAGTTTTCCCTCTGCTTTCGCGCTCACCCCACCGGAGGCGAGCTACACACGAGTAGCGAGAGCAAAGAAGTCCTCTGGGTCGCGCCAACCGAGCTGAATGGTCTGAATATCCACCCATCCA
The DNA here is from genome assembly GCA_035714625.1 of Pseudonocardiaceae bacterium. Taxonomy (GTDB): domain Bacteria; phylum Actinomycetota; class Actinomycetes; order Mycobacteriales; family Pseudonocardiaceae. Next base: position 3,343 of record DASTLT010000031.1, on the reverse strand, counting down.
TCCGGCTGCGCATCCAACACGGATACGAACACCGCACCCAGCCGTACTACTCCTGACCGATCTCAGCCACCGCTAGCCGACGCTCGGTCCGTTCTACCGCTGCACTGAGCTCATCCCAAGCGCTTCGAATAAAGCAGGACACCAGATCATCCGGTCCATAACGATCCTGAATCTCTGCGACCCGCTCAGCCACGGTCGTCTCTCCACCGTCAGGCGTGGTCGTCATGTCCGCCCACCACAGCGCATCCCGAAGAACAGTCCGCTCGTCTTCGAACTCAGCCAGTTCGTCCGACAGCCCCCGCAGCTCGGCCTCCAACCCCGCACACGAGTGATGCACAACCAAGTTCACCAACCGATCAGGACCGCCCACGCTGCGCACATACCGGGCACCATCGAGCGGATGAAAGCCAGTGGCGACCAGATCCGGCGCGTATCCGACGTCGTGCAAAAAAGCTGCACCAACCAGCAACTCACCGTCAGCAACCGACAACATCGGCGCCACGACCTGCGCGCGCCTACTCACTCCCTGCACATGCGCCCACCGACGCGGCAACACCCTCGCCAACCTCTGGCATGCCAACCCCGCCGCCCACCCCACTAGCTCACCCATGCATCCAACGTACTGAGCCCAAGTCATGACAGCACTGCGGCTGACTTGATAGAGGTGAGAACTTTCTGTACGTCGTCAAGCCGGGCCGTAAGCGGCCCGGACGCGCCGCCGTGATCCACCTCCGCGCTCCCACTTCGCTGCCGCGCTCCAGGGCGGCTGGCGCGTGAAAAGGTGGCCTGGCTAAAGATCATAAGCATGTGCTCGCCGCGCGGCCGGTCTCCGGGATAGCCTGAACGGACTGTCCACCTCCAGATGGCAGAGAAAGTCAGGCCACAAGCCTTCCTACATCGGAAGGAGCCTCGAGTAATGGTAGCTTCACTTGTGCGGCGAGCTAAGCCGTCGTATGCTTTTGAAGTGCGGGAGTTCGCAAGTCGTATCGGCCTGCTGAACTAGTCCCTGGACAATAAACTATTAGTTCGCTGGATCGTCCGTTCGCGTCGGGCCGTCGCTGGATTACTAGCCTCTCGCCTTGCCCCGCGTAGCTGACCGGGTAGCGGCTCGCAACCGGTGATGCCCCGACGGCCTATTGCCCATCGCCGGTTGCGGCCGTTCCCTCTTTTTCTGGGAACGGCATGGCACACTCTTGTAACCCAACTCCCGGCGATCTGCCTAAATCTGATTTGTAACCGGTACGTGGGTTATTTATAAGACCCCCGATGGGCGGCGGCTGCGTGGTCAGGTTGTTGGCACGGATCAAAATTACTTCCCCTCACTGCTCTCGGTATTTGTCGCCTTCCCTTCCAGTGCAAGAACCGGCCCTGCCAACGTCGGTGCCAGCCCTCGCGGTGGTTGGGCGAGGATCCGCCGGGCTAGAAGCCGCCGAAGTCGCCGCCCCCGAAATCGCCGCCGCCAAAGTCGCCGCCACCCCAGTCGCCCCCGCCAAAGTCGCCGCCACCCCAGTCGCCCCCGCCGACGTCGCCGCCACCCCCGTCACCACCCCCGACGTCGCCGCCGCCCCCATCGCCCCCGAAGTCGCTGTCGGCACCGGCCATGGCGTCCTCCTGCCCGGCGTCGTAGCCATGCTCCCATCCTGACGCCGAGGCGATCCCGCCCATCCCACTGAACAATGAGCCGAACAGCAGCGCCGAGCCCAGCCCCCAGGCACCGCCCACCAGGGCCGGTTTCCACCAAGGCTCGCTGTACCAGCCTTGTGGTACCGGCCGGCCGGCCACCCGCCCGCCGGGGTAGTAGTGCGGGGTGCGGTCGCTAGGACGCGGGGAGGCGGCGTACTCGTGGCCCTGCACCTCGACCTCGCGTTCCTCGGTGACCGTGCCGGCATCGGTCTGGCCCGCCATCTGTGGCAGCTCCGGGCCGGGATCCATGCCCATCGCGGTGCGCGCCGCCCGTACGTAGTAGAGCCCCTCCTGCGCGGTCTGGGCGACCAGGCGGGCCTGCGCGGCCGTGCGCGCCGAGTCCATCTGGGAGCCGGCTGCCGTATACCGTTCCGCCGCGTCGGCCAGCGCCTGCCGGGCCGGCTCGTTGGTGCCCACCAGGTTGAGCACCTGCCCGCCGAGGCGCTCCACCCAGCGGCGCGCCTCGGCCTGCGCGTCCTCGAGCTCGCGCTGCTGGGTCGCTTGCCGCTGACCGCGGTAGTACAGCACACCACCACCGATCAGCAGCACCAGCACCAGAAGTGCGATCACCGTGCCCACGATGTCCTCCTCCGCCGGCCGGAACCGGCAGTTCCGACATTACCCCTGGGCGGGCCCCCGGCCAGGGCCGGTACCGCCGGGGTCGGGGTGGGATCTGGGCGACCCAACGTGCGGGTGAACGCGGTTGACAACAAGGCCGGACCACCAGAAGCCTTCGCCGGAGCGCGTGGGAGCGCGCCGGTACCGGGGAGGCGGGCGATGTCGGGTACACCAATCTTCGATCAGCTATGTCGGGAGCTCAGTGCGGCCAGCGAGCCGGCGGCCTGGACCCAGGTTGTCGAGGCCGGAGCAGCGCTCGGGCTCGACCTCCGGCCAGCCGTGGACACCGAGGCCAGATCTGACGGAATCGACCAGCCGTATTCCGCGTGCGTGAAGTTTGAACGGATCACTATCGACGCTGGCTTGATAGTCGGCGCTGGCTTGATAGATGACGTCCCGGCGATCCGGGGGCTGGGCACATCATCGTCTCCTTAACTCAGGTGACTACTTGACCCAGACTCCGCTGACCACGGTCCAGATGCCGCCTTCGCCTACCCGTGCGGGCTGGCGTAGCTGCAGGGTGACGATCCTGCCGTCCGCCCGGTTGGTCACCTCAGCGGTGTGCGTGTCGGCGAGCTGGGCGTCGACGTTGCTCCATCCCAGTCGTCCCCTCACGAACGCTTCGGCCACCTGCTTCGGGTCGGTGCGCCAAGGCTGGTGGCCCTCGTCGACGGCCTGCTGGAGCTCCTTGGCCTGTTCCGAAGTCATACCCTCGCCATTGACGGGCGTACCGGGCGCCGGGGTGGGGCTCGTCACCGGCGGTGCGGGGGCGCTCGTCGGGGCAGGCGGGCGCGTGGTACCGGCTGGGGTGCTGGTGGCCGGCGGAGCCGCTGTCGCGGACGTGGTCGAGGGTGCCGGGTTGTCTTCGCCACCGCACCCGGTGAGCAGCCCTACGGCGGTCGCCGCGACAACGGCAACGGCCATGTGAGACATCGCTGTGTGAGACATCGCTGTGTGAGACATCGCTGTGTGAGACATCGCTGTGTGAGACATCGCTGTGTGAGACATCGCTGTGTGAGACATCGCTGTGTGAGACATCGCT
>DASTLT010000030.1:0-6352 GCA_035714625.1 Pseudonocardiaceae bacterium | reverse complement strand
CGACACACGCACGTCGACACCCCCCGCGAAGCCCAGGACGCTGAGACGCTGCGCGAGAAGATGATCGACGAACTGCGTGAGATGGGAGCGATTCGTAGTGATCGGGTCGCCGAGGTGTTTCGGGCGGTGCCTCGGCATCTGTTTACGCCGGGGGCGTCGCTGGAGGTGGCCTATGATCCCCGGGAGGCGGTGCACATGAAGCGGGACGGCCAAGGGGTGCCGATCAGCACGGTCTCCGCGCCAGAACTGCAGGCTTTCATGTTGGAACAGGCCGACATCCGCCCCGGAATGACCGCGCTGGAGATCGGGTCCGGAGGCGTGAACGCCGCGATGATGAGCTGGCTGGCCGGTCCCGAAGGACAGGTCACCACCGTGGACATTGACCCGGACGTGACCGAGCGGGCGCGGCGGCTGCTCGACGCGGTCGGCTATGAGCGGGTGAACGTCGTCCTCGCCGACGCCGAGAACGGGGTCGCCGAGTACGCCCCGTACGACCGGATCATCGTCACAGTCGGCACCTGGCATATTCCCCCGGCGTGGGTGGATCAGCTCGGACCGGGTGGGCGTCTGGTGGTCCCGCTGCGGATGCGCGGGTTGACCCGCTCGCTGGAGCTTGAGCGCGAAGGCGATCACCTGGTGAGCCGGTCGGCCAGGATCTGCGGCTTTGTCAAGATGCAGGGCACTGGCGCGCATCAGGAGAGGGTGCTGGCTGTGCGGGGTGGGTCGGTGAGGTTGCGGTTCGACGATGACGGGGCGCCGGATCGCCAGGTGCTGCCGGATGGGGTGCTCGACACCCAACGGGTTGAGGTGTGGTCGGGGGTGCTGATAGGGCGCATGGAGTCGTTCGACACCCTCCAATTCTGGCTGGCCACTACCATGCCAGGGTTTTGTCTCCTGGCGGCAGACCCCGACCAGAATCCCGTCCTGGTCGCCGAGGGTAACCGCTGGTTTAATCTCGCCATGGTCGACCGTGAGTCGTTCGCCTACCTGGCGACGCGGCCTGCCGGGCCAGGGCTGGTCGAGTTCGGTGGCCATGCCTTTGGCTCGCATGCCCCCGCGTTGGCTGAGGCGATGGCCGAGCAAGTACGTGTCTGGGATCGTGAGCAGCGCCGAGGACCTGGCCCGAATTTCGTGGTTTGGCCGAAAGACACCCCAGATGAGCGCTTGCCGGAGGGCTTGGTCATCACCAAGCGGTGTCACCTCATCACGATCTCCTGGCCAGCGGCAACCATCGCCACGACCGGCCAGGGCAACCAGGAACAACCACAGAGAGAGTGATCAGCATGACCCCGACCTGCACGCCACCGGTTGACGAGGTCGACGAGTTTTCGCTCGATCTCCGGATAATCGAAGACAGTCTTCCGCTTGCCAAGATGTCGTGCGATACCAGCGACAATTGCGGCCAGACGTGCTCGGGCAGCGCCTGTAACAGCCTGACGGGGACGCCGTTCTGAGCAGCCTCTCGCAGCGGTAAGGAGGTGATACGGGCAGAGGGCAGTGGGCACAAAGCGGACACTGTTTCGGCACATGGGAGTAGCACTGGCTCGCGTCAGCACTGATCCGGGCGGGCTGGGACTACCGGACCGGCTTGACCTTGACACCGACGATGCCCTCGGCGAGGGTCGAGTGTGGTTGGCTCACCTGTGGCGACGTGTCGAGGTCCGGAGCGCGCTCTGGGTCGCTAGTCCTGTGTTGTCCCAGGAGATCGACGCGATCGTTGATGGCGGCCGTGGCGATGCTCGTCAGCTTCGGCGTGTGCTCGTCACGACCTCGGCCTATCTGCGGCGCTGGCAGCGGCGCGCCACCCCGTTCGGTTTGTTCGCTGGGGTGGCCGCCGCGTCAGCGGACACTCCGGCTGCCGCCCGGCTCGGCGGCGAACATCAGGTGGTGGCGCGGGCCGACGCGGGGTGGTTGGGTGCGATCATCGAGCGCCTGGAGCAGCACACCGACTTGCTGGCACGCCTGCCCGTGGTTGTCAACGACGCCGGATTCATGCGCGGGGACCGATTCGTTGTTCCGGCCCGGCCCGACGACCACCAATCGCACCGCGGTGCGGCGTTGGAGTGCTCCGTTCGCCTCACGAAGGCAGTGGCCGCGGCATTGGCCGGCGCGGCCAAGCCGGTCCCTGTTGCCGAGTTGGCTCAACGAATCGGAGAGCAGCTGCCCGACGCGACCCCGGCCAAAATCCAGCGCCTGCTGGCTGGGCTGATCGCCAGTCGCGCTTTGCTTACCAGCCTGCGCGCGCCAATGACGACTGTTGACCCGCTGGCGCACCTGGTAACCGAGCTGGAATCTGTCGGCGTCGAGGATCTACCCGACCTCGCGGACCTCGTCAAACAGCTCGGCGTGATCCGTGAGGTGCTGTCTTCACTCAGGTCCTGGACAGCCCCGCCCGACTACTCCGTGGCCTTGGAGAGCGCTGCTGAACGGATGCGGGCGGTACACGACGTTCCGGGAAGGGTGCTTGCCGTGGACGTGGTGTTTGCCGGCAAGGTCACGGTTCCCGAGACGGTGTTGCACGAGGCGGAGGCCGCCGCGGCAGCGCTGCTGCGGCTCACGCCCTTTCCCTTCGGGGACCCGGCTTGGAAGGACTTTCACGCGCGGTTCCTGCACCGCTACGGCGTTGGCGCGGTCGTCGGCGTGCGCGAAGTGGTCGCCGACTCCGGCCTGGGGTACCCCGCCGGGTTCCTCGGCGCTCCCCGGCCCCGCGCTGCTCCCCTGGTGACGGAACGTGATGTCACCCTGCTGGCGCTGATCCAGCAAGCCACCGTCGAGGGCCGCACCGAGATTGCGCTGACCGAGCAGGTCATCAGCGACCTGAGGGTCGGTGACCACACCAAGATGGTCACTCCCGCGCGGGTGGAACTGGCCTTCCAGCTTTACGCCGCCTCCCTCGACGCGCTGGAGCGCGGTCAGTTCCAGCTCTGGATCACCGGGGCGCCCCTGCATGTCAACAGCATGGCCGGGCGGTTCGCCCACCTGCTGCCCGAGGAGGATCAGCAACGCCTCGCGGCCACGTACACGCCGACGAGCAAGCACACCATTGCGGCACAGTTGTCGTTTCCGCCCCGCCGCGAGCACAACGAGAACATCACCCGCACGCCTCAGCTGCTGCCGTACGTGATTTCTCTGGCCGAGTATCGCGGCGATAACGAAACCGTGATCCGGCTGGATGATCTCGCGGTCACCGCCGATACCTCGCAGATGTCCCTGGTGCGGATCTCGACCGGGGAGCGAGTCCAGCCGCACATCCTGCACGCGCTGGAAATCACCACGCAAACCCCGCCGCTGGCGCGGTTTCTCGCCGAGGTGGCGTCCGCGCGGTGCGGCGCATTCGGCCCGGTCGGGTTCGGCGTCGCTCACGACCTGCCGTTTCACCCCCGCATCCGCCATGGGCGCGTCGTGTTATCGGCGGCTCGGTGGCTGCTGAAGCCCACCGACCTTCCCCCGGCACGCAGTGGCACCGCTGCGTGGGACGACGCGCTGAGCAGGTGGTGCGACCAGTGGCGGGTTCCCCCGACCGTCGTGCTGTGCGAAGCCGATCTTCGCCTTCCGCTCGACTTGGACGACCGCCGCGACCGGACGTTGTTGCGCGCCCGACTGGAGCGCAACCGCATCGGCAAGGTCGAACTCCGCGAATCCGGTCCACACGACGGTCGCGCGTGGGTCGGCCGCGCCTGTGAACTGGTCGTCCCGCTTACCGCCGTCCCGAGCCCGGACTCGCCACCGCGCCCGCAGGAAGTACCGCTGCCTACCGTGCCCCGATCCGACGCCCTGCTCCCAGGACGCTCACCCGTGCTGCGCGCTCACCTCCACGGCCACCCGCTGCGCTTCGACGACATCCTCAGCCACCACCTGCCCCAACTCCTCGCGGATACTGACCTCCCCGTGCTCCGGTGGTGGTTCTGGCGTCACCACAACCCTGCCCGCCCCGATACCGACCAGCACCTTGTGCTGTGCCTGCGACTTCACACCGCGGCGGACTACGGGACGCCCGCCGCCCAGATCGCCGAGTGGGCGGCACATCTGCGCACGTCGGGCCTGCTCGCCGAGCTCAACCTCGGCGCCTACCAGCCGCCGCGCGGCGCGTTCGGTCCCGGTACGAAGACCGAGCACGCCGTGGAAGACGTGCTCGCCACCGATTCGGCAGCCGCCATTGCCCAACTCTGGTGGGCAATCCGTACTGGGACGCCCAGCCAGGCCATCGCCGCTGCCTCCATGACGGACCTGGCTGCCTCGCTGGCGGTGACCCCGGAAGCGGGGCTACGCCGCCTGCTTGATCTCCTTGCCCAAGAGCACGGAAAACTCGACCGCCGACTTAGCCAGACGGCGCTCGGGCTGGTCGGCGCCGAGGATTGGGCCCACTTGCGAAGCCTTCCGGACGGACAGACCGTGACGGGGGTGTGGGACCAGCGCCGGGCTGCGCTCTTCGCGTACCGAAACCGGTGCTTCCCGGATCATGACGATCCCATGGTGCTGCGGATCCTGCTGCATGAGCACCACCTGCGGGCCGTCGGTGTCGATCCCGGTGTGGAGAAGGTCACCAACCGCCTCGCCCGCGCCCTCGCCCGGCGCAGGCTCGCCCTCATCGACCAGGCCACGTCGTGACCGCCGCGGAGGAGGCCGCCCAGCTCGCCGACGCACTCGCCGCGAAGCTGGCGAGGCCGACGCGCGACGCCGACGACCAGACCGGGCGAGAGCAGTCCCTCGCTCATGGCGCGGCGGGCATCGCCCTGCTGCACATCGAACGCGCTCTCGCAGGAATGGGACCATGGAGCACCGCGCACGCCTGGGTGACCACGGCGACCGCTCATGGGATCAGCGCGGCCGACGACACTGGTCTCTACCTCGGCGCACCGGCGATTTCGTTCATCCTGCACGCCGCCGAAGCCGACCAGACCCACCGCTACGACCGGGCGCTGTCCAGCGTGGACTCCCATGTCGCCGCGCTGGCACATCGCCGGGTCAACGCCGCTACGGCGCGTGCCGAGCGCGGCGAGGCAACGACCTTCGCTGAATACGACCTGTTCTCCGGCCTGACCGGAATCGGACGGCTGCTACTCCAGCACGCGCCCGGAACCGAGGCACTCGGACGCATCCTCGACTACCTCGTCCGCCTGGCCACACCGCGCACCGACCGCCGGCCCGGCTGGTGGGTCTCCCACAACCCGGACACCACCGTGCCCACCCCCGGCGGACACGCCAACCACGGTGTCGCCCACGGAATCTCCGGCGTGCTGGCCTTTCTGGGCACCGCGCTGCGATGCGGCGTGAGCGTCGATGGGCAGCGCGAGGCCATCGCAACCATCTGCACGCACCTGGACTCCTGGCGCCACGCCGGCGAACCCGGACCCTGGTGGCCGGAATGGATCACGCACGAGGAGCTGCACACCGGCCGATCCCGCCAACCTGGCTCGCTGCGGCCGAGCTGGTGCTACGGAACCCCCGGCATCGCCCGCGCCCACCAGATCGCCGCCATCGCCACGGCAGACACAGCACGCCAACACATGGCTGAGCACGCCTTGGCAGCGTGCCTGTCCGACGCCGACCAACTCGCCCGCATCACCGACACCAGCCTGTGCCACGGCTGGGCCGGGCTGTATCAGACCGCCTGGCGCGCCGTCCGCGATGCGCTGACCCCCGAGATCAGCCACCAACTGCCGCACCTGGCCGCACTGCTCACCCACCGCGCCAACGCCAGCCTCCACCTCCACGAGGACACCGGGTTCCTTACCGGAACTGCCGGACTCGGCCTCGCGCTCCATACTGCCACGCACAACACCGCCCCGATCTCGGGATGGGACGCATGCCTACTGATCACCTAGCCCCGGCCAACACCATCGAAGCCGCGATCGTGAAGGTCCTGACCGGCACACCGCTGACCGACGCCGCCTCAGCAGCAGGCATGAAAGCCGCGGCCTTGGCCGAGGCCATTGAGGTCTACCGGCATGCCGGCCAGCGCGCCCTCGACCACCACACGAACCCAGGTTGGTGGCAGCTCTATATCCGCTTCACGGACTGGGACTTGGCCGAGCAAGCCGTCGCCGACTACCTCGCGCCGCTGCTCATGCAAGCCGAAGCCAACGGAGTGGTCGGCTCGTGGTGGTTCATCCGGAAACACCCCTGTTGGCGACTACGACTCCGGCCCGGCACGAACGGGCAAACAATGACTGCGGACCTTTCCGTCGAACTCGACAAGCTCACCAGGAGAGGCCACATCGGCGACTGGTGGCCCGGCATCTACGAAGCGGAAACAGCCGCGTTCGGCGGCAACTCAGGCATGGACATCGCCCACGAGCTGTTCTGCGCCGACAGCCGCGCCATCGTCACCATGCTCCGCAGCAAGGAAACC
>DASTLT010000029.1:0-40228 GCA_035714625.1 Pseudonocardiaceae bacterium | reverse complement strand
GGAGGTCCCCAGCCGTGTCCGGGCAGCGCCGGCCCGGCGGCCAGTGCCGCGGGCCGGGACGCCGGGGCGATCGGCAGCAGGTGGCGGCGGTCCACCGGCTGATGCGCGGGCACCGCCTGACCGGCCAGTACCTCATGCAACCGGTCACCCAGTTCCGGGTAGGCGTCGAAGCCCAGCACGGCGGCGGCCTCCGGCAGGCTCTGGGCCAGCTCGCTGCCGTAGCGCTCGGCGAGGCAGCCCACCGCCACCACCTTGGCGCCGGTGTCCGCGGCGGCCAGCACCATGTCGATCGAGTCCTTCTTCGCTGCGGCCACAAAGCCGCAGGTGTTCACCACTACCACGTCCGCGTCGCCCCCCTCGGCGTCCACCAGCTCCCACCCGTCACCGCTCAGCCGCCCCGCCAGCTCCTCGGAGTCAACCTCGTTACGGGCGCAGCCCAGGGTGAGCAGCGCGGCACGAGGCGAACGAGGTGAGGTGGGCACAAGGCTCAGGGTAACCGCCCACCCTCCTCCATCCGGCGCACCAGCCTCCAGACCCCGCTCGAGGGATCGCGCCCATGGTCGATGCCGGTCGGATCGAGACGCTCCGCTCGTTGCACGGCGTCCCGCACCCCGGCCTCGAAGTCAGCGGACCGAAGGCCGTTCTTCTGGTACCTGGGCACCCGCCGGGTCAATTGGCGCAACACCGCTTTCGCATTACCCAGAGGAGCTGTACAGTCCTGATGATGTCGAAGCATGGATTCGACACGGCAAGCCGTACATCCAACTTGGCAGCAAGAGCTACGGCTGACCCAAGATCGTAGTCGTCCAGCTCGACGCACCACACTTCGTCGAACTCATCCCCACCCTCGGGAGCAATGGAGCGAGCATAGCGGACAAGATCCTCGGGTGCCCGGCTGTCGTCCCACGAGTCCGTCTTTCTCGAACAGGCCACGCCAGGCCAGCACGGTCGGACGAGATACTTCGACCACCTCACTGATCTCGGAATTCGACATGCCGTCGGCGGCCAACAGCAATACCTGCGCCCGTTGCACCACGCGGTACGCCGCGGTCCGCGAACTGGTCAAGGTTTCCAGAACTTCCCGCTGTCCATCGGATATCGCCAACGGCGTCGCTGCTCGGCTCATAACTATAGCATAATGCACTGTAACTCAATTGCAAGACACTACACTAGGGGTGAGCCGAAAAGGGCTTCTCGGAATGCCCGACCCGGGCTCGCCTTCCCCAGCCCCGCACCAGGGTAGACATCAGCCGCAGACCATCGAGCAGGTTGAATTTCCCGGAGGCGTTGGCACCGAACACTGTAGGAGTCAACTTCTGGGAGCCTCGGAAGCAGGAACCCACCAGGCACCAGTAGGTTCTGGCGCGTGACTGGTGGGCTCTCCGTGCGGCGGGCGCGGGTCGGTGATGTCCGGGCGATCAAGAACCTGGTGGACTGCTACGCGGGTGCGGTGCTGCTGGCCAAGCAACTGGTCACGCTCTACGAGGACGTCCAGGAGTTCTGGGTGGCCGAGCGGGGCCAGCGGCTGATGGGCTGCGGGGCGCTGCACGTGCTCTGGGAGGACCTGGCCGAGATCCGCACCCTGGCCGTGCACCCGCACACCCGAGGGCAGGGCGTGGGGCAGGCGCTGGTCCGCCGACTCATCGCCCAGGGCCGGGAGCTGGGGCTGCGTCGCGTCTTCGTGCTGACCTTCGAGGAGCGCTTCTTCGCCCGGCACGGGTTCCAGGTCATCGAAGGAACCCCGGTGAGCCCGGAGGTCTATGCCGAGATGCGCCGCTCGTACGACGAGGGCGTCGCGGAGTTCCTTGACCTGCCCTACGCCAAACCGAACACCCTGGGCAACACCCGCATGCTGCTGGAGCTGTAGCCCTGCTCAGTCGTCGTCCCCACCGCCCGTCGGGTCGCCGCCGCGGATCAGGTAGAGCAGCCCGTCCAGCTCCTCGGGCTTGACCAGCACGTCGCGCGCCTTGGAGCCCTCCGAGGGACCCACAACACCTCGGGTCTCCAGCAGGTCCATCAGCCGACCCGCCTTGGCGAAGCCGACCCGCAGCTTGCGCTGCAGCATCGACGTCGAGCCGAACTGTGAGGTCACCACCAGCTCGGCGGCCTGCAACAGCACGTCGAGATCGTCCCCGATGTCGGGATCGATCTCGCGCTGCTCGCCCGCCTTGGCCGCGGTGACCCCCTCGGTGTACTCCGGGGTGGCCTGCTCCTTGGTGAAGTTGACGACCTTGGCGATCTCCTCGTCGCTCACATAGGCGCCCTGAACGCGCGCCGGCTTGGCGGCGCCCATCGGCAGGTAGAGCCCGTCGCCCATGCCGATCAGCTTCTCCGCGCCGGGCTGGTCCAGGATCACCCGGCTGTCGGTGAGCGAGGAGGTGGCGAAGGCCAGCCGGGACGGCACATTGGTCTTGATCAATCCGGTGACCACATCGACGCTGGGACGCTGGGTGGCGAGCACCAGATGGATCCCGGCTGCCCGGGCCTTCTGGGTGATCCGGACGATGGCGTCCTCCACATCGCGCGGAGCGGTCATCATCAGGTCGGCCAGCTCGTCGACGATGGCCATGATGTACGGGTAGGGCCGGTACTCCCGCTCGCTGCCCAGCGGTGTGCTGATCTGCCCCGAGCGCACCTTGCGGTTGAAGTCGTCAATGTGGCGCACCCGGCTGGCCTGCATGTCCTGGTAGCGCTGCTCCATCTCCTCGACCAGCCAGGCCAGCGCCGCCGCCGCTTTCTTGGGCTGGGTGATGATGGGGGTGATGAGGTGCGGGATGCCCTCGTACGGGGTCAGCTCCACCATCTTCGGGTCGATGAGGATCATCCGGACCTCATCCGGGGTGGCCCGGGCCAGCAGCGAGACCAGCATCGAGTTCACGAAGCTGGACTTGCCGGAACCGGTGGAGCCCGCGACCAGCAGGTGCGGCATCTTGGTCAGGTTCGCGGTGACGAAATGCCCCTCGATGTCCTTGCCCAGCCCGATCACCATGGGATGCGGGTCCCGACCCGACGCCGAGGAGCGCAGCACGTCACCGAGACGCACCATCTCCCGGTCGCTGTTGGGCACCTCGATACCGACCGCGGACTTGCCCGGGATCGGGGCCAGCAGCCGGACATTGTCGGTGGCCACCGCATAGGAGATGTTGCGGGTCAACTGGGTGATCTTCTCGACCTTGACCCCGTGTCCCAGCTCCACCTCGTAGCGGGTCACCGTTGGACCCCGGGTGAACCCGGTGACCTGGGCGTCCACCGAGAACTGGTCGAGCACCCCGTTAATCGCCTCGATCATGGCGTCGTTGGCCCGGCTGCGGGCCTTGGGGGGGGCGCCCTCGACCAGCAGCCCGGGCGGCGGCAGTTGGTAGTCCCCCTCGACCTCCCGGTGCACCGTCATCGGGGGGCCGGCGGTGCTCTCACTGGTCTGTGCCGCACGGGCCGGCTTGCGGTGCGGAGCAGGCCGGGTCGGGGCTGCCTCGGCGGTGTCCGGTGGCTCGGTGATCTCCTCGGTCTGGGTGGCCTGCCGGCGCCGGGACGGTCGACGCAACCTCGCGGTGGTCGGATCCGTGCTGGTCACCGCATCGGCGGCGACGGGATCCTGGTCCGGGTCGGGCTCGGGTCCGGAGCGACCGGTCAAGGCGCGGATCCGGGCGGGCACGGCACGCACCGGGGTCCCGGTCAGCACCAGCAGCCCGTAACCGGCCAGCAGCACCAGCAGCGGGGCCGCGACCCAGCGGGTGAACCCGGCGGCCAGCGGATCGGCGACCAGGAACCCGACCACCCCAGCAGCCCGGGACTGCCCCGCACCGTCCCCGGGCGCCCCGGCTGCCAGGTGCCCCAGACCCAGGGTCCCCAGCAGCAACAGCACGGTTCCGACGGTGCGGCGGGGCCGGGCCGCCGGATCGGGCTCGGTGCGCATCAAGGCCACCGCCACTCCGGCGAGCAGCACCGGCAGCAGCACCGCCGCCGAGCCGAACAAGGTACGCAACCCGTGCTGCACACCGGCCCCGACCGGCCCGCCGGCAGCCCACCACAGGCTGGCGGCGGCGACCACGGCGAGCGCGACCAGGGCGAGCGCCAGGCCGTCGCGGCGGTGCTCGGGCTCCAGCTCACGGGTGCGTCCCACGGCCCGGGCCACCCGGCCTGCGCCCCGGGCCAGCAGGGCCCAGGTGGTCGCCACCCCACGGCCGACGCCGCTGCGCCTGCGGTAGGACGGGCGGCGCAGTCCAGGCCGGGGCCGTGGCCCGCTCGTCAGGCCCTTGCTGCCGGCACTCCTGACCGGGGAACCCCGGCCCTGGGATGTGCTGCCAGCGCTCTTGTTCCCCGAAGTCCGGGACCGTCCACTCCCCGAGCTCGCGGTCGTCCGCCCTGCCATGTCCCTCACGGTAACCCGTTCGTCCCTTCCTCCCCTCGGGCACATGGTCGCCTGACCGGCCGGCCCGGCCGGCACCGACACGCCGCAACGTGACGTACCGATCAGCCCTGGCACAGCGCCGCGGGCCCAGAACTCTCAGTCGACGGGCAGCACGGTGGGCACGATCATCGGACGCCGCCGGTAGGTGTCGGCGACCCAGCGACCCACCGTCCGCCGCACCGCCTGGGCGATCCGGTGCGGGTCGGTGATCCCCTCCACCTCGGTGCGGGCCAGTTCCATCTCGACCAGCGCGACCACCCCGTCCAGCGCCTTGGGGTCGTCGGAGAAGCCCCGGCCGGAGATCGTCGGGGGGGCGACCGCCCGGCCGGTCGCCGCGGCCACCGCCACTGTGATCGCGATGAACCCGCCCTCACCGAGGATCAACCGGTCGGACAGGGTCGAATCCCCCACGTCCCCGACCGAGAGACCGTCGACATAGACCTGACCAACCTCCACCCGGCCGACGATCTGCGCCCGGCCGTCCACCAGATCCACCACCACGCCGTCCTCGGCGATCACCACTCGCTCCTCGGGTACCCCGGTGCGGGCCGCGAGGGCGGCATTGGCCCGCAGGTGGCGCCACTCGCCGTGCACCGGCATGACGTTCGACGGGCGGATGGCGTTGTAGAGGAAGAGCAGCTCCCCGGCCGGGGCGTGCCCGGACACGTGCACCTTCGCGTTGCCCTGGTGCACCACCGTGGCGCCCATCCGGGTCAGCTCGTTGACCACCCGGAACACCGCGGTCTCGTTGCCCGGGATGAGCGAGCTGGCCAGGATCACGGTGTCCCCGGAACGGATCTTGATCTGCCGGTGTTCGCCGTGGGCCATCCTCGACAGCGCCGAGAGCGGCTCGCCCTGCGAGCCGGTGGACACGAACAGCACCCGGTCCTCGGGCATGGCGAGGGCCTCCTCGAGGTCCACCAGCAGGCCCCGTGGCACCCGCAGCAGCCCCAGGTCGGCCGCCACGCCCATGTTGCGCACCATCGAACGGCCCACCAGGGCCACCTTGCGGCCGTGCGCGACGGCGACGTCGAGCACCTGCTGCACGCGGTGCACATGGCTGGCGAAACAGGCCACGATGACCCGCTGGCGGGCCCGTCCGATCACCATGTCCAGCACCGGGCCGATGTCGCGCTCCGGGGTCACGAAGCCCGGTACCTCAGCGTTGGTGGAGTCGATCAGCAGCAGGTCGACGCCCTCGTCGCCGAGCCGGGAGAACCCGGCCAGATCGGTCAGCCGCCCGTCCAGCGGCAACTGGTCGAGCTTCACGTCACCGGTGTGCAGCACCAGACCGGCCGGGGTGCGGATGGCCACCGCCAGCGCGTCCGGAATGGAGTGGTTCACCGCGAAGAACTCGCAGTCGAACGGCCCGCAACGATGCCGACTGCCCTCCTTGACCTGCACCAGTTGCGGCTTCTGCCGGTGCTCGCGGCACTTCTCCCGGACCAGGGCGAGGGTGAACTCCGAGCCGACCACCGGCAGGTCGGGCCGCAGCCGCAGCAGGAACGGCACCGCCCCGATGTGGTCCTCGTGCCCGTGGGTGAGCACCAGGGACTCGATGTCGTGCAGCCGGTCCTCGACCGCGCGGAAGTCGGGCAGGATCAGGTCGACTCCGGGTGCGTCGTCCTCGGGGAACAGCACTCCGCAGTCCACCACGAGCAGCCGGCCGGCGTGGTCGAAGACGGTCATGTTGCGGCCGATCTCCCCGATGCCGCCGAGGGCGACCACGCGCAGGGCGTTGCTGGGCAGCGGCGGCGGTGCTGTGTGCGGAACACCGGGGATGGGCAGCTGCGGGCCGCTACTCACGTCAGGACCCCGGCTGCCACCAGCGCGGCGGTGATCGCGCTGACCTGGTCCGGGTCGGCGGGGACCTGGGGCAATCGCGGATCCCCGACCTCCAGCCCGGTCAGCCGCAGCGCCGCCTTGCCGAAGGTCACCCCGCCGGCCATGAAGAAGGTCCGGATCAGGGTGAGCGTCGAGGCGTGCACGTCGCGTGCGGTGCGCACGTCACCTCCCTCGAACGCAGTGAGCATGACCTGGAGCCGGTCCGGCACGATGTTGCCGATCACGCTGACGAGCCCGACCGCTCCCACCGACAGCCACGGCAGGTTGAGCATGTCGTCCCCGCAGTAATAGGCCAGATCGGTGGTGGCGATGACCTCGGCGCCACTCCCGAGATCGCCCTTGGCGTCCTTGACCGCGACGATCCGCGGATGCTCGGCGAGCTGGTACAGGGTCTCCACCGCGATGGGCACGATCGAACGGGACGGGATGTCGTAGAGCATCACCGGCAGGTCGGTGGCGTCAGCGACCGCGGTGAAGTGCGCAAGCAGCCCGGCCTGCGGGGGGCGCGAGTAGTAGGGGGTCACCACCAGCAGGCCGTGCGCGCCGGCCTGCGCGGCCTGCCGGGCCAGGTGCATGCTGTGCGCGGTGTCGTAGGTCCCGGCGCCGGCCACCACCGCCGCCCGATCCCCCACCGCAGCCACCACCGCCCGCACCAGGTCCGATTTCTCGGTGTCGGTGGTGGTCGGCGACTCGCCGGTGGTGCCGTTGACCACCAGCCCGTCACAACCCCGCTCCACCAACTGATGGGCAAGCTTCTGCGCGGTGTCGAGATCGAGCTGGCCCTCGGCGGTGAAGGGGGTGACCATGGCGGTGAGCACCCGGCCGAAGGGCCGGCCGGGTGCAGCGGTCGGGGCAGTGCTCATAGTGCGACGCTACCGCTGCGGCCGGCACAGTCAGCTCCTGGGCCCACGCCAGCGGCCAGCCCTGCCGGCTAGAAGCCACGCCTGCTGCCCTGCAGGCCGGTGACGTCGACCTGGTCCCCTTCAAAGTCGACGATCCCCTGGTCGCGGCCGTAGGCGTGCAGCACCAGCTCCTCCGGCTCGCCGCTCACGGTGACGCTGCGCGCCCGGCGCCGGGCCAGGCACTGCACCCCGTCCGGGCGGCGCAACACCACCCCGACCGGGGAGTTCCGGTAGCACAGCGGCGCCAGCCGGGACAGCAGCGTCCACAGCCGGTCAGCACGCCGCGGGTCGAACGGGCGCGGCGACCACCCGGGCCGGGCCCGGCGCACGTCCTCGTGGTGCACGAAGAACTCGATACCGTCGACCTTCTCGGCCAGCGGGGACAGCCGCATCGGCGACCACCACGGCGGCCCGTTGCGGATCTGCTCGACCAGCTCCCGCCAGGGCCGCTGCGCCTTGCGATGCTGCACCCGGGCGGTGTATCCGGCCAGCGGCGGCAACACGACGCCCGCTGCGGCGTCCGGCCGGCGCTCCCGGATCACCAGGTGTGCCGCGAGATCACGGGTCGTCCAGCCCACGCACAGCGTCGGGGCATCCGGGCCGAGCTGGTCCAGCAGATCGCTCAGCGCCCGTCGCTCGCTCACGGCCAGCCCGCTCTGCCTCACTCGCCAGCTCACCCAGCCCGGTCCGGGCCGGCCGAGCTGAGCTCGATCTGCAGCAGCACCCGCTGCTCGCGCTGCATCGCGGCGCGGTAGTCGTCCCAGTTCTCGTGCTCGCCGGAGAGCCTCCGGTAGTAGTCCACCAGCGGCTCCATCGCCTCGGGCAACTCCACGATCCGCGCCGTGCCCCCGACCTGGATCCAGCGGCCGAAGAACTCATCGGGCAGCACGCACAGCCACACCCGCGGGTCCCGGCGCAGATTGCGCACCTTGAACGCGGTCTGCCGGGTGCTCACCAGCACCCGGCCCGCCTCGTCAACCGCGGCGAGCACCGGCGACATCTGCGGCGTGCCGTCCGGACGCATCGTGGCGAGCACCGCCCGATGCTGCTCGGCGAGCACCGCACGTGCCTTGTCCAGATCCATACCTGCACGCTACTGCTGCCCTGCTCATGCCCGCCCGGCGGAGCCGGGATGGCGCTGGGCCTGGTTCAGCAGCTCGACGAGCTGCCCGGCCTCGGGGGGCGGTTTCAAGCGGTCAGTGCATCACATGAGATGCTTGTATCAGGCTGGGAAGTAAACCATGGGACACCAGCGCGGGCGTTCTCATCGCCCAGGAAGCAGGAGCCCGTGGACTCGACCTGGACGGCTCCAGTCACTCAACGCATTCCTCTGTAACAGTAGCCGTCACACCTGCACTCGAAAATGGCTTCAGGCCCATCCTGTCCACCGCCTTAGCCGAGGCTGCATTAACCCGCTGAAATCAGTCTGTAGTGATTCCACCGCACCGATAGCATGATCGGCTTTCTGGCCCGTCCACCCCCCAGGATATCCCGCTGCGACCAGCACCTGCCGCCATTTGGAAACTGAATGGCGGCAGGCTGGAACCGGGTCAGCCCTCGGTGACGAGAGGGCTGGAGGCGATCTCGGTGCCGTCGGGCAGCAGGGAGATCTCGAAGTCGCTGAACACGTTGGGCGCCACCTTCTGCAACTGGCGCAGGCACTCCACGGCCAGCGCGCGGATCTCCACATCCGCGTGCTCGGTAGCCCGCATCGCGATGAAGTGCCGCCAGGCCCGGTAATTGCCGGTGACCACGATGCGGGTCTCGGTGGCGTTGGGCAGCACCGAGCGGGCCGCCTGGCGGGCCTGCTTGCGGCGCAGGGTCGCGTTCGGCTCGTCGGCGAACCGTTGCTCCAAGCCAGCCAGCAGTTCGGTGTACGCCTGCTGGCTCGCCGCAGCGGCGGTGAGGAACCGTTGGTGCAGCTCGGGGTCGCGGGCGATGACCTCGGGCTCGACCATGGCCGCGTTGCGCTCGGGTACGTAGCGCTGGGAGAGCTGGGAGAACGAGAGATGCCGGTGCCGGACCAGCTCGTGGGTCAGGGACCGGGACACGCCGGTGAGGTAGAAGCTGACCGTGCCGTGCTCGAGCACGGACAGGTGGCCGACCTCGAGGATGTGCCGCAGGTATCCGGCGTTGGTGGCGGTCGTGGGGTTGGGCTTGCGCCAGGACTGGTAGCAGGCCCGCCCGGCGAACTCGGCGAGCGCCTGGCCACCGTCGGTGTCGGTGGACCATGGCACGTCGGCCGGCGGGAAGAACTCGGTCTTGGCGACCACTTGGACCCGCAGCGGTGCGGTGTGCACACCCCCGGCATCCCCGTCTTTAGCAGCACTCTCGGGCTGGCTCACAGCACACCTTTCCTGTCGGACCGACCAAGCGTAACTGCGACATCATGGTGGTGTCTTGCCTGGTGTCACAAGTGATGTCATAGTTGGTGTCATGGATCTGACGCCCTACATCAACCAGTTGCGCGAGGATCTCACCGCCGCCGCGTCGGCCGGTGATGAGCAGACCCGGCAGACCGCGGCCCTGCTGGGTGCGGCACTGGAGCCCGCGGCCCGGCTGACCATCATGAACGCGCTGGCCGATCTTGCCGCAGAGGTCACCGCAACACTGGACGACCGGGTGGTGGAGGTGCGGCTGGACGGGCGCGACGTGCGGGTTGCCGTCAGCACGACCACCCACCCCGGCCCGGAGTCCGACCCCGCGCCGCCGACGGGTCCATCCGGGGCCAACCCCTTCGCCGACCTCGGCGGCGACATCAGCCGGATGACGGTACGGCTGGTTGACCAGATCAAGAGCCAGGCCGAGCGCGCTGCGGCCGCGCAAGGTGTCTCGTTGAACACCTTCGTCTCGCAGGCCGTGCAGAACGCGCTGCGTGGTGCGGCGTGGAACGAGCGCCAGCGGAGCCCCGACGAGCGCAAGGGCCACAACCGGGTGCAGGGCTGGGTCCAGGGCTAAGCCCGGCACCAGATCCGAGAACGGGCAGCGCAGGCAGGACATAACCGGTCCAGGAGGAACCGTGGAGCACAACAGCACCGACGTTACGGTGGTGCGGCAGCAGGACTTCGAGTGCGAGGGACCAGTGGAGATCTCCGTCGAGATTCTCTGTGGACGGCTGGACGTCCACCTCGTCGAGGACACCGCCGCCCAAGGCGCGGTGAGCGTACAGGTTCGTCCTGACCCCACAGGCAGTCCGGTGTGGAGCGCCGGCCTCACCGGGCTATTAACCTGGCTCGGCGGACAGGCCGGGGTGACCGCCCCTGGCGATCTGGCCGCCGAGGCAGTCCACCGCACAGCCATCGACTTCACCGAGCAGCGGCTGACGGTGCGTACCCCGCGGGACACCCCGATCCGGGCCATCCCGCTGGCCATGCAGGTGACCGCCCCCGCGGGCTCGGCGGTCCGGGCGCGCAGCGGCTCAGCAGATGTCACCGTCGACGGTGTTGCCGACTGGCTCGACATCGCGACCGGGTCCGGTGAGGTGCGGGCGCAGCGGTGCACCGGGACGGCCGATCTGCGCACCGGATCGGGCGATGTGCGGCTCGGGCCGGTGCTGGGCCCGTTGCGGGTGCGGACCGGCTCCGGGACGGTCGATGTGGTCTCCCTCGACGGCCCGGAAAGCGCCGACAGCACCGCAGCCGCCGACCGCGCGGGCAGTGTGCAGACCGGTTCGGGCAACGTCCGGCTCGGGGCCGTCGCCCGGGACCTGAGTGTCCGCACCGGTAGCGGTGATCTGATCGTGGTCGACGCCTCAGCCGGCCGCTTCGAGCTGCTCTCCGGCTCCGGGCAACTGCGGGTCGGGATCCACCCGGGGGTGCGGGCCGAGGTGGACATCAGCTCAGGCTCCGGCCAGGCCCGCAGCGACCTGCCGCTCGGGGGCCCGCCCCCCGAGGGCGAGGTCCGGCTGCGGGTGCGGGCCCGCACCGGATCGGGCAACGCCCTTGTCACGGCAGCACCGTCCTGATTGCCCCCAGCCCGGCTTTCGCCCGGACCCGGCCGTCCAGACTGCGGGACAGCGCAGCGGCGAGGTCACCGCGCTCCCCCATCGCGATCCCGTCCAGCTCCAGCCAGCCCGCCAGCTCCACCAGGGCACAGGTGAGTGCTGCGATCACCCTGGCGGTGTCCACCCCGGGCTCAGCGAAGGCCCCCGGCACCCGCAGCAGACCGGCCGCCCGATCGGCCTTGAGGTCCACCCGGGCGACCAGCTCGCCGTCCAGCAGGAAAGGGAACACGTAGTAGCCGTAGCTACGCTGCGGCTCCGGCACGTAGATCTCGATTCGGTAGCGGAAGCCGAACAACCGCTCGGTCCGCGCCCGGTTCCAGATCAACGGGTCGAACGGGCAGAGCAGCGCGGCGCCGGTGATCTGACGCGGGGTACGGGCCTTGCGGTGCCGGTAGGCGGTGACCGACCAGCCAGGGACTGCCACCGGTTGCAGCTCCCCAGTCGCCACCAACTCCGCGACTGCCTGCCTGCTGCGCTCCGGCCGCAGCCGGTAATAGTCCCGCAGGTCAGGTTCGGTGCCCACGCCCAGCGCTGCCGCGGCCCGGGAGATCAGCTCCCGGGCCCCCTCCGCGGCGGCGACGCGGCGGGTGAGTACCTCCGCAGGCAGCACCCGCTCGGGCAGGTCGTAGAGCCGTTCGAAGCCGTGTCGGGTGCCGGTGGTGAGCTGACCGATACCGAACAGCCATTCACAGATCCGTTTGGTGTCGGTCCGGTTCCACCAGGAGCCCGGCCGGCGAGCGGCCGCACCGCCCAGCTCCCGTTCCAGGGCGCCCGCACTGACCGGTCCCCGCTCCCGGACCGCGTCCAGCACGGCACCGACCAGCTCCGGCGCACCAGCAGCCAGCTCGCCGTACCGCTGCCACCAGCCCGGTTTCTTGGCCCCCGAGTGCAGCAGCGGCCAGTCCAGCACCGGCACCAGACTTGCCTCGTGGGCCCAGCACTCCGCCAGCAGGCGGGACCGCCGCACCGGGTACTCCCAGGCGGCGGCGTCGAGCAGTTCCCTCGGGTAGGGACCCAGCCGGCTGAACACCGGCAGGTAATGCGCCCGGGCCAGCACGGCCACCGAGTCCAGTTGCAGCAGCCGGATCCGGTTGAGCACCCGCACCAGGTGCCGCCGGGTGACCGGCCCCACCGGGTGCGGGTCGGCGAACCCTTGCGCGGCCAGCGCGGTGCGACGGACCGCAGCTACTCCCATCGTCTGCACAGCCGCCGATGCTGCCATCCGGCACCGACAGTCTCAGGTCGGGCGTAGGGGCCAGCACGGGTCCGGTTACCGTGACGCCATGGCACTGGCCCGGGTCCGCGCCGCCACTGGGCGGGACGTTCCCGCGCTCGCTGCGTTGCACCGCACGACCTGGCGGGCCGCCGACGGCGGCCTGCGACCGCCGCAGACCCTGCGGGAACTGGATTCCCCAGCGCTGGCCCGGGTCTGGGCCGACACCCTCGAGGCCGGGGCCACGGTGCTGCTCGCCACCGAGGGCGATGAGCCGGTCGGCTTCGTCGTAGCCGGGCTGGCCCCACCCGAGGAGGTGGCCGCCGCGGACGGCACACTGCCAGCGGACGCGGCGCAGACGGGGCTGGTGAGCACCCTGCTGGTGGAGCCGAGGTGGGGCCGCCGCGGGCACGGTGGGCGGCTGCTCGCCGCCGCCGCCGCAACGCTTCGCGAGGCCGGCGCCAGCCGGGGCATCACCTGGGTGCCTGCCGAGGACCCGGCCACGCTGAGCTTCTACCGACGCGCGGGCTGGGACCTCGACGGCACGGTGCGCACCCTCGACGCGGGCGGGCGGATGCTGCGCGAGATGCGCCTGACCGGGACGCTCGACCTGACCGTCAGCTAAGGTCGATCAGGGGTTCCAGGCCGAGGGTCAGCCCCGGCCGGTTCAGCACCGACCGGACCGCGAGCAGCACCCCCGGCATGAACGACGAGCGGTGCAGCGAGTCGTGCCGGATGGTCAATGTCTCGCCCGCGGTGCCCAGCAGGACCTCCTGGTGCGCGACCAGCCCGGCCAGGCGCACCGAGTGCACCCGCACCCCTTCGACATCGGCACCCCGGGCCCCGGGCAGCGACTGGGTGGTGGCGTCCGGAATGGGGTCCTTGCCGGCCTCGGCGCGGGCCGCCGCGATGAGCGCCGCAGTGCGGGCCGCGGTGGCCGAGGGCGCGTCGGCCTTGCGCGGATGATGCAGCTCCACGATCTCCGCCGAATCGAAGAACCGGGCAGCCATCCCGGCGAAGCGCATCGACAGGATCGCCCCGATCGCGAAGTTGGGGGCGATCAGCACCCCCAGGTCAGGCCGGGGCGCAAGCCACTCGCGAACCTGGGCGAGGCGCTTGTCGTCGAAGCCGCTGGTGCCCACCACGGCGTGGATACCCTGGTCCACGCAGAACCGCACGTTGTCCATCACCACGTCGGGATGGGTGAAGTCGACGACCACCTCAGCGCCAGCATCGGCGACGTTGAACATCCAGTCGCCCGCGTCGACCATCGCGACCAGCTCCATGTCCGGCGCCGCGTCCACCGCCTTGCACACCTCGGTGCCCACCCGTCCCCGGGCACCGAGCACTCCGACCCGGATGGGGTTCTCCGCCGAGCGGTGCTGCCCGGCGGGTGTCTGCTCCGGTGCCATCATGCGATCAACTCCGTCATGCGATCAACTGGGCGATCTTGCCGGGCAGGTCCGCTTCATGAGCGTAGGGGCCGACCACGACGGCGGTGAGTGGGCGGCGAAGTAGTTCACGCGCCAGTGCAGTGACCTGGTCCGCGGTCACCTCGTCGATCTCCCCCAGCACCTCCTCGACGGTGCAGTGCGCAGCGTGCTGGAGCTCCGCCTTGCCGATTCTGGTCATCCGGGAGGCCGGATCCTCCAGGCCCAGGACCAGCCCGCCACGAAGCTGCCCCTTGCCCCGAGCCAGCTCGGCCTCGGACAACCCGTCCCGGGCGACCGCGCCCAGCACGTCGCCGATCACCGCAGCCACCTCTCCGAGGTGCTGCGGTGAGCAACCGGCGTAGACCGCGAGGCTGCCGATGTCGGCGTAGGAGGTCACCATGGAGTACACCGAGTAGGCCAGCCCACGCTGTTCCCGGATCTGCTGGAACAGCCGTGAGCTCATCCCGCCCCCGAGCGCGGCGTTGAGCACGCCAAGCACCCAGCGGCGGTCGTCGTGCCGGTCGATGGCCCGCACCCCCACCATGAGATGGGCCTGCTCGGAATCGTCGGCACGCAGCACCAGCGGGCGCCGCCCGGTGATCCTGGCCTGCCCACGGCGGGGGACCACCGGCTCAGCGGTCCCGGTGAGGTGGCGCCCGAAACTGCGCCGCAGCGCCGCCAGCACCGCCCCGTGCGTGACGTTGCCGGTCACCGCCAGCACCATCCGCTGCGGGATATAGCAGCGCCGGTAGAAGGCGTGCAGCGCGTCCCGGCTCATCCCGGTGATCGAGGCTGCGGTACCCAGCACCGGACGCCCGAGCGGATGGCCACCGAACAGCGCCGCGGCGAACTCGTCATGCAGCAGGTCCTCCGGATCGTCGTCGCGCATCGCGATCTCCTCGAGCACCACCCCGCGCTCCAGGTCCACATCGGCCGGGTCGAGCAGCGCGTCACCGAGCACGTCACAGACCAGATCGACGGCGAGCTCGAGGTCGGTGTCCAGCACGTGCGCGTAGTAGCAGGTGTGCTCCTTGGAGGTGAAGGCGTTCAGCTCGCCACCTACCGCGTCGATCTCCTCCGCGATCGCCATCGCGGAGCGCCGCGCGGTGCCCTTGAACAGCAGGTGCTCCAGGTAGTGCGCGGCACCGGCAACCGGGACGGGCTCGTCGCGCGAACCCACCGCCACCCACATCCCGACCGCGGCCGACCGGGTGCCGGGCAGCTCCTCGGTCAGCACCCGCAGCCCGCACGGCAGCACGCTGCGGCGCAACGTCCCGCCGTCGACCCACCGGTCCAGCACGGTGGTTCGGGTCCGCACCAACGGCTCCGACCGGCGCCGGCTGCCCTGGGTGGCCGACGCTGGTCGGACCGTCTCGGAGTGTTGCTCTCCGGTCACGTGTCGGCCGGGGCCTCGGTAGCGGCAGCAGCGCCGGGACTTGCCGCCGCCTCATCGTCATCGCGCACCGGCACCAAGCTGATCTTGCCGCGGTTGTCGATGTCGGCCACCTCGACGCGCAGCTTGTCGCCCACCTTGACCACGTCCTCGACCTTGCCGATCCGCCTGCCGTTGCCCAGCTTGGAGATGTGCACCAGCCCGTCCTTGCCGGGCACCAGCGAGACGAAGGCGCCGAAAGCGGCGGTCTTGACCACGGTCCCCAGGAACCGCTCCCCCACCTTGGGCAGTTGCGGATTGGCGATGGCGTTGATCCGGTCGATGGCCGCCTCGGCGGACAGGCCATCATTGGCCCCGACATAGATCGTGCCGTCGTCCTCGATGGAGATGTCCGCCCCGGTCTCCTCGGTGATCGAGTTGATCATCTTGCCCTTTGGGCCGATCACCTCGCCGATCTTGTCGACCGGGATCTTGATCGCCGTCACCCGCGGGGCGTACCGGCTCATCTCGTCCGGCCGGTCGATGGCCTCGGCCATCACCGCGAGGATGGTCAGCCGGGCATCCCGGGCCTGCGCCAGCGCGGTGGCCAGCACGTCGGAGGGAATCCCGGCCAACTTGGTGTCCAGTTGCAACGCGGTGACGAACTCACTGGTGCCGGCGACCTTGAAGTCCATGTCCCCGAAGGCGTCCTCGGCACCGAGGATGTCGGTGAGCGCAACGTAGCGGGTCTGCCCGTCCAGCTCGCCGGACACCAGGCCCATGGCGATCCCGGCCACCGGCGCCCGCAGCGGCACCCCCGCGTTAAGCAGCGACATGGTGGAGGCGCACACCGATCCCATCGAGGTGGACCCGTTGGAGCCCAGCGCCTCGGAGACCTGACGGATCGCGTACGGGAACTCCTCGCGGCTGGGCAGCACCGGCACCAGGGCCCGCTCGGCCAGCGCGCCATGCCCGATCTCGCGCCGCTTGGGCGAGCCCACCCGGCCGGTCTCCCCGGTGGAGAACGGCGGGAAGTTGTAGTGGTGCAGGTAGCGCTTACTGGTCTCCGGGCCCAGCGAGTCGATCTGCTGCTCCATGCGCAGCATGTTGAGCGTGGTCACACCCAGGATCTGGGTCTCACCCCGCTCGAACAGTGCCGAGCCATGCGCCCGGGGGACCACCTCGACCTCGGCTGACAGCGGCCGGATGTCGGTGAGGCCCCGGCCGTCGATGCGTATCTTGTCGCGCAGGATCCGCTCGCGCACCGCAGCCTTGGTCACCGCGCGAAACGCCGCACCGATCTCCTTCTCGCGGCCCTCGAACCGCTCCCCCAGCCGCTGCAGGCACTCGGCCTTGACCTCCTCAAGGCTGCGTTCCCGTTCCTTCTTGCCCGGGATGGTCAGCGCCTGCGCCAACTGCTGGGCCACCGTCTCGCGGACGGCATCCAGCACGTCGGGCTGGCACGCCGGGAAGGTGGGGAACTCCAGCGTCGGGCGTCCCGCCGCCTCGGCCAGCCGCCGCTGCGCCTCGCACAGGCTGCGGATGAACGGCTTGGCCGCCTCCAGCCCGGCGGCGACGATCTCCTCGGTCGGAGCCTGGGCTCCGGCGGCAACCAGCTCGACGGTGGCCTCGGTGGCCTCCGCCTCGACCATCATGATCGCCACGTCGTCCCCGACCACCCGGCCTGCGACGACCATGTCGAAGACCGAGCGCTGGATCTGCTCGTGGGTGGGGAAGGCCACCCACTGGCCCTTGCCCTGCTCTTCGCTGAGCAGCGCCACCCGGGTGGCGCCCACCGGTCCGGAGAACGGCAGGCCGGAGATCTGGGTGGACGCCGAGGCCGCGTTGATCGCGAGCACGTCGTAGGGGTCGGATGGATCGAGGCTCAGCACCGTGATGACGACCTGAACCTCATTGCGCAGACCGTCTTCGAAAGAGGGACGCAGCGGGCGGTCGATCAGCCGGCAGGTGAGGATCGCGTCGGTCGAGGGGCGTCCCTCCCGGCGGAAGAACGAGCCGGGAATCCGGCCCGCGGCATACATCCGCTCCTCGACGTCGACGGTGAGCGGAAAGAAATCGAAGTGATCCTTGGGTTGCTTGGACGTCGTGGTGGCGGACAGCAGCATGGTCTCGTCGTCAAGGTAGGCGACGACGGCACCGGCGGCCTGCCGGGCCAGCCGGCCGGTCTCGAAACGCACCGTGCGGGTGCCTAACCCGCCGTTGTCCAGCACTGCAGTGGCCTCGTGCACGGCCTCGGCCGGCTGAGCGCTCGTCGTGGGGTCGGTCAATTCTTCTCCTCCTCCCGACACGGGCCACGGGGAGCACCGCCGACGCGGCGGCGAGGACGAAGCCGGTCTTCGATTGAAGCTCTCGGGAGCATTCCCGGGAACCACTACCGAGGACCGGCGGACGACGGTCGCGCGGACGGTGAACAGCAGCTCGTGCGGCGATCTGTGGTTGTGGATTCCCCTCGGGGTCAGCGACGCAGGCCGAGACGCTCGATCAGCGACCGGTAGCGCGCGATGTCGACTCGGGCCAGGTAGTTCAGCAGATTGCGGCGGCGGCCGACCATGAGCAGCAGGCCACGCCGGGAATGATGGTCATGCTTGTGCTGCTTGAGATGCTCGGTGAGGTCCTTGATCCGCTTGGTCAGCAGGACCACCTGCGCCTCGGGGGAACCGGTGTCCCCACCACGCAACCCATACTCGGCAAGGATCTCGCTCTTCTGTGCGGTGGACAGCGCCACGGGTCGATCGTCTCCTGTCAGATAAGTACCGTGTGCGGCCCCGGTATCACGCCACGCCAGGCACGACGGGGGTGGCTGACCTCAGCCACGACACCGGCCGCCACGGACCGCAGCCGGATCCAGAGAAGAAGGTTACCAGCTCACTGCTCGCCGCCCGGAAACGCCCCAGGCGCCGGCCGGTCAGCCTCGGCGGCGCGCAGCAGCAACCCGGCCAGCAACGGGAACCCATGCTCCAGCAGGCTGGCCGCGGCCGCCAGCTCCGCAGCCCCGGCCAGCTTGCGCAGGGCGGGCAGCAACACCGCGTCACCGTCCTCCTCGACCAGCCAGGTGTCGCGCCCCACCGTGGGTTTGGAGTCGCGGACCTGGTCCAGTGCGGCGCGGATCGCACCCGGATCACCGGAAGCCACTGCGGGGGTGAGTACCCGGCGCTCCAGCATCACCATCCGCGCCAGCACCGCCGGATTGCCGATCTTCGCCCGGCGCCCGCTCATGAGCTGGCTGAGCATCGGGGGGCTCAGCCCGAGGACCTCGGCGAGCTGCGCCTGGGAGACGTCGAAAGCGACCACGAGCCGGCGCACCCGGTCGCCGAGCGGCTCCCCGTACCACTCGCGCTGCTGGGCGAGGTTGCGCGCGACGGCCTGCTGCTCCTGCACCGGCCTCCCCTTCCGTGTCCGAAAGGGCATCCTGCCAGCCGCACCGCTGGTGCGGGCACCTTTTGCGAGATCACTCGCGCTGGGCCAGCACCTGCCGGGTGCGGGCCACGTCATCGGCGATCTGCGCGACCAGTTGCTCGGAGGTGTCGAAGCGCACCATGCCGCGGAGCCGCTCGATGAAGTCCAGCGCCACCTGCTCACCGTAGAAGTCCTCGTCCAAGTCCAGGACGAACGCCTCCACCCGGCGCTCCCGCCCGGAGAATGTGGGATTGGTGCCCACTGACACGGCAGCCGGCAACTCCCGGCCGCGGTGCACAAAGCGACAGGCATACACGCCATCGGCGGGTACCGCCGCATACCGCGGAGTGGACAGGTTGGCCGTCGGATAGCCCAAGCCACGTCCCCGCTGGTCACCGCGGATCACGATGCCCTCCACCCGATGCGGCCGGCCCAGCGCGGTGCTGGCGGCGGCCACGTCGCCGGCGTCAATGCAGGACCTGATATAGGTGGAGGAGAACGCCAGCTCCCCCTGGGAAAGCAGGCCCACGTCCTCGGCGGTGAACCCGAACCGCCGGCCCAGGGTACGCAGCAGCGTCACGTCGCCGACCGCCTTGTGCCCGAAGGTGAAGTTGTCGCCCACCACCACCTCCGCGACATGCAGCCGCTCGACGAGCAGCTCGTGAACGAACTCGTCGGCCGGCATCCGGGACAACTCGATGGTGAACGGCAGCACGAAGAACACGTCCACGCCGAGCTGTTCGGCCAGCTCGGCCCGGCGACGCAGGGTGGTGAGCTGCGCCGGGTGGCTGCCGGGCCGGACCACCTCGGAAGGGTGTGGATCGAAGGTCAGCAGCACGCAGGGAACGCCCCGCTCCCTGGCGCGCTTGACCGCATGGCTGACCAGCCGGGTGTGCCCACGGTGCAGCCCGTCGAACACCCCGATAGTGACCACGCTGCGTCCCCACCCGCTCGGGATCGCCTCCACCCCACGCCACCGCTGCACGCGGTGCAGCCTACGGCTGCTCGTGAGGGCGTTTCGGTGGCTGGGCACCGCAACGCCCACACGAGCAGCCCGCTGGGCGCAGCACCAGTAGCGGGCGGGCCCGCGACCCGGTCTCGGTGAGCAGGGCAATCGCCTGCCCGGCCGGATCGAAGGCCACCGATGTCCCGGCGAGGCCGGTGGCGGGCAGCTCGCCGCCATGCGCCAGCACCCGGGCCTGCTCGGCGGTCACCATCCGCTGCGGGAATGCGGCGGCTACCGCC
This sequence comes from Pseudonocardiaceae bacterium, assembly GCA_035714625.1. Classification (GTDB taxonomy): domain Bacteria; phylum Actinomycetota; class Actinomycetes; order Mycobacteriales; family Pseudonocardiaceae. The sequence continues at coordinate 20,390 of DASTLT010000029.1, read as the reverse complement.
TCATCCAGACCCACCGTGAGGACCGGTCGCTCAGCGATCTCGTCCAGCGTGCGCGCGCCGTCCAGGCCGAACGGCCCCACCCGGGTGCGGCGCAGCGCGGTGAGGTGCCCCCCGACGCCGAGCACAGCGCCGAGGTCCCGGGCCAGGGCGCGAACGTAGGTGCCCCCACTGCACTCCACCAGCACGTCCAGATCGATCGCTGGACCGTCGACGCTGCGCAGCGCAAGCAGCTCGAACCGGAAGACCGTGACCGGCCGGGCCGCCAGCCGTACCACTTCGCCAGCCCGGGCCAGCGCGTAGGCGCGTTGACCGCCGACCTTGACCGCGCTCACCCCACTGGGCACCTGCTCGATCGCCCCGGTGAGATCCGCGATACCCGCCAGGATCTCCGGCTCGCCCACCCCCGAGGGGTCGACGCCGCCGAGCCGCTCGCCCTGGGCGTCATCGGTGCTGGTGGCCACCCCGAGGCGCACCGTGCCGCGGTAGACCTTGGGTTCCAGCGGCAGGTGGCCGAGCAGCCTGGTCGCCCGCTGCAGGCCACAGACCAGCACACCGGTCGCCATCGGATCCAGCGTCCCGGCATGCCCGATCCGCCGCGTGCCCAGCAGCCGGCGCAGCCGGGCAACGACGTCGTGAGACGTCATCCCCGCCGGCTTGTCCACAATGACCAGGCCAGCGGGGACCGCACCAGCGGGGACCGCACCTGCAGGGACCACCAGGTCAGATCCTCGGGGCACGGTGCAAGGCGACACGCAGCGCATCGATGACCTCCGCGCCGGAACCCTGAGTGGTGAATCCGGCGGCCAGCCGGTGCCCCCCACCCCCGAACTCGGCCGCAGCGGCGGCGACGTCCACGCACTGCTTGGCGCGCAACGACACCGACCACTGGTCTGCGGCGATCTCCTTGAGCACTACGGCGACCTCGGCCTCCGCCGTGGTGCGCACCAGGTCCACCACGCTCTCGACCTCTTCGCTGCGCATCCCCGCCGCATCAGTCAGCAGCACCGTGGTGTGCACCAGCCCCAGACCCTGGGCGGCCGCGGGCTCCAGCCTGGCGCGGCCCAGTACCGCCCCGAGCATGCTCAGCCAGCCGAACGGGTGGGTGTCCAGCAGCGCCCGGGTGGTGGCATTGGGATCGACACCTGCGGTCAGCAGCCGGGCGGCGATCGCGTGGGTGCCGGGGGTGGCGCGCCGGAAGCAACTGGTGTCAGTCACCAGCCCGGCGTAGATACAGCGGGCCATCGGCTCGTCCAGCCGTACCCCGAGCGCATCGATCAGCCGCAAGGCCAGCACCGCCGTCGCCTCGGCGCAGGCATCGACCAGGTGGTGCGTCCCGAACCGCTCGTTCGTGACATGGTGGTCGACGACCAGCACGGCGCCGGCGGTGTCCACCCGATCGGAGAGGCAGCCCAGGCGAGCCCGGCTCGCAGTGTCCAGCGCAACCAGAAGCTCCGGCGCGGCGGGCACCTGATACGGCGGGACGATCAGATCGGCGATGTCCAACGCCCGCAGGGACTCTGGGGCATCGGCCGGCTCGCCGAACGTCACCCGCACGGTGGTACCGCGCTGGTGCAACGCCAGCCCCAAGGCCAGTGCGCTGCCCAGCGCATCGGCGTCCGGCTGCACGTGGGCCACCAGCGTCACGTCCTGCGCGCTGCCGACCAGCTCAGCGGCAACACTCAGGTCGGGGTTCGGGTCGGCCGGTACTCCGATCGAGTGATCACTTAGGGCAGTCCGCACGGTGGTCAGCTTCACCCATCTGTCTCGAGGCGTCGACGCCGGGTCCGCTTCATAGCCTGGGCGATCCGGGCAGCGACACCGCTCAGGTGTCCGCGGCGGGATCGCGGGGTGGGCGGTAGGGGTCGGGCTCACCGGCAGGCGAAGCGTGCGCCGCGATGCGGGCGACCTCGGCGTCGGCATCGTGCGCCCGGGCCAGCAACTCGTCGATCCGCCGCACCCCGTCCGGGACATGATCCGGCAGGAAGGTCAGCGTAGGCGTGAAGCGGACCCCGGTAGCCCGGCCGACCAGGGAGCGCAGCACCCCGGTAGCGCTGGCCAGCGCGGCAGCCGCGGCCGCGGTGTCCGGCGGAGCGTCAATGGTCTCACCGAGCACCGTGTAGTAGACGGTCGCGTCTCGCAGGTCGGCGGTGACCTTCGCGTCGGTAATGGTCACCATCGCCAGCCGCGGATCCTTCACCTCGTGCTCAAGGCCGGATGCGACGATCTGTGTGATCCGTTTGGCGAGCCGGCGGGCCCGGGCAGGGTCGGCCATCGGCTGCGGTCTCCTCGTCTCGTCGGACATGGGCCTGGGATACCCACGCTAGTCAGCATCGTCATCCGGTCCCAGCATCCGGTGCCGGGCAGCGAGCAACTCCAGCTCAGGGCGCGCTGCCACCATCCGCTCACATGCCTGCAGCACCTCCCGCACGTGGCCGGCGTCACCCGCGACCGCTGCGATCCCGATCAGGGCTCTGCGGTGCAGATCGACATGCCCCGCCTCAGCCACCGCGACGTCGAAGCGTCGCCGCAGTTCGGCCACCACAGGCCGGACCAGCGAGCGCTTCTCCTTCAACGAGCGCACATCGTCGAAGACGACATCAAGCTCCAGAGCGCCCACGTACACCCGCCTCACCACCGGAGGTTGGTAGCTGTTGAAGACCACCGGCTCCGGGGTTGGTGGCTCTTGAAGACCCACCAACCCCGGGCTGGTCAGGTACGAGGCTTCTCGCGCAGCTCGTAGGTCTCGACCTCATCCCCGACCTGCAGGTCGTTGTAGGAGGAGAGGGTGAGACCGCACTCGAACCCTTCCCGGACCGACGTGGCGTCGTCCTTGAACCGGCGCAGCGAGGACACCGAGAGGTCCTCCCGGACGACCACGTTGTCGCGCAGCAGCCGGGCCTTGGCGTTGCGCCGGATCTCACCGGAGGTCACCATGCACCCCGCGATGGTGCCGACCTTGGAAGATCGGAACACCTCGCGGACCTCCGCACGGCCCAGCGCCACCTCCTCGAACTCCGGCTTGAGCAAGCCCTTGAGCGCCTGCTCAATCTCGTCGATCGCCTGGTAGATCACCGAGTAATACCGGATCTCGACGCCCTCGCGGTTGGCCAGTGCGGCGGCCTTGGCGTCGGCCCGGACATTGAATCCGAGCACGATGGTGTTGTCCGCGATAGCGAGGTTGATGTCGCTCTCAGTGATACCACCCACCCCACGGGAGATGACCCGCAGCTCGACCTCCTCGCCGACGTCGATCTTCAGCAGCGCGTCCTCCAGCGCCTCCACCGTGCCGGAGTTGTCGCCCTTGAGGATCAGGCTGAGCTGGCTGGTCTCCTGTAGCGCCCGGTCCAGATCCTCCAGGCTGACCCGGCGACGACGGGAGGCGAGGTCGGCGTTGCGCTCCCGGGTCCGCCTGCGGTCGGCGATCTGCCGGGCGATCCGGTCCTCGTCGACGACCAGGAAGTTGTCCCCCGCACCCGGCACCGAGGTGAACCCGATCACCTGCACCGGCCGCGACGGCAGCGCCTCGACGACGTCCTCGCCGTGCTCGTCGACCATCCTGCGGACCCGGCCGTAGGCATCGCCCGCCACCACCGAGTCGCCCACGTGCAGCGTCCCGCGCTGCACCAGCACGGTGGCCACCGGCCCCCGGCCGCGATCCAGATGGGCTTCGATCGCCACGCCCTGGGCCTCCATGTCCGGGTTGGCCCGCAGGTCCAGCGAGGCGTCCGCAGTGAGCAGGATCGCCTCGAGCAGCGCGTCGATGTTGGTGCCCTGCTTGGCGGAGATGTCGACGAACATGGTGTCGCCGCCGTACTCCTCGGGTACCAGCCCGTACTCGGTGAGCTGACCGCGGATCCGAACCGGGTCCGCGCCTTCCTTGTCGATCTTGTTCACCGCGACCACGACCGGCACACCGGCCGCCTTGGCGTGGTTGATCGCCTCCACGGTCTGCGGCATCACGCCGTCGTCGGCGGCCACCACGAGCACCGCGATGTCCGTCGACTTCGCGCCGCGGGCCCGCATGGCGGTGAACGCCTCGTGGCCCGGGGTGTCGATGAACGTGATCAGCCGCTCCGCACCGTCCAGCTCCGTGGTCACCTGGTAGGCGCCGATGTGCTGGGTGATCCCGCCCGCCTCGCCGGCCATCACGTTGGTCTTGCGGATGGTGTCCAGCAACCGGGTCTTGCCGTGGTCCACGTGGCCCATGACGGTGACCACCGGTGGCCGGAACGCGAGGTCGGCCTCCTCACCGGTGTCCTCGCCGTAGGTCAGGTCAAAGGACTCCAGCAGTTCGCGGTCCTCGTCCTCGGGGCTGACGACCTGGATCTTGTAGTTCATCTCCTGACCGAGCAGTTCCAGCACGTCATCGGAGACGGACTCGGTCGCGGTCACCATCTCACCAAGGTGGAACAGCGCCTGCACCAGCGCAGCCGGATTGGCGTTGATCTTATCGGCGAAGTCGGTGAGGGAGGAACCGCGGCGCAGCCGGACGATCTCGCCGGTGCCGCGCGGCAGCCGGACCCCCCCGACCGACGGTGCCTGCATGTTGTCGAACTCCTGACGCTTCTGGCGCTTGGACTTGCGGCCCTTGCGAGCCGGGCCCCCGGGGCGACCGAACGCACCGGCTGCACCACCCCCACGGCTGCGACCACCACCGCCCCCGCCGCCACCACTACCACCGCCAGGACGGCCGGGGGTGCCCCGGAAACCGCCACCAGCCGGGGCAGCACCCCCGCTGGCACCACCCGGGCCAGCACGGAGGCCACCGGCGGGTCCACCACGACCACCGCCCGGGCCACCACGACCACCGCCGGGACCACCACGGCCCCCACCGCCGGGAGCACCGCCAGGCCCGGGACGGCCCGGACGAGTCGGCATCATCCCGGGGTTGGGCCGGGGCGGCATCATGCCGGGGTTCGGCCGCGGACCACCGCTACCGGCCGGGCCACTGCGACCAGACCCGGCGTGGCTGCCGCCCCCCGGGCGAGGCGGCATGCTGCCCGGTCCAGCGGGACCACCAGAACCACCGGCGCGCGGCGCCGCAGCGCGCGAGGGCGCGGATCCGCCCACCCCGAAGGGGTTGTTGCCGACCCGCGGAGAGCGCGGTCCTGGCTTCGGAGACCGGGGCCGAGGTGCCCCGGTTGACCCACCTGACCCCCCGCCGCTGTCAGGTCGCGGGCCCGAACGCTGCTCGGGACGCCCCGAAGCCGCCGCACGCTCACCGGTCGCCGGCGGACGCTCACCGGTCACCGCCGGACGCTCACCGGTCACCGGCGGACGCGCCGGTCGACGCTCGGGCGCTGCAGGGCGCACTCCCGGACGCTCGGGGGCCGGGAGCCGCGCGGCCGCCGGCTCGGCAGGCGCAGCAAGCGGGGGGGGTGTCTCGGTAGCACGTTCCGGGCGACGCACCGGCGGCGGCACCGATCCGGGCTGGCTCGCCGATCCAGGCTGGACCGTCGGGCCCGGCTGGGTCGCCGATCCGGACTGGACCGTCGGGCCCGGCTTGGGAGCGGATGGGCCGGCCGCGGGAGGCGGTCCGGCAGCCCCCCGCTGGCGAGGACCCGGACTCGGTGCACCGTTACCGGCAGACCCCTTATGACCCTCGGCCGGGAACGAGTCGCGCAACTTGCGGGCGACGGGGGCCTCCACGGTGGAGGATGCGGACTTCACATACTCACCCAGGTCGGCGAGCTTGCTGAGAACTTCTTTACTGGTGACACCGAGCTCCTTCGCGAGCTCGTGCACGCGGGCCTTGCCTGCCACTGCTCTCCTCACTGGTGGAGCCGGCGGCAATCCCGCTCGACCCCGGTCTTAGCGCATGTCCATGGCGGTCAGAACTTCACGGCTGCGGGTACATGTCGGATCGACCTGTCTCTCTACGTTGACCAAGCGCCCGGATGGTTCCGGGTGTCGGGGGTGTCCCCGGCGGACCGGGGACCGGTGGCTGCTCCGCCCTGCTGAGTGAGGAAGGTGTGCACTGCGGTGCTGTCGGGCCTCCCCGTCAAGCGCAAGGCTCGCGAGAAGGCCCGGCGCCGCTCAGCGAGGCGTAGGCACCCGGTATCGGGGTGCAGCCAGGCGCCCCGCCCGGGATGCCGCCGCCGCGGGTCCGGGACCAGGGCCCCGTCCACCGCCACCACACGCAGCAGTCCGGAAGCCGCCATCCGAGTCCGGCACCCCACGCAAGTCCGAACGGGATCGGCGCGCCGCTCACAGCGGCGGCGTCGGACCTCATCCGGGCAACCGTGGACCGTCCCCCGACAGCGGGCCATGATGATTCTAGCGCGCGCCAGCCGCCGGTGGGGAGCCGGCATTGGTCACCGGTACCTCGGTGCGCAGTGGACCGGAAGTCGCCGACCCCACCGGCTCCGCGTCGCTCCGGATATCGATCTTCCATCCGGTCAGGCGAGCCGCGAGCCGGGCGTTCTGCCCCTCCTTGCCGATCGCCAGCGAAAGCTGGAAATCGGGGACAACAACCCGCGCGGTCTTCGCCCGTGCATCGACCACCTGCACCGAGACTACCTTGGCGGGGGACAACGCATTGCCCACGAACCGGGCCGGATCGTCCGAGTAATCGATGATGTCGATCTTCTCGCCACCCAGCTCACTCATCACGTTGCGGACCCGTTGACCCATCGGGCCGATGCAGGCACCCTTGGCGTTGACTCCGGCGACATTCGACCGAACTGCGATCTTGGACCGGTGCCCGGCCTCCCGGGCCACCGCGGGGATGTCCACGGTGCCATCCGCGATCTCCGGCACCTCCAGCGCGAACAGCCTGCGCACCAGGTTGGGGTGGGTGCGGGACAACGTGATCTGCGGACCGCGCATCCCCCGGGACACGCCCACCACGTAGCACTTGATCCGCTCGCCGTGCCGGTAGGTCTCCCCGGGCGCCTGTTCCACCGGGGGAATCACCCCCTCGGTATCGCCGATCTGGACCACCACCACGCCACGGGAGTTTGCCCGGGCATCGCGTTGCACGACACCGGCGACGATCTCGCCCTCCTTGGCGGAGAACTCCCCGAAGGTGCGCTCGTGCTCGGCGTCGCGCAGCCGCTGCAGGATGACCTGGCGGGCAGTGGTGGCCGCGATCCGGCCGAACCCCTCCGGCGTGTCGTCCCACTCCCTGGTGACGTTGCCGTCGCCATCAAGATCCCGGGCCAGCACCCGGACCATGCCGGTCTTGCGGTCGATATCGATCCGGGCATGCGGTTCATGACCCTCGGTGTGCTTGTAGGCGGTGAGCAGCGCCGTCTCGATGGCCTCGAGCACCGTCTCGAAGGAGATGTCCTTGTCCCGCTCAATGGCGCGCAGCGCGGCGATGTCGACGTTCACCGTTCCTCCAAGTCCTGCCCAGCCAAGTCCTCTGCAGAATCGGCCTGCTGTCGCGCACCGCCGAGCAGGGCGAGCTCGGCGGCGGGTGGCTGGTGGAACTCGACCTCCACCACCGCACGGACCAGACTCGCGTAGCGCACCCGGCGCAGGGCTCCTGAGACCAGTAGCGTGACGCCCTCGTCATCGCAGTCCCCCACCCTGCCCACCAGCTCCCCCTCGTCCGCCACCGTCGCCCGGACCAGCCGCAGCCGGTTTCGCCGCCAATGCCGGGGATGGGTCAGCGGCCGGTCCACTCCGGGCGAGGTGACCTCGAGGGTGTAAGGCCCGCCCAGCAGGTCGTCGCGCTCGTCGAGGGCCAGGCTCACCACACGGCTCACCGCAGCGACGTCGTCCAGCGCGACACCGGCATCCGAGTCGATGATCACCCGGAGCAGACTGCGCCGCCCCGCGCGTACCTGCTCCAGGCCCTCCAGGTCGAATCCGCTGTCTCGCAGCGCGTCGCGGACCACGGGCTCGAGTGCCGAGCCGGGGCTGGCCGACTGTGCAGTCACCGTGGTCTCCTATCTGGTGAGCGATGTGCTGACGGTAGAGGTAAGTCTCCTCGACGCGAGTCTGCGGTAAGACCGGGACCAGTCGTGCCAGGCCCCGGTCACCAGATCATTCAGGGTATCGCGTCCCGGCTGCCGCCCGCGCCAAGTCGATCACGGTGCGCACAGGTGGGCGGACCGGCGAGTGGCAGGATGACCAACCGTGCCCGATTCTCGCCCCAGCCGCCGCCAGGTGCTCACCGCCGCAGCGGCGGCCAGCACGCTGCTCGCGGCCGGGTCGGCGGCGTTGGCCGGGTGCACCTCATCGGCTCCGACCGCGCCTGAGCAGCCGGATCTCCTGCAACGACCGGCTCAGCGGGCGGAGGCCGACGCGGCCCTGGCCCAGGCCGTGGCGCTCGGGCACCCGGCACTGGCCGCAGCCGCGACGGCGCTGGCCGCGGATCGACAGGCGCATGCCGCCGCGCTACGCGCCGAGCTGCACCGGGTGCGACCCAGCCAGTCCCCGGCCAGTTCCACCCCACCCCGCGCCCCGGCCGCCGCCCCTGCCGATCAGGCCGCCGCCCGGGACGCACTCGCCGCTGCGGTGCGGGCGGCCCAGGATGAGGCAGCCAGCCTGGTCGTGCCGCTGCCTGGGTACCGGGCAGCGCTGCTAGCCTCGGTGGCGGCTTGCTGCGCGAGCCACGCCGCGGTGCTGCCATGACCGCCGCCGGTTTCGGCTCGCCCCCAGCCAAGCAGCGGATACCGGTGGACGCCCTTCAGGCCGCGCTGGCCGCCGAGCACACCGCAGTGTGGGCCTACGGGCTGGCCGGTGCCTTCATGCCGGACAAGCTGGCTGGTCAGCTCGCCGAGGCGGCTGCTGCGCACCGCATGTGCCGCGACGGCGCCGAAGCGCTACTGATCGCTGCAGGCGCCCCACCGGTACCGGCCGAGCCGGGCTACCTCACCCCGGAGCCAGTCACCAACAGCGCTTCCGCGCTGCGCTTGGCGGTCATCGTGGAGACTGACGCTGCCGCAGCGTGGCGCTCGGTGATCGAGCGCAGTCCGGCTCAGGCTGAACTGCGCCGGGCGGCACTGGATGCGCTGACCGGAGCAGCAGTGCGGGCGGCCCGCTGGCGCGCCACCGCGGGCCGGATCCCGCTCACGGTGCCGTTCCCTGGCGCACCGTGACGCTCACCGGTCTGCACCCGGCCTGAGCGCGGCTTCGACCAGGGGGCGCACTACCGTCAGGTCGTGCATACCGAGGAGTTCCGTATCGAGACCGGCTCGCGCGAGCGGGTGTACGACCTCACCCCGGACTGCCAGGCATTCCTCAACCGGGCCGGGGTGGATGACGGACTGCTGCACGTCTGGGTGCCGCATGCCACCGCTGGCCTGGCGGTGATCGAGACCGGCGCCGGTAGCGACACCGACCTGCTCGCCGTGTTACGCGAGCTGCTACCCGCCGACGGGCGATGGCGGCACCGCCATGGCTCCCCGGGACACGGCCGGGATCATCTGTTGCCCGCCCTGCTGCCGCCATACGCCAGCATCCCGGTGTTGCGGGGGCGGCTCGCGCTGGGCACCTGGCAGTCGATCTGCCTGGTGGACACCAACCTCGACAACCCGGTGCGCACCATCCGGTTGAGCATCCTGGCCGGGTGAGGTGGGCGCGGCGGCTACTTGCGACACAGCTCCTGCAGGTGCCCGACCACGGCGTGCACCGGCACCTCGGTGCGCTCTCCGGTGCCCCGGTCCTTGACCTCCACCACCCCTGCGGCCAGGCCGCGGCCCACCACCAGGATGGTGGGCACTCCGATCAGCTCGGCATCGGCGAACTTCACCCCCGGGGTGGCGCCCCGGTCATCGAGCATCACCCGCAAACCCGCGGTGTCCAGCTCGCCGGCCAACTGCTCGGCGGCAGCACGGATCTCGTCGGCCTTGCCCGCGACCACCAGGTGCACATCGGCCGGGGCGACCTCCCGGGGCCAGATCAGCCCGTGCTCGTCGTGGCTCTGCTCGGCGATCGCGCCGACCAGCCGGGAGACCCCGACGCCGTAGGAGCCCATGGTGATCCGGATCGGCTTGCCGTCCGGGCCCAGGGCGTCCAGGCCGAAGGCGTCGGTGTACTTGCGGCCGAGCTGAAAGATGTGCCCGATCTCGATGCCGCGGGCGGCGACCAGCGGACCCGCCCCGTCCGGGGACGGGTCGCCGGCGCGCACCTCGGCGGCCTCGATGGTGCCGTCGGGGGTGAAGTCGCGTCCGCACACCAGGTTGACGACGTGGTGATCGGCGCGGTCGGCCCCGGTGGCCCAGGCGGTGCCGCGCACCACCCGGGGGTCGACCAGGTAACGCACCCCGTGCCCGGCCAGCGCTCCCGGGCCGATGTAGCCCTTGACCAGGTACGGGTGCGCGGCGAAGTCCGCGTCGTCCAGCAACGCCACCTCGGCCGGGGCCAGCGAAGCCGCCAGCCGTTTCATGTCGACCTCGCGGTCGCCGGGGACCCCCACCCCAAGCAGTTCCCACGCCACCGCGCCGGGCAGGCAGGTCTTGACCATGACATTCTTCAGGGTGTCCGCCGCGGTGTAGGTGCGGTCCAGTCCGGCGCTGTTGAGGTGGGCCACCAGGGTGTCGATGGTCGGGGTGTCCGGGGTGTGCAGCACGGTGGCCTCGGGCAGGCCGTCGATGGGTAGCTCCGGCGGCACCGGGGTGCTCACCGCCTCGACGTTGGCCGCGTACCCGGACTCAGGACAGCGCACGAAGGTGTCCTCGCCGGTCTCGGACTCGGCGAGGAACTCCTCACTGACCGATCCGCCCATGGCCCCGGACATCGCTGACACGATCACGTAGCGCAGCCCGAGCCGGTCAAAGATCTTGATGTAGGCGTCGCGGTGGCGCTGGTAGGACTGCGCCAGCCCGTCGTCAGAGAGGTCGAAGGAGTAGGAGTCCTTCATCAGGAACTCCCGGCCGCGCAGGATGCCGGCTCGGGGCCGCTCCTCGTCCCGGTACTTGGTCTGGATCTGGTAGAGGATCACCGGGTAGTCCTTGTAGGAGCTGAACTCGCCCTTGACGGTGAGGGTGAACAGCTCCTCGTGGGTGGGGCCGAGCAGGTAGTCGGCACCCTTGCGATCGCGCAGCCGGAACAGGTTCGGGCCGTACTCGGTCCAGCGCCCGGTGGCCTGGTAGGGCTCCCGGGGCAGCAGCGCGGGGAACTGGATCTCCTGGGCGCCGATCGCGTCCATCTCCGCACGCACCACCGCTTCGATGTTGCGCAGCACCCGCAGCCCCAGCGGCAGCCAGGAGTAGACTCCCGGGGCGACCCGGCGGACGTACCCGGCGCGCACCAGCAGCTTGTGGCTGGGTACCTCGGCGTCTGCCGGATCCTCGCGCAGGGTGCGCAGGAACAGCGCCGACAACCTGGTGATCATGCTTCTTCGGGCTCCTCAGACGAGCGGGGCTTGCTTACACCGCAGCGTATCGGCACCTCCCCAGGTCGCTCCCTCCCGGTTACCGTCCGGTGCCGGGTCCCGGCTCCGCTTCTTCCCGAAAGGGCAGGCATTGTGTCCGAAGGGACAGTGTTCAAGATTCTCGGCCAGACTTGTTGACGTGGCCGGATGTGGCCAGCACCCTGGCGAAGTGCGGCACAGGGCACTAGACGAGATCGCCTTTCCGGCTAGGAAGACATCGAAAACACGTCCCGGCCGCAGGCATGCCCTTGTCACTTCACCTGCTGAGGTGCTCGACCCGCAAAAGAGCAGGAACGCAGGAGCCGCGGCCAAGACGATCGGCGCGATACAGGCGGCGAATTCCGGCGCTGTGCGGCGCATCAACCCCGGCTCGGTCCTCGCGCTTCAGCGCAGCGCCGGCAACGCGGCCGTCACACGGTTGCTGCGCGCCCGGCGGCCTCGGGTGAACCGTCAACAGACCGGGGGCAACACGGCAATCCAGCGGTTGATCGAGGACGCCGCGACGTCCCTACCTCGACTGCGCGCGGGTCCGCTGCCGGCAGGGGAGACCGCAGACATCGAAGAGGCCGGTGACACTCCCCGCACCGTGGCAGGCCCCCCCTCGCTGCAGCGCACGATTGGCGACGGTCACGACCTCACGTCGCCCCGCTTCGCCTCCGACGGTCAGCTCGAAGCCGTGTTCGACGGCGAGCGGCTTCTCCGCTTTGGCGCCACCGGAGCCCACGTGACCAAGGTCCAACAGGCACTGATCGATTTCGGCTTCCCACTGCCGCGCTTCGGGGCTGACGGCAAATTCAAATCCGAGACGAAGAAAGCAGTAGAGAATTTTCAGTCCGCGTCGAGCCTCTCCGTCGACGGGATCGTCGGACCTATCACCATGGACGCGCTGGACAAGCGCGGCGCTGGCCCTGGACCCGGACCGGGCCCCGGACCGGGCCCGACGCCGACGGTGACACCGGTGACCATCTCAACCGCGTCGGGTAACACCGAACTGTGGTGGTTTGACGGTCAGTCGCCCGCTAGCTACCCCACGCAGCAAACCCTTCAGGCAACCGCCGCAGGTGCCGCTGGCACCTTCACCTGGACGATTGTCGGTGGTTCGGGCGCAGCCGACTTCAGCGGCGCGACCACGTTCACCGGCCCAAGGCCGGTCATCCGGAGCAAGGCTCCGAGTGGCAGCCTCAATGACGTCCAGGTGCGGGTCAACTTCACTGGCACAGGCGGTGCGACGGGCTCTGCGAGCATCAGGATGACGGTGCGTGCTCCGACTTCGATGACGCGACTCGGGACGACGACCACGAACAATGCGCCTACGAGCTTCCTGAGCCGGATCAGCTACAGCATCCAGGATCAGTTTGCGACGACGTTGCCCAGGAACGTGCCGATCAACGAACAGTGGGATGACAAACCACCTATCGCCGACTTCGCCGGGACCAACTGGCCGACGTTCCCACCCACGGAAGGGTCCGCGGTCGTGAACCCGGCCAACTGGAACGACCAGGTTGGCATTACCGACGGGACACCGCCCGTACTCAATCCCCCTATCATCGCTTCCGGCGGTGCGCTGGTGGAACACTTCGCCGGCCACTGGCAGGTGGGATCTACCACGACCGGCGTGGGACGAAGGGCACTCAGCGTGACCTGGCAGTTCTTCCAAGACCGCGGCGCGCACGCGTGACGGGGGTGGCCAGGGGCCAGGCGGGGCCACTTCCGGTCTGGGACGTGGTGGCCGAGCTGGCCGAGGCGGACCTCATCGTGGCTGCCACCGTGACGACGGTGCAGCCTTCGTCCCAACCTGTCACGCTCGTCAGCGCAGCAGCTGATCCCGAGCGCGACGGGGTGCAGGTCGCCGAGGCGAGCGTCCTGCGGGTGTTGGCCGGCCGCGCCGAGGCCTCCGTCCCGGTGTACTTCCTTCGCGGGAAGGTGCCCTCACGCCCCTGGTTGAGCTTGTCAGTCGAGGACACCTTGCTGCTCTTCTTGCGCCGTGGCGATGGGGGTTACGTCCCTGTGGATCCGACCGGCAAGCCGTTGCGGACGCGGCCTGATCTGGTCCCGCCCTCCCCTCAGTGGGACGCGCCCGCCGCCGTCCGTCATGAACTCGAGCAGGTCGTTTCGACCACGCCAGCCTCTCCGCTCGGGATGATGATGGACGCTGTAGTGGCCAGGATCGCGTTGCCCGACGACGCCGACCCCTCGCTGCTCGACCAGCTCGGCATAGCAGACCCGGCGCGGCGCACCGCCTGGGTGACCATTGCCCTCGGTGACGGAAAGACTGAGGTACTAGCCGAGGTACCCATGCTGTTTTCGTCGCCATCACCGGACGCCCAAGCGTTTCTTCCGTTGCTGGTGCCGCTGGTGGCAGAGTTACGGGACACGGCGGCAGCCCCACTGTTGAGGCCGATCCTGTCTCTTGCGGAACCTGACCTCGCCTTCGCCGCGTCCACCGCGCTCCGCCGCCTGGCTGCTCGTGACCTGGTACCCACGCTGGTCGAGTTACTCGATCATCCCATGCAGGCCGTCCGCTACCAGATGGTCCTGGCCCTGGCCGAGTTGAACCCTGATGTGGACGACGGCGGGCCGGCCTTCGATCGGTACCGGACCGATGAGCCGAAGTACCTGACAATCTGGAAACAATGGTGGGAGGATCACCAGATTCACTAATCAGTCAGGTGGGCACTGGTTGCTGATCGTGTGGTCGATGCGGCGTAGCGCCTCGCGCAGCAGCGGCAGTGAGGTGCCGTGGTTGAGCCGGACCCGCCCCATGCCCTGCTCGGCGGGCAGGGCAAAGTTGTGTCCAGGGCTCACCGCGAGCCGGCCCCGGTCGAGCAGCGCGGCGGCCGGGTCGTCACCCAGTCCGGTGTCACGCAGGTCCAGCCAGGCCAGGTAACCGGCCTGCCCGGGGTGCGCCCGCGCGCCGGGAGTGCGCCGCACCCAGTGGGCCACCTCGGCCCGGGTCCGGTCCAGATGGACCCGCAACGCGGCGAGCCAGCCGCCGTCGTCGGTCCAGGCGGCGATGCTGGCGGCGAGGCCGGGCACCGAGGCGCGCAGCTTCTCGTAGTGCGGCACCGCCGCCGTGACCCAGCCGGTGCGTGGCTGTGCCTGCAGCAGCGCACACTTCAGCCCGGGCACGTTCCAGCCCTTGGAGATGCTGGTGACGGTCACGGCGTGGGCCGCGGCGAGTGGTCCGCTGGCGGCGTACGGGGTGAAGCTGGCGGCACTGGCGAGCAGTGGGGCATGCACCTCGTCGGAGATCACGTGGGCGCCGCGGGCATCGACAATCTCGGCGATGGCCCGTAGCTCGGTCGGGGTGAGCAGCCGGCCGGTGGGGTTGTGCGGGTGGCACAGCAGCACTATCCGCGCATTGTCTCGTAGGGCGTCGTCCAGCAGTTGCAGGTCCAGCTCCCAGCGTCCGGGCCGGTCCAGCAGCGGCCACGGCACCGCGATGCGGCGAAGCTGGTCGAGCAGCAGGAAGAACGGCGGGTAGGAGGGGGTGAGCAGCACCACCCCGTCGCCCGGCTCGGTGAGCACCCGCAGCGCCGCCTCGATGCCGGCCATCACGTCGGCGACCGGACAGGCCAGCGCCGGGTCGGGCCGCCAGTCCTGATGCTTGGCCGCCCAGCCGGCGAACGCCTCGGCCAGGCCGGCCGGCTCCGGGTAGCCGAGATCGTGGGCCTCCAGCACCCGGCGCACGGCACCGAGCACCGCGGGGGCCAGCGGGAAGTCCATCTCCGCCACCCAGGCCGGCAGCACGTCGGGCGGGTAGTGGGACCACTTGGCCGTGCGGCGCGCCCGCAGCGCGTCCACGTTCAGTGCATTGAAGTCCGACAGGTTGAGATCCAGCGCATCGAAGACCACGTCCTGTGCCTACCTCGGCCAAGCGGGTGGACGCCAGTCCAAGGGTTGCCCGGGGTTGCCCCGGCCCGACGCCGGACGTGTCCCAGTTACGCCCCCGTGCCGGTGCGCTCAATGCGGGGAGTCATTCATCCTGGTCCCGTTATCCGCACGATCCGCACGTTGTCCAACGGCGTACCGATGCGCACTGCCACCATGGCCGCCGCATAATCATCACCTAGCTACGAAATGGGCCCATCATGTCGATCTGGTCCCCATCCCCAGCTTTGACTGGATCACCGCAGCCAGGATCCCCAAACAGGGCAATGGCGACATCTTCGTGCCCAAGGCTGTGGTGTGGGCTTATGAAGGTCCGCCGCAGTGGGCGCTGCGGGCCCTGCTGAACCTGCCACACCCCAGCACCCGGATGCCCCCACCTACCCGGCGCCCCCGCACCTGCATATCCCCTGGGCCGAGCAGCGCCCGATGACGCTCCGGCTGCCCTTACCAGGCCGGGCCGGTCTGCGCGCCGCCCGGCTCACCGCCGCGCTGACCGCTGGCACTTCTACAGGATCAGTTCCGCTGAACCGTGACGAACGACTGGCGGACTCCCGGGCCGCAGCACCGCCATCGTGTCCGCCAAGCCGAGGAGCGGATCGGTGAGTACGTCTGCGATCTCGTATGCAGCGGCGGGCCCGTCCCACCGGAAGCGCCATGAACGACCGCGTCCCCACAGAAACTGGCTCCCGGCGTCGCGGAAACGGGAAATGGGCTGGGTACGACAATGCTCGTCGATGAGCGGCAGCCGGATCAGGAGCGCGGCTAGGAGCCGCTCGGCATCGGAGGTCATCGAGGGGAGATACTTGAGTATCCGGCGCTCGTGCAGGGTGAGGGGATGAAACGTCTGGCCAGTGGCTGCCCGACCCCACAACGATGGTTGCGCGGTGAGTGACGACGCGGCAGGGCTGTGCACCCGCAGGGTTGCCCCCGTCGGAAGATGCACGAATACCGGAGCGGCAGGGTCGCAGCGCAGGCCGGGCAGGCCCGCTGTGGGGTTGTCTGCAGAACCGATCAGTGCTCGTCGCAGCACGTCCGGGAAGTTGGTCGTGATCACCAGCGTCTCGGGATAGGGCAGGAACCGGTCCACCGCAGTCCATGCCGACCACACCTGCTGGGCGGCCACGGGATGGGTGAGCACGCTCCACACCTCCGCGGCTGGGTTGAGCAGGAAAAGCGCCAACTCGGCCCGGAAACGACGCTGCTCCGCGGTGCAGTTGTCCAACCCATGGGAGCCGTCCCGCCCCACCAACGGAGCGACCAGGGACTTGGGCTCACCGGTGACACGGCAGCGGGCAGCAATCATTCGACGACGGCGCGATGCGGGCACGCGTTGCTCCTCAACAGGCTGCCCGGACAGCCAGAGCACGGTGCTCATCATCGAATGGCGGACAAGGACAAAATCGTGGTGCGAGGTGGGTGCCCCACACCCTCTGCGCCACACAGCTCCCTCGGACTGACCGGGCAGTCCTGGCAGCCCCGACGCCTCGCGCCCCGGGTCGGGTCAGAGTACCCACCGCACGCTCGCACTACCACGCCAAGGCGATCACCCGATCGAGGGTATCGCTCGGTCACGTTCCGCTGATCCCCCTCGGATGCCACGCCTGGCCCCGCCGGCCTTGGAAAATCGGTTGCGGGCACTCCTCGGCGCAGACCAGGCTGCACAGCACGACATCACGAGAGCAGGTGCCCGGATGGTGGGCCCGCACCGATGAGAGGAGGTGGCCTGGCATGGCTGTTTACGGCGTGCCGTTCCTCCCTCCCGCCACCTTCCCCCACCCCGTCTGCTGAACAGCTCCTGGGGTGGCCCCACCCTCAGGAGAACTCTCCAGTGCCCAAGCATGACCGGTTGCCCGTGCGGCGCAGCCGCTTCGATGATCCCCCCGTCCGTGCCCGGCGCCGCCGTTTCGACGACGAGGACGACCTGCCCCCCGCACCCCGCCCCACCCCAGAATCGCCACCCGACGACCTTCCGACCACCGGGGACCGGTGGTCCACCTGGGATGTTGCCCAGCACGGCCCTACGCCCCACCCGCCCTGGGTGATCACCGAGCTGGCCGCGGTGGACACCGAGCTGGGCCTGCTCAAGACTGGCAAGGAAGCTGATGTGCACCTGCTGGAGCGCGGGGTCCCGGGCACGTCCCAGTCCTGCCTGCTCGCCGCCAAGCGCTACCGCAGCGCCGAGCACCGGATGTTCCACCGCGACGCCGCCTATCTGGAGGGACGGCGGGTGCGCCGCTCCCGGGAGACCAGGGCGATGGCCCGGCGCACCGCCTTCGGCCGGGACCTGCTGTCCGGGCAGTGGGCGGCCGCGGAGTTCGCCGCGCTCGGCCGGCTCTGGCAGCTCGGCGCCCCGGTGCCCTACCCGGTGCAACTGCATGGCACCGAGCTGCTGCTGGAGTACCTCGAGGAGCCGGACGGGTCGGCGGCCCCCCGGCTGGCGCAGCTACGACCGGGCCCCGCGATGCTGCGCGAGCTGTGGGACCAGATGGTGGCCGCGCTGCTGCTGCTCGTCGGCGAGGGGCTGGTGCACGGCGATCTCTCCCCGTTCAACCTGCTGGTGCACCGCGGGCGGCTGGTGCTCATTGACCTGCCGCAGGTGGTGGACCTGGTGGCCAACCCGCAGGGGCCAACGTTCCTCGCCCGGGATGTCCGCATCGTGTCCGACTGGTTCACTGCCCGCGGCCTGCCGCCGCAGCTCGCGGACGCCGAAGCCCTGCACGCCCGGTTACTCCAGGTTGGTCGTGAGTGGCATTAGGTGCTGGAACACTGCTCCGCACTCACGGCCACGACGTGGCCCACCACGACGATCGCGGGTGGGCGGATCCCGGCAGCGCCGACATCCGCAGCCACCGCCTGCAGGGTGGAGCGCAGGGTGCGCTGGGTGCGCAGGGTGCCGTCGGCGATGACGGCGACCGGCGTGTCCGGCGGGCGTCCATGCGTGACCAGGGCATCGGCAAACACACCAATCCGCTCGACCGCCATGAGCAGCACCAGGGTGCCGCGCAGCCGCCCGAGTGCCGGCCAGTCCACCAGCGAGGTGGGGTCGTCCGGCGCGACGTGGCCGGAGACGACGACGAACTCGTGGGTCACGCCGCGATGGGTGACCGGGATCCCCGCCACGGCGGGGACCGCGATGGCGCTGGAGATGCCGGGGACCACGGTCACCGGCACTCCGGCGGCGGCGCAGGCCAGCGCCTCCTCAAACCCCCGCCCGAAGACGTAAGGGTCGCCACCTTTGAGGCGCACGACGAACCGGCCGGCCCGGGCCTGCTCGACGAGGGTGGCGTTGATGTGTTCCTGGGCCATCGCGCGGCCATAGGGCACCTTGGCCGCGTCGATCACCGTGACATGCGCGCCGAGCTCGTCGAGCAGCTCCCGTGGCGCCAGCCGGTCGGCGACCACGACGTCGGCCCGGGCCAGCAGCCGCCGGCCCCGCACGGTGATCAGATCGGGGTCCCCGGGTCCCGCACCGACCAGCGCCACCCCTGGGGTCACGGCACGCTCCTCGGCGTCCGGGGCATCGTCCACCACGCCGGTGTGCAAGGCCTCGATCAGTGCGTCCCGGACGGCGGCGGAGCGGCGCGGGCGGCGCCCGGCGAGCACCCCGATCAGCAGCCCTTCGTGGACCCCGGTAGCTGCGGTGACGGCGGTACCGCCGGTCGCGTCGTCAGCTCGCACGCAGAACACCCGCCGCTGTTGCGCCTCGGCGGCCACCGTCGCGTTAACTGCCGGGTCAGCGGTGCACGCCATGGCGTACCAGGCACCTTCCAGGTCGCCCTCGGCGTAACCTCGTGCCTCCCACCGCACCTCGCCCGCAGTGGCCATCGCTTCCACCGCCGGGGTGGCCTGCGGGGCGACGAGCAGCACGTCGGCGCCTGCGGCGACCAGCCGGGGCAGCCGCCGCTGGGCGACCGTGCCCGCACCGACCATCACGACCCGCCGCCCAGCCAGGTCCAGCCCGACCAGGTAGGGGTTCACCGGGATCGCTCCAGGTAGAGCAGCGCGTTCACCGCCGCTGCGGCGACCGCGGTGCCGCCCTTGGCGCTGCGGTTGGACAGCGCAGGTAAACCCGACGCACGCAACGCCGCTTTGGCGGCGGCAGCATCCACGAACCCCACCGGCAACCCGACGACCAGCGCGGGCCGCAGCGCACCTGTCACCGCGAGGCGGATCAGCTCACGCAACGCCGTCGGGGCGTTGCCCACCGCCCAGACCGCACCCTCGGGGTACTCGGTGGCGGCCACCCGGATCCCCGCCGCGGTCCGGGTCAGCCCGCCCGATGACGGCACGGCGAGATCGAGCGCGACCACCGCTTCCCGCGACGTGAGACCGGCGGCAAGCATCCGGACGTCGACCACCAGCGGCGCCCCGGCGGACAGCGCCTGCGCCCCGGCGTGCAGTGCGTCCTCGTCGCACACCAGGTCGGTGGCATAGTCGAGGTCCGCGCTAGTGTGGATCACTCGCTCGGTGACCGCCCGGGTCAACGGTGCCAGCGTCGCGGTGTCTACCTGGGACCGCAGGATCCGGTAGGACTCGACCTCGATGGGGTGCGGCACGCGCGTCACCGCCTCATCGTCTCGAAGGACTCTCCTGCCTTGGCGACCGCCCCTGCTGGGCACTGACCTGCTCGCGCGCCGCCACGACCTGCCGTCACACTGGATGCGGCCGAAGGAGAGCGAACATGAGCGTCGACGATCACGACGATGACCTGGCAACTCAGTATGTGCTCGCCCGGCGGCAGCGCCCCGACCTTGACGTCCCTGAGCTCGCCAAGGTCATCCTCTCGCGACTCAGCCAGGATCAGTTGCTGAGCTACGCGGGCGAAGCGCTCCCCTGGGCCCCGCACCCGACCGACCGCGAGGAACTGGCGCTGAACTACGTGCGCAACTTCGTACTCGCCATGGAGAATGACTCTGATAGCGATCCGGGCTAGTGTCTCATAAAACGTAGATCTTTACATCCCTATGCCGGATGTGGATAATATGTTCCATGAAACTCTCTGAACAGGATCGCGCCGAGCTTCTCGCTGTACTCAAGTCAGATGGGTATGACGGGTCGGTCTCGTCGAGGGCTCAGATCGTGCTCTGGTATGGCGAGGGTCGACGGAAGAGTGAGATTGCTGCGACATTGAGGACGACGCGGCCGACGGTGGATAAATGGATCAAGCGTTACG
>DASTLT010000028.1:0-10658 GCA_035714625.1 Pseudonocardiaceae bacterium | reverse complement strand
CTCGGCGCGATGCGCGCCTCGTTCGCCAGGGCGAACGTACTCGGGTGTGCCCGCGGCATCGCCTTGAGGAACATCTTCCCGGCCGGGACGTCGAGCGTGGCCGCGAACTGCGCGTTCATCCCGGCCGGCGCGGTCGCGGTGGCGTAGACCGGGCCGGTCAGGGCTTCGACGGCGTGGTGCACCTCCTCGGGTGCGCATCCCCATTCCACGCGCCCCGAGCCCGAGGGGGCGCGGTGCCCGTGGGGGACGCCGGGTATGCCGGGCCGAACAGCCATGGTCATTTCCCTTCATCGAGCGAGCGGACCGGATCGGTGGTGGCGCAGCGGCACGCAGGGGGTGAGGTGCGGCGGGGCGGGCGGCAACCGACTGAGCCGGCTGCCCGGCGCGGCTACCGGTACTCGTGGGTCATCCGGTCCAGGACCAGGTGGCCGCGCTCGACGAGGCCCCCCGCTGCTTGACCAGGCCCGTGTTCAGGTAGGAGACACCGAGCCGCACGGTCAGCAGCCGCAGCAGCCGCTGCTCCGTGCCCGACAGCGGCCGGCCGTATCCGGCCAGGTAGGCCGCCTGGAGATCGGGGCGGGTCGCCCAGACCGCGCCGCACAGCCACACGAACTCCTCGACGGCGTTGCCGTGGTGGGCCCCCGCGAAGTCGATCAGCCCGTGGTGGCCGCTCTCGGCGTCCCACAGCCAATTGCGGGTGGAGTAGTCGCCGTGCTGGTAGACCAGCGGCAGCGGCTCGGCCAGCTCCGGCAGCTCCCGGGACGCGGCCTGCACCAGGGCGCGCTGCTCGGCGCTCAGGTGCTCGGCGGTGCTCTCCAGACCGACGGCGGCCTCGCGGGCCTGCTCCCGCATCGCCGCGCGCACGGTCTCGCGGTCCTGCTCCGAGGCCGGGTCGGACTGGTCGTGCCAGCGGCGCAGCAGCCGGCCCGCGTTCTCGTGCACACGCAGCTCCACCTCCCGCTCCAGGGACAGGCCCCGCACGACGTTCCCCGGCAGCGGCGAGCTCATGATCACCCGCAGGCCGGGGTCCGCGGCCAGGAGCCGGGGCGCCTCGTGCTCGGCCAGGATCCGCGCGGCGTAGGCGTAGCCGACGACCTCACGGTCGAAGTCGAGTGCGGTCGGGCTGAGCTTGACGAAGGCCGCGGTCGGGCCGGCGGCCACACGCCAGACCCGGGAGCCGCCCCGAGGCCAGGACACGTCGGTGACCTCGTCCAGGCCAGGCAGGTTGGTGGCGACCCACTCGCGCAGGTCGAGCGGGAAAGGCTTGTCGGTCATGAGTCGTCATCTTCCGAACAGGTCTGCGATCAGCGAAAGTTGATCAAGGGGTGCGGCCCGCAGGGTGTCGCCTACGTGAACGGGGCGCTCGAACCACCCCTCGTCCAGGGCGAGGTTGGCGCTGGTCATGCCGCTGGTGGAACGGACCGTCATGCCGAGCACGATGTTGAGGGTGAGGATGCCGCCCCGCAGCCGCTACCGGTCGGGCTTGCGGCCGACGCCGCAGAATTCGACCACCTCGACCGGGGAACCGATCTCGTTGGGATCAGGTCGCCACAGCGACGACGACACCACGCCGGGCGCCAGCAGCTCCAAGCGGTCGAAGAACCGGGTGATCTGATCCCGGCTGCGGGCCGTGATCGGGGCCGACCCGCTCTCGTTCCACAGTCGCATGGACTCTCGCACCGCTTCGCCGCGGATGTCGTCGGTGGGGTGCGTCATGACCAGGTAGCTCCCCGACGGCAGGGCGTCCAGCAGCCGGTCCACAATCGCGTATGCCTCGCCGTCGTCGATGACGAAGTTCACGATCCCCAGCAGCATCAGCGCAACAGGCTGGGTGAAGTCCAGGGTGCCGGCGGCCTCCCGCAGGATGGTGTCGGGGTCCCGCAGGTCGGCGTGGATGTAGTCGGTGGCACCTTGCGGGGTGCTGGTGAGCAGGGCACGGGCGTGCGCGAGGATCAGCGGGTCGTTGTCGACGTAGACGATGCGGCACTCCGGGGCGGTGGCCTGAGCCACCTCGTGGGTGTTGTTGGCGGTGGGCAGGCCGGTGCCGATGTCGAGGAACTGGCGGATCCCGACCTCCCCAGCCAGGTACCGGACAGCCCGGACCAGGAAGGCTCGGTCGGCGCGGGCGGCGTTAACCAGGTCCGGCATCAAGGACAGCGCGACCTGGGCTGCCTCCCGGTCGACCGGGTAGTTGTCCTTGCCGCCCAGCAGGTACTTCCACAGCCGGGCCGAATGCGCCACGGTGGTGTCGATCTCCGGGGGTCCGGAGCCGGAGCCGGCGTCGTCGTCCCGTACAGGGATCCCCTCCCGGCGCCGGCGCTACAGGCCGGCGCGCTCGATGCCGGCCCGGGAGGAGACCAGGGCGGCCAGCCGGTCCCCGATGGCCTGGGTCCCGCCCGGGTTGGCGTGGTCGCGGGTGGCCAGGTCGAAGGCCGCTGCGGCCTCGATTCGGCGGGACGCTTCTTCCATGCCCAGGTGGGCGAGCAACAACCCGACCGACAGCACCGCCGCAGTGGGGTCCGCGATGCCCTGACCGGCGATATCCGGCGCCGAGCCGTGCACCGGCTCGAACATGCTGGGGTTTCGGCGAGTCACGTCCAGGTTGCCACTGGCCGCCAGGCCGATGCCGCCGGTGACCGCCGCCGCGAGGTCGGTGAGAATATCGCCGAACAGGTTGTCGGTGACGATCACGTCAAATCGGCCGGGGTCGGTGACCAGGTGAATGGTCGCAGCGTCGACGTGCTGGTAAGCCACGGCGACCTCCGGGTGCTGTAACGACAGCTCCTCCACGATCCGCGACCACAGCGAGCCGGCGTGCGAGAGCACGTTCGTCTTGTGCACCAGGGTCAGGTGCTTGCGGGGCCGGGCCGACGCGCGGGTGAACGCATCGCGCACGACACGCTCGATCCCGTAGGCGGTGTTCAGGCTGACCTCGGTGGCGATCTCGTGCGGGGTGTCCTTGCGCAGCAGGCCGCCGTTGCCCGCGTAGGGCCCCTCGGTGCCTTCCCGGACCACCACCATGTCGATGGTTCCGGGTTCGGCGAGCGGGCTGCGCACCCCTGGATAGAGCCGAGCGGGCCGCAGGTTCACATGATGGTCAAGCTCGAATCGCAGCCGCAGCAGCAACCCACGCTCCAGGATGCCGCTGGGTACCGAGGGATCTCCTACCGCCCCGAGCAGGATGGCGTCGTGCTGGCGGAGCTCGGTGAGCACCGACTCGGGCAGCAGCTCCCCGGTGGAATGCCACCGGGCGGCCCCCAGGTCGTAGGTTGTGCTCTCGACGTCGGGAGCCACCTCGTCCAGAACCTTGAGCGCCTCGCCAATCACCTCCGGACCGATCCCGTCACCGGGGATCACAGCGAGCCGCATGAGCCACCTCCAAAGCCTGGGCCCCGGCTGTGGGACCCTCCGTCGCGGGAAGGCTACCGGTAGCCATGGGGAGCACCGCGTGATGGACACGCGAACGGGCGACCCCTGGGCGGGGTGGCACCTGCCGCCCAGCATGGCCCGACCTGCCCGGTCGCGCTATGGGACCCCGGCAGGTGGGGCCGGAACGGCGGGTCCGATGACCGGGAGCACAGCGGATGCCCGGACCAGTTGCACCCGGTCCCCGGCCGCGTTGTGCAGGTGCAGCACGAGCAGCCGCGCGGTCACCAGACCGAGCGGGTCGGCTGTGGGATCACGATGGATCATCAGCGTCGTCCCCGGGCGGGCCAGGTAGGTCAGCGCCGGACCGCCGGCGCCCTGCGCCCACAGCGCCGGTCGTACGGCGTCGATGAACTGCGGACCGATGGAGTCGATCACAGTGTCAGTGTCGCCGGGGCCGGTGTAGAACCCGGCCACTCCTGCGGTGTAGCTGATCGGCGCGGTCACGGCCGCAGGATTGATCCCCAGGGCGGCCAGCGAGACCGGCAGCAGCACGACGTTGGTGTCGAACACGCCGGTGTCCACGTCGCCGAACTGGCCGTTGACCGGCAGCATCGCCACCACGGGCAGGTCCGGCACCCGCAGGTCGATCGTCGCCGCGACGAGCAGGTCGGTGTCTTCCGGCTTGGTCACGAACACCTCGAAATCGGGGATCGAGTCCCCGGTGGTGTCGATGTCGACGAACGGGATGGTGTTGCCGCCGAGGTTGTACCAGTCGCCCCAGGTGGTGATGCCGAAGGCGAGCAGGGCGTCGGCGGGCCTGCCCTGCTGCCGCGCCAGCGGCACGGTGCTGGCCACCCCGACGTACCGGATGTCGCCGCCTCGGGCGGTGTCGTTGGGCACGCAGTCGACGGTGAGCAACGGGGTGCACCGCGGCAGCCGCGGGCTTTCCGCCCGCAACTGCAACACGCTGATCAGCGAACGGTAGGCGGCGGCCCCGCTGCCCTGGTCGAGCCCGCGACCGGACAGGGTGAGCACGGCCGCCCGGTCGGTGCCGTGGAACTGCACCTGGTCCGGCGCGGCGATGTCGGCGACCGGCTTGGGGGCGGCGTAGACCGGAACGCGCAACGCCGCCGCACCCGACCCGGCCGGGGTCAGCACGACCCGGCCGGAGGCGTCGGCGAGGAACTGCCGAGCCTTGCCGAGCTGGATCTTCTCTATGGTCGGATCGGCGGTCTTGCGCAGTGCCGACGGGTCGTCGATGCGCAGCCGCACGGTCAGCCGGGCGACACCGCCCGGGGGGACCACAAGCGACCCGGTGGAGAGCTCGTAGCCGACCCCGGGCACCGTGGTGATCGGCTGGTAGGCCGCGGTGTACCGGATCGCGGTCCGGCCCTTGTTCACTACGTTGATCACCTTGGTCAGGGTGAGCGGGCGGGCGGCCTGGACGACACCGAAGTTGACGCTGACCGCACCGTGCTTGTCCTCGGCCATCGCCAGCACCTGGGTACCCACCGCGGCGGCGGCATCGACCCGGCCGGCCCCGACCCGGTTCGGGCCGTACACCGGCCCGCGGCCGCCCTCCTGGGCATGGATGTCCGCGCCCGCGGTGTTCATCACCGCGGCCTTGACCTCCGCCACGCTCCAGTCCGGATGCGCCTGGTGGACCAGCGCCGCGATCCCGGTGGCATGCGGGGCGGCCATCGACGTCCCGCTGATCACCAGCGGGCTCGAGCCGCTGCGAGCCAGCGCCGAGGCGATGGTGTCGCCGGGAGCGGCCACGTCGGGCTTCACCGCCGGGGCGCGCACGTCACGCGAGCTGAACTCGCTCAGGGTGTCGGTCAGCCCCGGATAGCTCAGCGGCACCGCCGCCCGCAACGCTCCGGCCATCCGCACGCGCAGCGTCCCGGCCGTCAGCGCGGGGCGCAAGGCGGCGGTGGCGGTAGCGGTGAACTGGAACATCGGGATGCCCTCGTTGCCGGCGATGCCGGCGACGAACTGCTCGATGCCCGAGCTGAGCAGCACTCCGGCGGCCCCGGCGGCCTGCGCGTTGTCCGCCCGTGCCGTAGAGCCGCAGCGCCGGGTGGCCTCGTTGTCATCCCATTCCAGCCAGACGTGCTTGCCCGCCACCGCAGCGGCGTCGGTGCCGGTGTAGGGCTGGCAGCCGTCGGCGTTGGCCGGATCGGCCAACGCCACCACCGCGGCGGTCCGGTCCAGGCTGTCGTAGCCGGTGAAGTCCTGGCTGTACTGGCCCCCCTTGGTGCCGGCGACCCCGCCGGGCGCGGTCACCTCGACGCCGTCCCGCAGGACCGAGGCGTCGCGGCTGCTGGCCACGGTCAGTGCCTCCGGGGTGTTGCCCGGTGATCCGCCGATGTCGTAGATGTCACCGCCGTTGCCGGCCGAGATCACCGACAGCACCCCGTGCTGGGCGAGCTTGCGCACAAACAGGCTGTCCGGGTCGTCCGGAGCCCCGTAGTCCGAGCCCAGCGACAGGTTCACCAGGTCGAGCCGGTCGGAGAAGTCGCCGTCCCCGTTCGGGTCCAGCGCCCAGTCCAGCGCCTGGGAGACCAGGTTGGTCGCGCCGGCGCAGCCGAACACCTTCAGCGCGTAGAGCAGGGCCCGGGGGGCGGTGCCGGGTCCGATCCGCATCGCGTTCAGCGCGCCCGGGTCCAGCTTCTGGTAGTCGCCGCGGAAGGTGCCGCCGCGGGCGTCGACCCCGAACCCGGCCGCCGATCCGGCGACGTGAGTGCCATGCTCCCCACAGGTCAGCGGGTTGGGGTCGGGCCGGGGGATGAGCGCGTCCGGCCCGCCGGCGCCGCTGGCGTCGTAGTCATCTCCGGCGAAGTCGGTGCCGCCGACCACCTTGGCCGTGGGGAAGTAACTGGGGTCGATCTTGGTGCGGTCGATCGCGGTGTAGGCCCGCCTGGTGCCAGGACCACCGAAGTCGGCATGCGTGTAGTCGATCCCGTCGTCGATGATCCCGATCCGCACGCCGTCGCCGAACCGCCCGGTCTGCTGCCAGGCGCGCAAGGTGTGGGTGAGCTGGACGGCGCCAGCGTTCGTGGCGGTCTTGGGCACGAGCTTGTGCACCGAGCGGACGTCGGAGGAGTCCGCGAGCTCGCGGATGTGCGCGGCGTCGGCGGTCACCACCAGCCCCGGCACCGCGTTGACCGTGCGGAATAGCTCGGTGGCGGTGGCGTCCCTGCTGCGCAGCGCGCGCAGTACCCGGTCGGCCGCCTGCGCCACCCGGGTCCTGGCGGCGGTGGCGGCCTCGGCCGCGGCCGGTGCGGGCCGCCCGGCCTGGCGCTCGGCCTGATAGGCGTCCGCGGCCGGGGTCTGGGTGAGCTCGACGAAGACGGTCACCGGCCCCTGCTCGGTGCGCAGCCGGGGACTGATGTTGATCTGCGGCGACAACCCGGCAGCCAGCGGCAGTCCGGGTGCGAGCTCGGGCTGTCCGGGTTGACCGAGGGCGGCGGTCGAGGCCGTGCCAGCGGCCGTCACCGTGATCGCCAGCACGGCAACCACCCACCCGCGCCGTCCCCGGGCCAGCAGTCCCCTGGTCGGGATGCCACCCACCTCGTACGCCCTTACCCGAGGCGGTCCGTGACTGTGCTGTGGGCCGGGCATCCACGCAGGAAGTCACCCGGCAAACCCGATGAATGGGGTCCCCCAGCGGGGCACCGTGCCTTACAGCGCCAATCTGAGCCTCGTTCGAGGGAACGTACCCAGTCGATCGCGTCTTGGGAGTACGCCAGAGGGTGAATCTTGGCAGCGCGCCGTTAACCGAGGGTAATCGAGCGGATGGTGCGAGCCCCCACCGATGATCTGATCGAGTCCAGCACCTCCAGGGGAACCGGGCGATCCACCCGAAGTATCATGATCGCGTCGGTGCCGGCGGTGTTCTGGCTGATCTGAGCGGCTTCGATGTTGATGCCCGCCCCGCCGAGCAGCGTGCCGACCGTGCCCATCACTCCCGGCCGGTCCGGGTACTCCATCAGGACCGCCTCGCCCTGCGCCCGCAGGTCGAAGTGCCGGCCGTTGACCTCGACCAGCTTCTCCACCTGGGCGGGCCCGGACAACGACCCGGAAACCGAGTAATCGGTTCCGTCGGCGAAGCCGCCCCGCACGCTGACCACGCTGCGGTGGTTCGGGCTCTCCGTGGCGGTCACCACGCCGACCGCCACGCCACGCTCCTCGGCCAACCGGGGGGCGTTGACGTAGGTGACGTGGTCCTCGACCACCCCGGCGAACACCCCGCGCAGCGCGGCGAGCTGCAGCACGGTGACCTCCTCAGCGGCCAGCTCGCCCCGCACCTCGACGGTCACCGAGGCCGGCGGGCGACCGGTCAGCGCGGCCAGCACGGTGCCCAGCTTCTGGGTCAGCGGCAGCCAGGGCCGCACCTCCTCGCCGACCAGCCCGCCGCTGATCACGTTCACCGCATCGGGCACGAACTCGCCGCGCAGCGCCAGCGCCACGCTGCGCGCCACGTCGGTACCGGCCCGGTCCTGCGCCGCGGTGGTGGAGGCACCCAGGTGGGGCGTCACCACCACCTGCGGCAGCTCGAACAGCGGGCTGGCGGTGCACGGCTCGGTGGCGAACACGTCGAGCCCGGCACCGCCGACCTGACCGTCCCGGATCGCCTCGGCCAGCGCCTGCTCGTCCACCAGTCCGCCCCGGGCGGCATTGACGATCAGGACTCCGGGCTTGGTCTTGGCGAGCTGGTCAGCCCCGATCAGCCCCAGCGTCTCGGGCGTCTTGGGCAGGTGCACCGAGATGGCGTCGGCACGGGCCAGCAACTCGTCGAGCGGCACCAGCTCGATACCCAGTTGGGCCGCGCGGGCCTGGGACACGTACGGGTCGTAGGCGATCAACTCGGTGTTGAAAGCCGCCAATCGCTGGGCGACCAGTTGGCCGATCTTGCCCAGGCCCACCACCCCCACCGTCTTGCCGGACAGCTCCACACCGGTGAACGCGCTGCGCTTCCACTGCCCACTGCGCAGGCTGGCGTCGGCCGCCGGGATCCGCCGGGCCACCGCGAGCAGCAGCGCGACGGCGTGCTCGGCGGCTGAGACAATGTTGGAGGTGGGCGCGTTGACCACCATGATCCCGCGCCGGGTGGCCGCGGGGACGTCCACGTTATCCAGTCCGACCCCAGCCCGCCCGACCACCGTCAGCACCGGAGCGTGCCCGAGCGCCTCGGCGTCCACCCGGGTCGCCGAGCGCACCAGCAGGGCGTCTGCGCTGCGCAGCGCCTTGAACAGGGTCGGGCGGTCAGTGCCGTCCACATGGCGGACTTCGAACTCGTCACCGAAGACATCCAGCACCGATGGTGCGAGTTTCTCGGCGATCAGGACGACAGGTCGCTGCAGCGGCAGGCTCGGGTGGGTCACGGCCATGAGTCTAGTGAGCTGCGTTGCAGCGCGATGCGAACACACCACGGCCGGTCCCGGGGAGCCGTGGACTCCCGGGACCGGCCAGTGCGGTTGGTGCTCAGGCCTCGCAGGAGGTCCGTGGATCCACGCGGTCAGTGGTGCAGCGGTCAAAGCCGGCACCACCGTTCACTGCGCGGTCCCGCACACCGTCTCGGGCGTTGAGCGTGTCGTTGCCGGCGTTGCCGAACAACGCGTCGATACCGGCGCCGCCGACCAGCGTGTCGTTGCCGGCGTTGCCGTTCACCGTGTCGTTGCCGGCACCGCCATTCAGCACATCGTTACCGGCACCGCCGTTCAGCGCGTCGTTACCGGCGTCGCCGTTCAGCGCGTCGTTACCGGCGTCGCCGAACAGGGCGTCGTTTCCATTGCCCCCGCTGATGCGATCGTTTCCATTGCCCCCGCTGATGAGATCGTTTCCATCGCCCCCGCAGATGAGATCATTGCCGCCAGCACCGCGGATGACATCGTTACCGCGGAGGCCGACGATAACGTCGCGCCCGGGGGTGCCGACCAGGGTGTCGTTGCCTGCGGTACCGACGATGGTTGCCGGCACTCCGAAACAGCGGGGGGCTTGCGCCGCATCAGCGGCCGGCGCGGTCAGCACCACCGTGCCGGCCGCGGCCAGCACGAGCGCTGCTGCCGACGCGATCCGCTTGGGCCGGAACCCGCCGGGACGGTCGATACCCCGCCGGCCGAACCGTTGCGTGATGCTCCTGTCGCTGCGGGGGAAGCCGCCCCCGGCCACGACGTAGCGTTCGTCTGCCATTTCCGTTCCTCCTCCTGACTGTCGATGTCGGGACGAGCGCACGCACGCAGACGACACTCCATGACGCGTCAGTGCGATCGAGCCGACGCGCTTATCGTCAGCGGAGCCGGCCGATTTTCGGTTGGTTCCTGGTAAAGATCGGGTTGATGCGGTACCGGCGCAGCGCCTCGCCACGATCAGCGAGCAGACTTAAGACAGCACCTGCCGCCGGGGGCAACGCCGGACATCTGCCGGGCCGCCAAGGGCACCCGGAGAGAAAGCCGGCCCGAGCCGGAACGGTGGCGCGTAGGAGTCACCGGGACAAGCCGCCCGGCGAAAACGAGCAGCCAGCAGGGCTACTCTCGGTTACGTCAGTTCGATCGTCGCTGACCAGCTAAAGGTTTGGAAGCCGCGTGGCTCGTTCGTGCCGACAACCGCAAGTCCGATAGCGAGGGCCGGACCGGCGCTGAGGCTAGGCTGGCCTTGCTGCGTTATTGCCTCGCCGGTCCACGCAGAAGGTGAAGTCTCTCGCCCCCTCCCCCGTGCAACAGCTCCCTCTTGGACGACGAGCAAGAAGTACTCCACGGGCGTGTCTTCCGCCGCGCGCTCTTGGGTTCCGGAAAGATTAACTCCATCAGGCTTCAAGTACGCCGTCCTATCGAACTGAGACCCACCAGTAGCCATTCTGCCACCTCCGTTGACTGTAATACTGGTCTCTGTAGCACTCTTACGTCTGACCCCACGCTGCCAGCCAGGAGCGAGTGCGACGCGCCGAAACGATGTTTCCTTTCTGCTCATACAGAGCAATCGCCTGTCTGACGGTTACCGTGGCCTCCACCAACCGATCGGTGAGGGCGAGGACCTCAGCCAGATCGAGTTGTGCGTCGGCGCGCATGGTGAGTAGGTCCGTCGGCTCCGCGAGGCGCACTGCCTCCCGGGCCAGCGCCTCCGCATCGATCCCGCGCCCTTGGCGGGCGAGGATCTTTGCCCGTACCCCTCGCCACATCACCTGGGTCCACATGTCCTCGGCAGCGGTGGTCGTCTCGCTCACTGTGCATTCGGCTTCGGCTTCCACGTAGTGTCCCTGCATATAAAGTGCCTGCGCGAGCATCGCG